>NZ_CP012040.1:942857-1257142 GCF_001050135.1 Cyclobacterium amurskyense | reverse complement strand
TTATTTACTCTGCTATGGGTTTATTTTTAGTATGGAATTGACCTACAGCCATGATGCTTACGCTTCTTTTATATCTAATTCTTATAGAAGTAACGTTTAAGGGGTACCTTGCTTATAGGGTAAAAGAAAATTTTCCGTAAATCCTGGGCTAACCAAGCCAAGTCATACAGGTGTTTGTTATTTCATTTTCCTTAAATTTTTTCTAGCAGGAGCAGTTGTCGGATGATCTTCTTATTGTCTTAAGCTTTCATCTTATGGGTTTATTGTAATTTTTACAGATAAGAATGACGGATAATAATGATTGATAGCAAGCCAATTGTATAATCGGGCTTAAAAAAATAAAATTCCTCCCAAAATGTCCTTACCTTTGTAGGTAGATAAAGTTTATTAATAGTTTGAGCGTTCGACAATTTTATAGTCAAATCTTTGGGCATAGTGCAAGGATTGTTCCTTATAGGGCAACCAAGCAATTATTGTTTCTTATTTTATTGGTAGGAAGTATTGGCTGTAGGGAAGATGTGGACAAAAGTCAGTTAGCCTATTATGAAGGTCCTTACCGTACGAGTTTTGAAATAGAACTATTGCACAGTGACTCGGCAATTGTAAGAACTAAATTAATGGCGGATAAGCAACTTGAATTCAAGAATGGTGATGCAGAATTTCCAGAAGGGATTGTTATTCATTTCTTTGATAAAGAAGGTGAATTGAGTACCACGATTCGTGCAGATAGAGGCTATTTCGATAGGAAAAGCAATATCTATAGAGGAGAAGGAGACGTTCAGGTTCATAATCTCGTTAAAGAGCAAAAGCTGAATTCGGAGGAGTTGTTTTGGGACAAGACCAAAAAGAAAATCTACACTGAAAAATTTGTCACTGTGGAAGAACCTGACCGAATAATAAAGGGTACTGGAATGGAAGCGGACGAAGGTTTCAATGAATATAAATTCACTAAGGTAACAGGTGAAATAGATAATGTTCTCTAAAATTGTACAATGAAAATAAGCAGTGCAATCTTATTGTCCCTTGCAGCAGCATTGGTGGTAATAGGAGCTCATATTACGATAAAAGCAGGAATAGTGGCTTCATATCCACTGTTTATGTTCTCGGTAGTGTTGTTGTTTTATCACATGTACCGTAAAAATAAATTGGAAGAAAAAGAAATGAACGAAAAAAAATCGAATAAAAGTAAACGTAAGAAGAATTAATGGATAGTCATTACTTACTCTTAGTGCTTATTAGTCTGTTTTTTTCGGCATTGTTTTCCGGAATGGAGATTGCCTTTGTTTCTGCTAACCGTTTGCAGATAGAGCTTCAAGGTAAGCAAGGCAAGGTTTCTGGTAAAGTCTTGGCAAATTTTATACAAAACCCAGGGCAGTTTATTGGCACTTCCCTTATGGGAAATACCATTAGCTTGGTGTTGTATGGGATATTTATGGCTTATTTATTAGAGCCACCGGTAAGCTACCTATTGCCTGAAGCACTCAATACTCAAGCAGGTGTAATGGTTGTCCAAACCTTGGTTTCTACGATTATTGTATTGGTAACAGCAGAATTTATCCCTAAAAGTATTTTTATACTTAACCCAAACAGGTTACTCACCTTTTTTGCGCTGCCTTTTGCCGTGATCTATTACCTAATGTATCCAGTTGTTTGGGTGGTTGTGGGGCTTTCGAAATTTGTGATTGTAAAAGTACTTAACTTGGAATACAATGACGATAAACCTGCCTATACCATTACAGACCTCAATAGTTTTATTCAAAACTATATGGATACCAAAGGGGAAGACATAGATATAGATGCTAAAATTTTTGACAATGCAGTAGACTTTAAGAAAGTAAAAGTCAGGGAATGCATGGTGCCTCGGACCGACATCGTTGCGATGGAAGTTGAGGACGCTATTTCTGATCTAAGAGAGCTGTTCGTGGAAAGTGGACATTCAAAGATCATTATTTACAAAGAGACCATAGATGATGTTATTGGATATTGTCATCACCTTGAGCTTTTCAAAAAGCCAAAGGAGATTGAAGATATTTTAACGCCAATCATCATTGTACCTGAATCAGCTCTTGCCAATGAGCTCTTGGTGCAGTTTATCAAAGAGCGCAAAAGTTTGGCATTGGTGGTAGATGAGTTTGGAGGAACAAGTGGTATTGTAAGTATGGAAGACATCATAGAGGAGATTTTTGGGGAGATTGAAGATGAATATGACAATGATGATTTAATTGACCAAAAAGTAGCTGATGGAGAGTATCTGCTCAGTGCTAGACATGAAATTGATTACCTGAATGAAAAATATGAATGGAACCTACCTGAAGGAGAGTTTGAAACTCTGGCAGGATTTATCCTCTCCCTAACGGAAAGTATTCCTCAAAAAGGAGAGTTTGTAAGCTATGGACCCTTTACATTTACCATAGTTTCCAAGCAAGATCACCGAATAGATACAGTGAAAATTAAGATTGAATAACCGACGTTGCAGAAATACTTGATTTATAGATGCGGTAATATTTTGAATTTACCACTATATGTAATTATTTTGCGACACTTCAAAAAATAGGAGAATGGCATTAATTAAACAAATAAGACAAAGAACAGGTCTTGCGATAGGAGTTATCGCAGTAGGACTTATATTCTTTTTAGTAGGAGGAGACCTTTTAGGACCAAACTCCATGTTATTGGGATCCAGCAGAACGACTGTTGGCGAAATTGCAGGGGAAGATGTTTCCTATGAAGAGTATGTTCAAAAAATCGAACAAACTAAGCTCAGTTTTCAACAAAACACTGGTAGGAATCCTTCAGAAAATGAACTTTCTAGTATAAGGGACCAAGCATGGCAGGCCTTAATCGTGGAGAAAATATTTTCACAACAATATGAGGAACTCGGATTAGAGGTTTCTGATGATGAACTTGTCGACATGGTTCAAGGAAAAAATATCATTGGAGAACTAAGAAGACAACTTACCAATCCAGAGACTGGCGAGTTTGATCGGTCTCAATTAATCACTTTCCTTCAATCTTTGGAAAATGCAGATCCTCAACAACAAATGTTTTGGGCGCAGCAAGAAAAACTGTTTGCTGATTCTAGATTAAGAATCAAGTATGACAATATGTTGGCAACTTCTGAGTATGCCAATTCTTCTGAAGCAAAAATGCAGCATAAAATGGCGAACACAATTGCTGATGTTAGTCATGTCCAAGTGCCTTATTATGCCGTTTCTGATTCAGCTGTTTCACTTACTGAAGGTGAAATAAAGTCTTACATCAGTAAAAACCAGGGCAAATACAAAGTAGAAGAAAGCAGAGGTTTAAAATATGTTCGCTTTCCACTTCTACCAAGCGCTGAAGATTCTGCCAATACCTTGGAGAATATCAAAAACTTAACTATTGAACTTAAAGAGACAGAAGCAGACTCTGCTTTTGTTATCAGAAATTCAGAGGCTGCTAATCCTTTCATTACCATTAATCCAGGTGATCCACTTCCAGTGAATTTTACAAACAATGTGGAAAACCCTGAAGTAGGTGTAGTTTATGGTCCTTTCTTAAGTAATAACTCAAGTTATGTTACTTATAAAATAACAGACAGCTTTGAAGGCGATGCCAGGATGAGAGCTAGTCATATCCTTTTGAGTACTGAAGGAATGGATGATGCTGGGAAAGCACAGGTAAAAGCCAGAGCGCAGGAAGTTTTAGACGAAGTCAATGAAACCGGAAACTTCGAGGTTGCCGCTGCTCAATATGGTCAGGACGGAACAGCTCAGCGTGGTGGAGATCTAGGATGGTTTTTCAAAGAGAATTTCGTAACTGAATTTGCTGACGCTGTATTTGCAGCTAAATCCCTTGGTGTAATCAATAAATTGGTGGAAACTGAATATGGTTACCATATCATTAAAGTGACGGAATTGGCTCAGACTACTACTCAAAAAGTAGCTGTTCTGGAATTGGAACTTATCGCAAGTGATGCTACTAGAAATGACATTTTTAGAAATGCAGATTTCTTTGCCGCTAATTCAGACAACGCAAGCTCTTTTGAGGAAAATGCAAAAACAGAGAACTACCAAGTTACTGTAGCCGCCAATGTGGGTGCCAATGCTAGAACGATAAACAATATGACTTCTGCTAGGGAAGTGATAAGATGGGCCTTTAATGATGCTTCTGTAGGAGACGTTTCTACTGTGTTTGAATTGGACGATGCTTATGTGGTGGCTCTAATGACCAGCAAAACGGAGGAAGGGGTTGGCACTATTGAAAACCCTGAAGTAAGGGCGCAGGCAACCATCGCTTTAAGAAACGAGAAGAAAGCAGAAATCATCAAAGAAAAAATTAAAGGAGTTGAGAGCTTAGAAGCCATCAAAGAGATTTATCCTGATGCTTCAATCGGTTCAACACCTGATTTGAAAATGAATGCGAGTGTATTGCCAGGAATAGGTTTTGCGCCTAAGGCAATAGGAGCCATATTCGGACTTCAAAATTCAGGAGATATGACTGCTCCAATTACAGAAGATATAGGAGTAATTGTTGCCAAGCTTAACGGCCTTATCCCTGCAACAGAAATTGCTGATTATACACGTTATCAAAATGAAATTGTAGCTAACGCTTCACAAAGAACCGCCTATATGATCATGATGGCGATGGAAGAATTAGCTGGAGTAAAAGACTACAGGTATAAATTCTTTTAAAATTACTTGAAGAAAAATTAAATCCCATTCCTATTCGGAATGGGATTTTTTTGGTTTCTAGGGATTTAATTTTTTAAAAAAATGGTTAATTAGGTAATGGAAAAATTTAATAGTAATTCATCTTTCAAAGAAAAGCTGGAATTGGAGACCAGTTTCCCAGCTTTGTACATGTTCAAATTTATCGTTCCCAATGGCAAGGAAAACGAGATTGGAGCCTTGTTGCCGAAAAATGAGATGACACTAAAATCTTCCTCCCAAGGAAAGTACGTTAGTGCCACCATCAAGGCGATGATGCCAGACAGCCAGTCCATCATCGATATTTATGATAAGGCATCAAAAATTAAAGGAGTCATAGCACTTTAAAATACCCCAAATATGTGGAAAGAAGCAGACAATAAATTATCAAGAACCTTTGAATTCAAAGATTTCAGTGAAGCTTTTGCCTTTATGACCAGGGTAGCCTTACTCGCGGAGTCCCGGCAGCATCACCCCAACTGGAGCAATGAATACAACAAAGTCCATATTGACCTTACCACACATGACGAGGGAAACACCGTGACGGAGAAAGACCGTGATTTAGCTTCAGCCATAGACCGTTTAATTTAATATGTCCACCCCAACAAGCATTAGCTTATATTTAATTCCTACACCCATTGGTAACCTTAAGGACATTACTCTAAGAGCCCTTGAAACCTTGCAGGCAGTAGATGTGATTTTGGCAGAAGATACCAGAACTTCAGGAAAGCTTCTGAAGCACTATGAAATCAAGCGCCCTCTAGAGAGTTACCATATCCATAATGAGCATAAAAGCATTATCAGGCTTGTTGAGAGAATGGAACAGGGAACCGTATTTGCTCTCATTACTGATGCAGGTACTCCAGGGATCTCTGATCCCGGTTTCCTTTTGGTTAGAGAGGCCATAGCAGCAAATATTGAAATTTGCAGTTTACCTGGAGCTACGGCTATCATTCCTGGGCTCGTTAACTCTGGACTTCCGAATGACAGATTTGTGTTCGAAGGGTTTTTGCCTCACAAAAAAGGTAGGAAAACGAGGATAGAGGCTTTGGCTGAGGAAAAGAGAACCATGGTCTTCTACGAGTCTCCTTACAGGCTACTTAAAACACTTAATCAGTTTATTGAAGTCTTTGGTCCCGAAAGAACTGCTTGTGTAAGCAGGGAATTGACTAAGCTCCATGAGGAGAATGTGAGAGGAAGCTTATTGGAGCTTTTAAATTATTATACAGAAAACACCCTCAAAGGTGAAATCGTACTAACAGTTGCAGGAAAAAATTAATATGGAACTTCAGGAAATTACCCGTAAAGTGGAAAAACTTGCGAAAAAGGCTGGCCAATTTATTCGGGAGGAAAGCAAAAATTTTAACCTTGCCAAAGTAGAGCAAAAAGGATTTAATGACCTCGTATCTTATGTTGACAAGGGAGCTGAGGAGATAATTGTCAAGGAACTGGCGGAAATAGTTCCTGAGGCTGGGTTTATTACTGAAGAGGGAACAAGGTCAGATAATAATAAGGATTTAACATGGATCGTGGATCCCTTGGATGGGACAACGAATTTCGTTCATGGTATTCCAATGTATGCAGTGTCTATAGCCCTAGCAAGAGGCGAAGAGATCATTGTAGGAGTTGTCTATGAAATTAATCTTGACGAGTGTTTCGCAGCCTATGAAGGGGCTCCTTCGACATGCAATGGGCAGCCTATTAAAGTAAGTGGCGCAAGTGAATTGGCACAAAGTCTTGTGGCAGCTGGTTTTCCCTATGATGATGGAGGAAAACTTGAGCAGTATTTACAGCTTTTAAAATACTTCATTAAAAATAGTCATGGGCTTCGAAGACTTGGCTCCGCAGCTGTAGATCTTTGCTATGTGGCTTGTGGACGGGTAGAAGGTTACATTGAGTATAATTTGCAATCTTATGATGTAGCTGCAGGTACATTGATAGTCAAGCAGGCTGGCGGAAGGGTTACTGATTTTAGCGGAGGAAATAATTTTATTTTTGGAGGGCAGATTTTAGCATCCAATACAAAGCTGCACGACACATTTGAAAAAGCTCTTGCTGAGAAATTTGTGTTTTAAGTAGAAAGAATTGTTCCTTACATATTGTGACTAACTACAAAAAACATAATTCAAAAAAATTAATTTCATATGTAAAAAAATAATTTGTATTTTCGCTATAATTGATTAGCTTTCAATCATTTAATAAAACAACCTGTTTTTCGGATTTATCACCCCTCGTTCACCAGTAGTTGAGCATCGCGCATTATACCGAAAGAGGCTGTTTACTATTTAACAATTCGAACAAAATGAAAATAGGAATTTTAGGAGGTACGAATTTGGCAACTAATCTTGGTAATAAATTTATTGCCAGGGGAATGGATGTAGTATTTGGTGTCAGAGAAGGGTTCAGTACGAGGAAGGTCGAGTGGAAAATTCTTAAAATGCATAATCACAATGTATTAAATTATGCGGATGCCATAAGTAATTCTGATGTGATCATTATATGTTGTGAAAATGAGTTTTTACCTATAGTGTGTAAATACCTTAAAGAGTTCAGTTCACCTGATATGTTATTTATCGATAGCACAAATGGTGTGAATGATGAAAATGTTGTCTGTAATACTACGTTAATAGCGCAGGAAACCGGACATCAGCGTGTTTTTAAAGCATTTAATAATCTTGGTCTTGATTATCCAAAATCTGATCCACTAGAGCTTATCAAGGAGACTTATTTCTGTGGTGACAATAATCAGGATAAATTAATGGTGAAAAAACTCATAGAGCTTATAGGATTCAAGGCCATAGATGCAGGTACAATAAAAAATGCACCTTTGCTAGAAGCGGTATACCACTTGAGCAAAGAAATCTCCACAGCCAAGGCAGGGGACTGCCATTTTAGATTAATGTCTGTATAATTTTTATTATTTTTTTTAACCAGTAATATTTTACGATTCTATTTTTATCGGTATTGTTTTTGTAGATAAGAAGTTAACTTGACGGCCTAACTTCAATTTATCAGGATTGAGTTTTGGCTTTTTTTAGTCCTGATATGGTTTTTAATTTCAGGGCTTAGGTGCTTTCAAACAGTTTATTTACGATTTGATTAACTATTGATTCGTTAAAACGTTGAAATTCCATGTAGTCAGCATTTGGTAAATTTACCCAGGTTTTTATTTAAAAATTTAAAATTTTTCCTTCAATAAATTCGATATGAAAAAAATCGCTTATATTATTTTTGCTTTTTTTGCATTGATCCTATTGGCATTGGTGGCCGTGCCCTATTTGTTTAAGGACAAGATCTTTGATAAGCTTGATCAGGAGCTTGCCAAATCTGTTAATGCCACTGTCTATTATGACCGCGATAAAGTCAGTTTAAGTGTATTCAGTAATTTCCCAAGTTTATCAGCAGGATTGGGTGATTTTGGAGTAAAAGGTAATCCTCCTTTCCAAAATGACACCTTGGTACATGTGGGAGAGTTGCAGGTTGATCTTAATATTTTGTCCGTTATTTTTAGTGATAAGCCAAGTTTAGAGGGGATTCGCTTAAAAGATGGTCAGATTTATGTGAAAGTGCTGGAAGATGGTCAGGCCAATTATGATATCGCCTACGAAAGTGAGGTAGAAGAACCTGTTGATACTACTTCTTCAGATTTTCAATTGGGTATAGAATCAATTGAAATTGAAAATCTTGATTTTATCTATGACGATCGATCACTTGACTTTCTAATGGTCATGTCTGCAATGGATTTTGTTGGAAGTGGTGATTTAACGCTAGATGTTTATGATCTTATAATTAAAGGAGAAGGCAATATTGTCAATGTCGCTTATGAGGGGATAGAATACCTTACTAGTAAGTCACTGGCCATAGATTCAGAAATTAATGTTGATTTAAAAAACATGAAGTTTGGGGTTAATGGAGCCTCATTGAAGTTGAATGATTTTGGTTTTGGGATTGATGGCTATTTGGCAATGCCAGGTGATGACATAGAAATGGATGCGAAGTTTTATGGAGAAGATAATAATTTCAGAAGTGCACTTTCTTTAGTTCCGGGAGTTTATTCTGCCTCCTTTGATGATTTGAAAACTTCAGGGGAAATGGATTTTTCTGGAGCCTTAAAAGGAGTTTATAATGAAAATACTTTTCCTTCTTTCCAGTTTGGACTAGCAATTAAAGAAGGTATGTTTCAATATCCAGATCTCCCAAGGCCTGTACAGCATGTGAATCTAGAATTGAAGGTTGTCAATGAATCCGGAAATTTGAATTACACCAGCATTGATCTTTCAACCTTTTCTCTTGAATTCGGTAGTCAACCAGTTTCTGGAAGGTTTATGGTCAAGGACTTGGTAAGTTATGAAATGGATGGTCAGTTAAAAGGTAAACTTGACCTTTTGGAATTGACTTCTATTTTTCCAATCGAAGATATGGAATTGAAAGGTCAGCTTTCTATAGATGCTACAGCAAAAGGTAGATACGATAGTGTGGCCCAAATTATTCCTGTAATCAATGCAAAAGTAGAATTGGCAAATGGGCATGTTAAAAGTGCAGCCTATCCAGCTCCTATAGACAATATCAATGTTCGGGCAGTCGCAGACAACAAGACTGGTAAAATGAATGATTTCGCCATTAATGTTCCCAATTTTGGGTTTGATTTAGAGGGAGAAAAAATCACTGGAGCTTTTAAAGTAAATGATCTTAAGGCAATGAATTATGATTTTTCAGTTCATGGTGCTGTGGACTTGGGAAAAATAGCAGCGATAATGCCCATGGAAGACATCATATTGGAGGGTAAAATCAAAGCAGATATTGATGCAAAAGGTAGTTATGAAGCCATTGAAGCCAATCGATTTGGGCAGCTTGATACCAAGGGAGATTTGCAGGTAAATGATTTTTATTATGCTGATAAAGATTACCCACAAGGTGTACGGATCAATGAAGCTTCGGCTAATTTCAGTCCTAAAACGATCAATCTGACAAAAATGGATGCCAGACTTGGTAAAAGTCCGGTGCAAGCAAATGGTACTTTGACCAATTACATGGCCTTTCTTCTTAGTGATGAAGACACGAATCTTATAGGGAATTTGTCCGTGTATTCAAGTAATTTTGACGTCAATGAATGGATGACAGAAGCAGAAAGTGTCACTGAAGACACAACTTCCCTACAAGTAATTGCATTGCCGGAGAATATTGACTTCACAATGTCAGTGAAAGCGGATAAGATTCTTTATGATAACCTTACCCTCAATAATGCAGAAGGTAAAGTGTGGGTAAAAGATGCTGTACTTAAACTGGAAGGTTTCAAAACAGACATGCTGGGAGGTTCATTGGTATTTGATGGTAGCTACAATGCCAAAGATATTACCAAACCTGCATTTGATATGACATTGGACATTATTAAGCTTGGAGTGCAAGATGCCTTCAAGTCCTTCGTGACAGTGCAAACTTTTGCTCCTATTGCACAGCATGTTACGGGAGTATTCTCTACAAAATTTTCTTTTTCAGGTTTATTGGGTCAGGACATGATGCCGGTATTGTCCAGTTTGGATGGTTCAGGTTTGATTCGATTGGCGGAAACAGCCCTAAAGGATAGTCCCCTTGTAAAAGGAATTACCAGTCTTACTAAATTAGAAGACACCTCAACCATCAGCTTGAAACCTATGAATATTACAGCGAGAATTGAAGATGGTATGTTAAATATTCCTCCTTTTGAATTGAAATTGTGGGATTACCCCGCAAAGATTCAAGGAAGTACAGGCTTTGATGGAAGAATTAATTACCTGGTAAATATTGATGTGCCTGCCAGTAAATTCGGGACAAAAATCAATGGCCTTGTTTCAGGTTTGGTAGGTTCTGATCTTTCCAATACCAATGTGCCTTTGGCATTCAATATTGGTGGAAGTTATGCAAGACCTAATGTGGCCATGGCTTCATCTGAAAGTTTGGAGGCCTATATTTCCAATGCACTTAAAAGCAAAGTTTCTGGACAGAAAGAGGATGTGAAAGAAAAAATTACGGCTGATTTTAAAGCAAAAGAAGACAGTCTTAAGCAAGCGTTTAAAGAGAAATCTGAAGTGGCCAAAGACAGTGTAGTTCAGGAAGCCTCAAAATTGGTAGATCAGACCAAGGAAAAAGCGGTAGAAGAAGTGAAAAACCTGCTTAAAGGATTTACAAATAGGAAAAAATCTACGGAAACCGAAAGTCCTAAACCTGAATAATCTTCAATTTCAAATATTTACCATGAATTAACGGAATGGATAAATAAAACATTTTGGAGTCAAGCCAGATAAATATAATAGCGGTATTGTTGCCTTTCTTTGCAATGATACCGCTATATTTTGTCGACTGATTGCAGCCTGAAATTAACTTTTTATTTACTGTCTTTAACCCGGATTATGTAATAGAATGTCTATTGCATATTTCGGGTTTTATGTTAACGGAAGTATTCTAAAAGGTAATACCAACCTGTCAGTGTAATGACAGAAAGCGGAATACCCACCCCAACGAGCAAGGAAGCCAGCTTAGGCCTCAGGTTGTAATTGGTTGCAATTATGGAAGAGGTAATCATAGGTGCCATGGCTGCCTCCATCACACTTACCTTAAAAATAAGGTTTTGATCAGGGTTCCCTGCTGGAATCCATTGATATATGGCATAGATCAATAGCGGAATAAGCAGGAGTTTATGTGCCAGCCCATACCAAAGGTAATTGTCCTTTATATCTGAGATTTTTATTTTGATCTGCAGGCCTACGGCTATTAGCGCAATAGGGGTAAGGGTTCCCGAAAAGCTTTCAAGAACTTTTTCTGCCACACCACTGATTTCTATTTTGAAAATATTGAGTAATAAGGCAAGGATAAAAAACATAAACGGGGGAAAGAACAACATCTGTTTTGAGATGTCTCTTTTTCTCAATTTTTCTGACCCATACAATGAAGCCACAATTATAGCAAGACTGCTAACTACCAAGAATGAGCCTGTCTGATCTATTAGCACAGCAATTTTTAAACCTTCTGCACCATAAATTGCCTCAATGACAGGATAGCCAATAAAACCGGTATTGGATAGACCGCCACAAATAATCAGACAGCCAATGGTTTTTTTGTCCCAACTAAAACGTTTGCCCAAATAACCGAAGAGAAGCCAAGTGATGGTAAATATGATCCATCCTACAGAAATAGGAAGCAGCAAAGCTGGGCCTAAATCTAACTTCGAAATATGCAGAAGTGAAACCGCAGGCAAGACCACATAAATCAAATAGGCATTTAATGCCTTTGGAGCTTCAATAGGAAAGTTCCTTACTTTTTGTAGAACGATACCTATTAGAATAGAGGTAATTACTATAAGTATATTGGCCATGGTGATAAATTCTTTGGACTAAATTAAATACAGGAATAGAACTGAAGCATTTGATTGCCTGTATTTTTAAAAATCCCTACAATAAACGATCTAAAGCAATTATTTTCAGTTCTGGGCAAAGGTAGGTTAGGTGAACATACCTACTTTTTGGCCTATATTAAGCAAAGCCGAAATGACTTCTCTTTTGATCGAAATAATCTTTCAATTGTGGATAAAGCGTGCTTTCTGCAACAGGAATACCCAAAAGGGTTTGGTTAATAGCCCCCATTTCACCTTTCTTATCAACTTCCATAGATTCTATCAAAAGAATCAATTCCTGTAATTTAAGGGGCTGACTACTTTTACTTGGTTTTATGGAATACTCATTTCCATAAAAATCAACGATTTCATAATAGATAAATCCGTCAAGCGAGTTGGCGAAAATGCAAATCTCCTCTCCCCATTGACTTTCAGGATAGGCTAGTTTTACTAGGAGAGCATTGGCACCCGTACCATTGAAATAGGTCTTTGGTTGATGGTCAAAATTCATATTCAGGCAAATATATGTCATTTAAGCCCTAAATTGAAATTATATCCCTTTCCCGTTAAACCCGGATTATGTAATAGGATTTCTCCGTCCTGACAATAGTCAGGGGTGAAGCCTGTCCCGTGTTTATGGGAAGTGTTGCAATCGCAAGAAAATCAGTCTGTTTGGAGATTTTAGCATAGCACCGCTATGGTGAAATTGAAAACAGCAACGAAGTGGCTGATTTTAAAGCGATTTCAGCATGTAATAGAATGTCTATTGCATATTTCGGGTTAAAAGGTAAATGAAGTATAGCTAGGCTGATAGGCTAAAACTTAGGTTTGAGAACAAAGTCATGATAGGGTAATCGGCTATTGTGGGGTTTCTTATAATTATTTTGGCCTTACGGAAATGAGTTAGGTGCGAATACCCAAGGATGATAGGGGCATATTACTTGGAAGTGAGCCAATGTAGGATAAGAAAGTTTCACTGGATTGTCTTCATTCATAGCATGAAATTTCTAGCTGTAATTTACCCCTGTAGGAATCTTACTACTTAATTCGAGTTAATGGGACAGTGCGTTAAATTCTTAAAAATTGGAGCTCGATTCAGTGAGATGGGAGGATTGTTGCCTTTCCTAATTAGGAAAGGCTCAAATTTATTGATTTTAGCAACAATCAAATTGAAAAGACAATTGGATTATACATTGTTTAAGAGTAATTTTGGCTTTCGAAATAGAAATAAGTCTGACTTTCATTTCTTTTGCGTAAGTTACAAGGAATGTCAATTCAGAGAAAAGAACAGATCAATACATGAAAAGAGATCAATTAATATTTGACCTGATAGGAAAGGAAGAGGATAGACAGAAAAGAGGAATAGAGCTGATCGCCTCTGAAAATTTCACCAGTAAGCAGGTTATGGAAGCCGCAGGAAGCGTGCTAACAAACAAATATGCCGAAGGTCTACCCAATAAGCGGTATTATGGAGGTTGCGAAGTAGTAGATGAAATTGAGCAGATCGCTATAGATCGAGCCAAAGCACTATTTGGCGCATCTTGGGCCAATGTGCAGCCTCACTCAGGAGCACAAGCAAATGCAGCAGTATTCTTAGCATGTTTGAATGCAGGCGATGCTATTTTAGGTTTTGATCTTTCTCATGGTGGTCACCTTACCCATGGATCCCCTGTGAATTTCTCTGGAAAGCTATATGAGCCTCATTTTTATGGGGTAGAGGAAGAAACTGGAGTCATTGACTACGATAAAGTTGAAGAGCAAGCCAAAAAAGTAAATCCTAAACTATTGATTTGTGGAGCATCTGCTTACAGTCGTGATTGGGATTACGAAAGATTGCGAACAATTGCAGATGAAGTAGGCGCGATACTACTAGCGGATATTTCTCATCCTTCTGGATTAATTGCAAGAGGTTTATTGAATGATCCTTTGGAGTTTTGTCATGTAGTGACCACTACCACGCACAAGACCTTAAGAGGTCCTCGTGGAGGATTGATTCTTATGCGAGACGATTTTGACAATCCTTTTGGTTTGAAAAATCCTAAAGGTGAATTAAGGAAAATGTCTGCCTTATTGGATTCAGGTGTATTTCCAGGTACTCAAGGAGGTCCTTTGGAACATATAATTGCTGCTAAGGCGATAGCATTTGAAGAAGCTCTTTCTGACGAATACATGGAATATGTAATCCAGGTGAAGAAAAATGCAGCTGTAATGGCTGAAGCTTTTGTAAAAAGAGGCTACCAACTTATATCTGGGGGAACAGACAATCACCTTATGTTGATTGACCTTAGAAATAAAGAACTTACCGGCAAAATTGCTGAAAACACACTTGGCAAAGTGGACATAACCATTAATAAAAACATGGTTCCATTTGACACCAAGTCCCCATTTGTAACCTCGGGAATGCGTATCGGTACTGCAGCCATTACTACACGTGGGCTAGTAGAATCCGATATGTTGAAAATTGTAGACTTGATTGACCAGTCGCTTATGCATCATGATGATGAGGCGAAACTTGAAGAGATCAAAGCTACAGTGAACGACTGGATGGTACAATTTCCTTTATATTAAAATAAAAATAAGTGGCACTCGATCAATATAACGAAGAAGAAGAGGAAGACGAGAATGGCATGTCCTTTCTGGATCATTTAGAACAGTTGAGATGGCATTTATTGCGATCGGTTTCAGCTATTCTTGTTTTTATGGTCGCTGCATTCCTTTCTAAAGGTTTTGTGTTTGGTCAGGTGATTCTTGGTCCTGCCAAAGTAGATTTTGTTACCTACAGACTGCTTTGTCAGCTATCGGAAAAGCTTTCACTTCCAGCGCTTTGCATTGATCAACTCCCTTTCATCCTCCAAAGTAGGCAGATGACAGGGCAGTTTTCTATGCACATTACCTCCAGTTTGGTAGTAGGATTGATTGCAGCTTTCCCATATGTATTTTGGGAGATATGGAAATTTATCAGTCCAGGATTATATGCCAAAGAACGAAATGCCGCAAGAGGAGCAGTTTTCTTTGTTAGTTTATTGTTCTTCCTAGGTGCCAGTTTCGGGTATTTTATTTTATCTCCACTTTCCATTAATTTTCTTTCAAACTACCAATTGGATCCTTCCATTGCGAATGAGTTTGATATTACCTCCTATGTTTCCACATTGGTAATGTTGGTCTTGGCATCGGCAGTAATGTTTCAACTTCCGGTAGTTATTTATTTCCTTACACAGGCAGGACTTGTATCTTCTGCGATGCTAAAAGCATACAGGAGACACTCGATTGTAGTGATTTTAGTATTGTCGGCATTAATTACACCACCAGATGTAATTAGTCAGATCTTAATTGCTATGCCTATACTTGTTCTTTATGAAACAGGAATAATTATAGCAAAACGTTTGGAGAAAAAGCGTAGAGAAGAGGAAGACGAATTATAAATCAATAAAAATGTCAAATATTATTGCAATCGGAGGTGATCACGCAGGATTTACCTATAAGCAAGAGTTAATAGAAATTCTGAAGAAGCAGGGCTTTGAAGTAAAGGATTTCGGGCCATTCTCAGATGAATCTGTTGATTACCCTGATTTTATCCATCCATTGTGTAATGCAATGACCTCAGGAGAAATGGAGCGAGGGATTATTATTTGTGGAAGTGGAAATGGCGTAGCCATCACAGCAAATAAACATCAAGGTATAAGAGCTGCCATTTGCTGGAACGAAGAGTTGGCAGCACTTTCTAGACAACACAATGATGCCAATCTTATTTCAATACCAGCAAGATTTGTCTCTTTTGACTTAGCTAAAAAAATGGTTGATACCTTCCTTAGTACAGAGTTTGAAGGCGGAAGACATGCCCGAAGGGTAGATAAAATTGCCTGTAAATAATTTTAGGCAACAATACTCCTATAGGATCAATCCTGTTTACCCCTATATATGAGACCACTATTGGATCTGGTATATAGGGGTATTATTTTGGGGAGACCTTCAACCCACTGGTCAAATAAACCTGCTTCATCGATAATGATTTCTGGTTGCATTTTTTTCAGGTCTTGATAGAATCTTGTCTTCCTTTCCATTTCCCCTAATTTTGTGAAGTATACTTCTGTAAGTCGGAAGTTAAGGTAGGGGCTTGCCATAATGGCGCTTTGGTAAGGGCTCAGCTCGTTACCCAAAACCATGACTGATTTACCTTCAAGTATATCATGATTTTTTGTACTTTTTAATTTATAAGCATTAAATGAGCTGTCATTCAATAGGTAAAAAGTCCAGCTATATCCTATAAGAGGGATTATTAGAAAGAAACTATAGCCAATAATAGTTTGAGTGAGTTTGTTTTTAGAGATAGTGAAAAAATGACTGATAAAATAGGTCAATACTGGAACTGCTCCAATAAACTGGTAGGGGCTTATCCTATCCATTAAAAAAAACATCCCAATATTAAAAAGCAAGAATAACAAAAACAACTGATTGTGCTTCTGCTGATTTACAGTCATTCTTCTCATTACATTGTTTTTTAAATAACCTACTATGGCAATTAAAAACGGTAAGGAGAAAATGTAACTTAGATCTTTAAAATTGACATGATAGATCTTTTCTATTTTCAAGGCTAGGGTAAAGTACATTTCGATGAAATAGGACAATCCATCTTGCCAGAAATAGTACAAGGCACAAAAAACCACAGGTAAAAGGAATGCTGTAAGTATTAATGAAAGCTGCTGAAATGAAAAACCATTGATAAGTAATCCGGAAAAAATCAATAGGGGTAAAAACGCTATATAGGGAAAATGAAAACAAAAGGCAATACCAGCAAAAACGCCCATAAGCAGAATTGAAGGGACAGTGTTTGTGTTTACAGTAGTTTGGCTCAAAAGCCTTGATAGGGCCAACAATACAAATGTGCTTCCCATCAAAGCAGGTGAAAGTGTCATGAAGTCAAAAGACAGTTGAAACAATAAAATCATTACAAATGCAGGGATGTAATTAGAATCCTCATATGCATTGTTATTAATTAGCATACGATTTGTATAGTACACCTGAAAAAGTAGAATTAAAAACGCGAAAACCCGAAAAGATAGTGCGGAGTTTGAAAACAACAAGCCGTTTAGCCAGTATACCAAAGCGGAAAATGGCCCTGTGTTGTCAATAATGTCAACATATTGAAGGTTTCCAGCGGCCATTTGTTGTCCTAGAAGTCTCCAGGCCAGTTCTGGTTGCAATGAGGGGATGTCCATTAAATAATAAGGGATCTGTAGTAGAATGAAGAGGAAAAGGATTCCAGCCATTCTTAAGGGGTCATTAATTTTGAAAAATTCCAGCAAGGTCTATATTTATTTTAAACTCAATTTACGAAATTAAAGGTTACCCGTATATTTCACTAAATTTGTGGAGATTAAATATTTTAAAATGGAGAGTAAACGACAACAAAAATATTCTAAACTGATTCAAAAGGAATTGGGGGAAATATTCCAGAAGGAAGGAAGAGCAATAGTAGGCCAAGCCATGGTTACAGTTACCCGTGTTTTGATGAGCCCAGATCTTGCTCTAGCAAAGATTAATTTAAGCTTTTTATTGGGAGATAATACGGTTTTGTTTGATAAAGTAGAAAACAATAAAGGACAGATCCGAAAGTTTCTTGGTAGGAGAATAGGTAAATCCGTGAGGATAATTCCTGAATTGGCCTTCTTTTTAGATGAATCAGCGGCCTATGCCCAGCATATGGATGGTGTGATCTCAAAGTTAAGTATTCCTGAGGCACCAGAAGAAGATGAGGACGAGGAGGACGAAGACTAATCAATCAATAGATTAAAGACCCAATTGAATAGATTGTCTGTAAGCAAATGTATATTTTAGATTAATGCTGATTAAATAAAATTGAATCTCTCCTACTTTATAGCATCCAGGTATTTTAAAAGCAAAGCCAAAAAAAACTTCATTACAGTTCTCTCCAGAATATCTATGATAGGAGTAGCTGTGGGTACAATGGCCTTGGTGGTGGTTCTATCTGTTTTTAATGGATTGGAAGACTTGATCAAAGGTTTGTATGCTTCCTTTGATGCAGACCTAAAAGTAATGCCCTATGAAGGGAAATCTTTTGAAGTTGATGATGCATTTCTAGAAGAAATAGAAGCGTTGGAAGGAGTGGAGGTTCTGACAGAGGTGATTGAAGACAATGCCTTGGTAAAGTACGGAGATCATCAGGTTGTCGCTACGTTGAAGGGGGTGTCGGATAATTTTATTGCTCAAAATAGATTTAAGAATGGTCACCTTAGTGGTGAAATGAGTTTCGGGGTAGACAATCAGCCACAGGCATTGATAGGTCGTGGTCTGTCCTACTTTCTACTGCTTAACCTTGACAATGAATTCGACTTGATACAGGTTTTTTATCCTAAGGATCCAAAGTCTGGAAGTATAGATCCCTCCAGTATGTACAATCGAGAAGTGATAAAGCCAGGAGGGATTTTCAGTGTAGAAAAACAAATTGATGATGAATTTCTAATTGTCCCCTTGGATTTTGCTTCAAAACTCCTGGATTACGGAGACAGAAGGACCGGTCTTGAGATAATGGTGGCAGAGGGGTATGATGTACAAGATGTTAAAGCCGAATTGAGAGAATTGCTTGGAGAAGCTTTTATTATTCAGGATAGTGATGAGCAGCATGCAAGCCTGATAATGACCATTAGGATAGAAAAGCTATTCGTGTTTTTGACACTTACCTTTATTTTGGCTGTGGCTTCCTTCAATATATTTTTCTCTTTGAGTATGTTGGCGATAGAAAAGAAAAAAGACATAGCCGTAATACTTTCCATGGGAGGTACAAAAAAACTTATACGCTCTATCTATTTAAAGGAAGGTGCCATAATAGCTTTTTCAGGTGCTTTAGTTGGTCTTGTGCTAGGCTTTTTGATCTGTTGGGTTCAGGATAACTATGGGTTGGTCTCATTGGGCGTAGGCTCATCTGTAATAGACGCCTACCCTATAAAAATGCAATGGACAGATTTTTTGTATACAAGTTTAAGTGTTGTAATTATCACAATGATAGCGTCTTATCGTCCTGCATTAATAGCCTCTAGGGTGAAGACCACCCTTCATTTGTAAGGTTTTAAATGTGAGATTTATTTAATTCTTTTAATTATTTCTGTAATTTGCAAACTGCCAATTTCGAAAAAAAGCACATTTTAGTTTAAATCTTGTTTTAATGAAAGTAGCTTCCGATAAGCCATTTGAAATCGTTTACTCCTTGTTTAACCATGAATTTTTAGGAATTCTTTTCGAGTCTTTTGCCGTCCAATTGGATGAAAAGGGCAGGTTATCATTTGCTTATCAGAATATTTCTTATCAAAATGCCAGAGAATTTGGAGAGCGGTTGGATGATACTGATCTAGAATTGATCAAACTGATGGACAGTATGCAGCAAGAGGCGGTTGTTAAGAAGTACAATGTCAAGAACAATAAACCCAAAGAATTTTTAAGGAAGGTTTTTGATAAAGAGCACGCTACACTATCCAATAAGGAAGTTCAAAAGTTAATAGAGGCAAAATTAGAGATTACTCGCGCCAAAATATTAGAGAAAATTCAACAGAAGCGTCTCTTTGAAATGGGTAATGATGGCAATCCTGTCTGGAAGGAAATAGCCATCATGCCTGAAAAAGCTTCTGTTTTGTTTCATTTCCGTAGGAATGAAGAAAACACCCACTATTTCCCAACAATAAAATACCAGGGGGAAAAACTTGAATGGCAATACAAAGGAAGCTATTTGATCTGTCATCAACCTGCGTGGTTGGTTGTAGATTCCATGTTGGTTAGCTTTGAAAAGGCCGTAGATGGTAAAAAACTATTGCCTTTTTTGAGTAAAAGGTTCATCGTTATACCGCGAAAAGTAGAAGACTCTTATTATAAGAAGTTTGTTACCCAACTTGTTGCCTCTTTTGATGTGTATGCCAAAGGATTTGAGATTAAAGTAGCACGTGACAATCCCCAGCCTATATTGTACTTGGGAGAATTACAAGGCAATCCAACTGTGGATATGTTTGGAAAGAAGCTGGCTTCAGACGAAGAAGAGAAGATGGTTTTCGATCTTAGGTTTAGGTATGGAGATTATTCTTTTAGAGCCGATCAAGTCAAACCTACCAATGTAGAACTGGAGAAAAATGGAGATGATTACGTTTTTTATAAGGTGGTAAGAGACTTGAAAAAAGAAAGCTTCTATGGAAACTTCCTAAAAGACAATGGGCTTTCTGTACGTTTGGGAAGGCAATCCATGCCTAAGAGGGAAGCCTACGAATGGATTATTAATCATAGACCGGAATTGGATGATCTAGGTATAATAATTCAGCAAACAGCCAACGAAAAAGGTAAAAATTATTTTATAGGAGCAGCTAAGATATCGGTCAGAATTAATGAAAAAATTGATTGGTTTGATGTAGAGGCTGTAATTACTTTCGGGGATTATGAGATTTCTTTTCAAAAATTCAGAAAATTACTACTCAAAGGCAAATCTGAAATTGAGTTACCAAATAAAGAGATTGGGATTATTCCCAAGTCTTGGTTTGTAAATTACGGTGAGATTTTTTCTTTTATTGAAGAGGAACAAAATGAAGATGGGAATTTCAAATTAAAGAAACACCATATTGCATTAGCTCAGGAACTGGAAAAGGGCAACCTGCTTAAATTGGGCTTAAGTGAGAGGCTTAACAAACTCAAGGATTTTTCAAATATTGATGATTATAAGTTGTCAAGTTATTTTAAGGGTACCTTGAGACCTTATCAAAAGGCAGGTTATAATTGGATGCGTTTTCTAAATGAGTACAATTTTGGAGGTTGTCTTGCTGATGATATGGGGCTTGGTAAAACGGTGCAAACGCTTGCCTTACTGGCCATGGAAAAAGAGCGATCAGAAGGGACGACTTCTTTATTGGTAATGCCTACTTCTTTGATATACAACTGGGAACTTGAAGCTAGAAAATTTACACCAAAACTAAAGATTCTTATCTATACAGGTACGCAGCGAATCAAAGACAGTAGTCAATTCGGGCGATATGATTTGGTCTTAACCTCATATGGGATTACCAGATTAGATATTGATATTCTTAATGAGTTTTATTTCAATTATATTATACTTGATGAAAGCCAGGCAATCAAAAATCCAGATAGTATAATATCAAAAGCAGTTGTTCAATTAAAAAGTAACCATAAATTAATACTTACAGGTACTCCTGTAGAAAATGGCACCATGGATCTATGGTCTCAGATGAATTTTATCAACAGGGGACTTTTAGGAGGACAGGCATCCTTCAAGAAGCAATTTTTGTTGCCAATTGAAAAGAAGAATGATAAAGATAAAATCCTGAAATTGAACGCGATGATCAAGCCTTTTATTCTTAGAAGGTTGAAATCTCAGGTAGCGACTGATCTGCCAGAAAAAGTGATCAATATCAAGTATTCTACCATGACCTCAGAGCAAGAACAGGCCTATGAGGATGTGAAGAATTATTTCAGGGAAAAAATTATTGATGAAGCAAGTCTTCCTGGTAAATCCCAGAAGTCTTTGACTTTATTGCGTGGACTTACTCAACTAAGGCAAATGGCCAATCACCCCAAAATGGCTGATGAAGCCTACGAGGGAGGCTCAGGCAAATTAGAGGACATTTCTCATATGGTGAAGTCAACTGTAAGTGAAGGTCACAAGGTTTTGATTTTCAGTCAATTTGTTCGGCATTTGGGCATTGTTAAGTCCTTCCTAAAGGAAGAGAAAATCCCTTTCGCTTACCTAGATGGCGCTACAGTAGATCGGCAGAGAGAAGTGGCCTCCTTTCAAGAAAACCCAGACATAAAAGTGTTTTTAATCTCACTGAAAGCTGGTGGTGTAGGTCTCAACCTTACAAAAGCAGAATATGTATTTCTTCTTGATCCATGGTGGAATCCAGCAGTGGAGGCTCAGGCAATAGATAGAGCCCACCGAATTGGACAAAAGAATAAAGTGATCATTTATAAATTTATTACCAGAAATTCTGTAGAGGAAAAAATCATGGCACTGCAAGAACGGAAGATGGCCTTGGCTGGGGAGCTTATTAGTACAGAGGAAAGCTTTATTAAGAGCTTGAATCAGGAAGATATAGTGGCCTTACTTGATTAATAACTATTTCTATAAATATCATACCCAATAAAAAATGCAAACAGCAATTTTAATCGTACAATGCAAAGACAATAAAGGTATTGTAGCTGCCGTTTCTCATTTTCTTTATGAAAACAATGGGAATATATTGGCCGTGGATCAGTATGTAGATGATGATTTAGGAGATTTTTTTATGAGGGCAGAATGGGAATTGGATTCTTTTGATATAGAAAAGGACCAAATTCTTCCAGAGTTTAAATCAAAGGTTGGGCACCGGTTTGAGATGGAATATTTCCTTTCATTTAACTTTCCAAAACCAAGAATGGCGCTTTTTGTATCCAAGCTTTCGCATTGCCTTTTTGATATTTTGAGTCGCTATTATTCTGGACAATTCAATGTGGAAATTCCACTGGTGATTTCTAATCATCCAGACTTAGAACCAGTGGTTAAAGCATTCGGTATACCATTTTACCATTTGCCTGTTACCAAGGAGAATAAGGTAGAACAGGAGAAAAAGCAACTAGAATTGATGGTAGCGCATCGCATTGATTTTGTAGTACTTGCCAGGTACATGCAGATACTTTCAGGGAATTTTATAAAACACTTTCCCAATAACGTGATAAATATTCACCATTCCTTTTTACCCGCCTTCGTGGGTGCCAAACCTTATCATGCGGCTTACAAACGTGGGGTGAAGATCATAGGAGCAACTGCACATTACGTTACCGAAGAACTGGATGCAGGGCCCATAATTGAGCAGGATGTAGCTCGTGTTCGTCACCACAATACCGTAGAAGATCTTGTGCAGATAGGGCAAGACGTAGAGAAGGTAGTATTGTCCAAAGCCATCAAGTATCACTTGGCCAGGAAAATCCAGGTCGTGGGCAATAGAACAATTATATTTAATTGATCGATACGCTTCCTTAGCTGGTTTTTATTACCCTTTCTCCTTTAGAAGAATTGGGTTAAATCTTCTCCATTTCGATAAGAATATTGCCATTCACATCCTGAAGGATAAGATTTCCTGCGTGGTAAGTGTATTGCTTGCTGGATTCAAGATTAGTTAAGAATCGTTTTTCTAACTCTTTTAATTCACAGTTGCTTTTGTCTGAATATAGGGTTGAAAATTTAATTTGCTCTTGGTTATAAGTTGCACCACCTCTATAGTAATTGCATCCTGCAAACCCACCGATTTCTTGTCCCTCCTTGAAGATTAAAGAAAGTTTGGATAATTCCTCTTTGGAGGCTGGAGAACCTGTTAGGTCTTTTACTTTCCAATCATGGTTGGCTAAATCTATAGGTTCTGTTTTACATGAAAAACAGAAAGTGAATAATAGGAGTATAAGGCTTGTTTTAAGGTTAAAACTCATTTTATTTATTTGTTTAGTTTTACACATTGGATCAAAGAATCCTTTTGATTGTAAAACACCACAAACACTGTTCTAAAAGTTGTTTAACTTATAATTTTTCTTGGAATATCATGAGGAAGGCGGGTTAGTAGCTCATAGTTAACCTGTTGTGTTGACTCGCCAAAGGAAGCAACAGTGATTTCATTTCTTTTTTGGCGCCCTATGATCACTACTTCATCTCCTTTTTTTACTTCCTTCAAGTCTGTAACGTCCACGGAGATAGCATTCATAGTAACATTTCCAACCACGGATAAAATTTTCCCATGTATAAGCACTTTCCCCAGATTACTCAGGCTTCTTCCAAAACCATGACAGTAACCAACAGGAACCTGGGCTATGGTCATGTCCCTGGCTGCCATATAGCTGTTTCCATAGCCAATGAAATCACCAATTTTGATTCTTTTGAGACTCATGACCTTACTTTTCCAACTAATTAGCCGTTTAAGTGGGTTCTTTTTATTGGGGGCCAATTGCTTAAACTTAAACATGTAGGTTTCCTGACTTGGCCAAAAACCATATTGTGCAATCCCAATTCTGACCATATCCATTATTGTCTCTGGATAACTAAATGAAGCAGCAGAACATGCGGTATGGTAGCGGTCAAAATGAATTTCATTTTCATTGAACCAGGTTTTAAACCTATAATATTGCTTTATTTGATTTTGTACCCGTACATAATTGGCCACGCTTTCAGCACCTGCGTAGTGGGTGCACAATCCACACAACTGTAAGTGATTACTGTTTTCTTTCAAAGTATCTAAAAGAGCTTGCTTTTCATCCCATTCAAAACCTGTTCTATGAAAGCCTGTTTCGACTTCTACGTGGATCATGGCTTTTTTACCAGTTTCTTTGCTTTTAAGAACTGCAGACTCCAAGCGATCCATTTCAAAAACATAGAAACTGATGCCATTCTCAATTAAATAGGAAAGGTCTTCATTTTGGACCATACCCATAATCATAATCTGACTCTTTTTTGTGGAGGATTTTTGTACTCTTATGGCCTCATCAGTGCTAAATGCACTGAAATGT
Source organism: Cyclobacterium amurskyense (assembly GCF_001050135.1). Taxonomy (GTDB): domain Bacteria; phylum Bacteroidota; class Bacteroidia; order Cytophagales; family Cyclobacteriaceae; genus Cyclobacterium; species Cyclobacterium amurskyense. The sequence continues at coordinate 1,232,554 of NZ_CP012040.1, read as the reverse complement.
CTTATTCCTACGCTTTCGGCGATTTTTACTGTATTTTCAATGCCATGACCATAAGCGTTTCCTTTAATTACAGATGAGATGGTTACATTATCCCCTATTTGGCTTTTGATAAACCTGATATTATTGCTATAAGCACTTTTGCTTATTTCTATGAAAGAGGTATGGTCCATCTTTTTAGTGGTTTAGTTTTTTTATAATCTTATTGAACAAATCAACACCAATGGGCAATAGCTCATCTGGAAAATCATAACTGTTTTCATGCAATTGAGGATGATTCTCTCCTGAACCTATACCGAAGAGCATGCTTTTGGTCCCACTTGATAAGTTACCGAAATCTTCGGACCATCGAAAGGGAGTAGGGACAGTGTTTTTGTTAAGGGACAATTGATCCGCTGCATCTTCTACTATATCACAAGCCTCACTGTCATTTTCTACAGCTTGAAATTCTTCCCTAAAACTAGTAATCAATTCCAAACCATGCTCGGTAGAGACCTTTTTAGATAAAGTGATTGCGCTTTCGGTTAATGTGTCCATAACAGCATTGTCGAATGTCCGGAGAGTAGCCATGACCGTGGCAGCCCCTGGAGTGGTGCCAAAGGCTACTTCTCCAAGTTGAGCATGGATTACAGTTACCAAGGAAAAAGAATTAATTTGCTCTGGCAATTTTTGTAAGCCTGAGATCAATTGACACATGGCATTGGCTGGACTTATTGCATTTTCAGGATGGGCTGCATGACTTGTTCTTCCTTTTAATTCTATAATCATGCCTTTTGAGGCGGCGGTAAACGCGCCTTTTTTTAATATAACCTGTCCAAGCGGGTAGCCTGGTAAGTTGTGCAAAGCAAAGGAAAAGTCAGGTTTGACCTTTTGGAAATTAGGGGATTCTAATACCTGTTTAGCGCCTTCTCCAGTTTCTTCCGATGGTTGAAACAACAGAATTACCTTCCCTTTTTTTGGTCTTTGACTCGCTATTTTTAATCCTATTCCGGCAAGAATGGCCATGTGTCCATCATGTCCGCAGGAATGGGCTACACCTTCACTTTTACTTTTATATGGTAATTTGCTGTTTTCTAAGATAGGCAAGGCATCAAGTTCAGCCCTGAATAATGTCGATGGCCCATCTTCTTTGCCTTTGAAGACAATAGCTAAACCATTTATCCCCAAATCATCTACGATTTCATCTGGTGATAAATTTTCAAAAAACGACCGGATTTTTTTGGAAGTTTTTTGTTCATTTCCAGAAACCTCAGGTGACTGGTGAAGCTCTTTACGCAAAATACTTATTTCCTTAATAATAGAACTCATTTCAATTTTTCAATAAATAACATTGGCTGGGATTCCAAGCCAAGAGGCAGGGTTTGGGCAATTTTCTTTGTATTTTTCTTTCTCTGAAGATGAACATACCCCTGGGTAATCACCTTGTTTGTTTTCTAGATTTCGGATCATTTGAAAGTGCAAGTGGGGAGGCCAGTTACCATTTTCTATGGGAGATCCTAGATGTCCAATATTTTCACCTTTAAGGATTGATTGGCCAACGCTTAAACTTTTTAAGTCCTTTGTACTTAGATGGCCGTAAAGACTGTAGATGGTTTCCCCCTGCCAGAAATGTTCCAGTATGATAGTTGGACCATAGTTGCCAAAACCTTTATTGTCCTGAAAACTATGAACTACTCCATCAAAAGGACAATACACTTGGCTATTTGTATAGGACCAAATATCTATTCCTAAGTGGATATTTCGAAATTTTGAATCAGAGTTTTCTTTAAAAACTGTGCTCCTCCGGTAAATGTTTCGCTGTTCTAGATATCCTCCTATTCCAAATCTTTTGCTACTTTGCTTTAATAGTTTGTTGATGTATTCCTCAAAAACAATGGTGTCTAGCAGGTCTATTTTCTTAAGATCTGGGTTTTTTTCACTCATGTCCATCAAAATGGTATTGCTATCATTCAGATTTTCTCCCATTATGGGGTGAAATTCCTGATATTTGATTGACATACTGCTTTAATAGATTATATGGATAATTTGAAAATAATTTTCAATATAGGAAATTTAGTCTGTTGCAAAAGGGTAGCTTTCATTTTTCTTGCCAATGGGGAATCATTCAAATTTAATTGCCTATTGTATAGATAATATGCAATTTTGGAATATGAAGACTCACCCAAATATATCCTCTCAAAGTATAAGAGAGGCAAGAGAAAGAATAGACCATTTGGTCCATCGTACGCCAGTGTTACATTCTGAAGCTATTAATGAGTTGGCAGGTTGTGAATTGTTTTTTAAGTGTGAGAACTTTCAGAAAGTTGGAGCTTTTAAAGCAAGAGGTGCCGCCAATGCCGTTCTCAAATTGTCCAAGGAGGAAAGGGCGAAAGGAGTAGCTACTCATTCTTCCGGTAACCATGCCGCTGCACTCGCTCGTGCGGCCAAGGTGGCCAGAATACCTGCCTATATAGTGATGCCCGCCAATGCTCCTGATGTGAAGAAGAGGGCGGTGAAAGGATATGGGGGAATAATAATTGAATGTGAGCCGAATCTACTTGCCAGAGAACAGGGTTTGAAGAATGTAGTGGACAAGTATGGTGCAACATTTATTCCTCCTTATAATCATCTCGATGTTATTGAGGGACAAGCGACCTGCGCTTTAGAGCTTTTTGATGCGGGTTATTCACTTGATGTATTGATAGCGCCTGTGGGGGGAGGTGGATTGCTGGCAGGTACAGCATTGGCAACAGGGTTTTATTCTCCACATACAAAGGTGATTGGTGCAGAACCTGAAGGGGCTGATGATGCTAGAAGATCTTTTGTTGCAGGATATTGGATTCCTATAGAAAAACCTAACAGCATTGCGGATGGCCTTTTGACTTCATTAGGTGAGATTAATTTTGATATAATCTCCAACAAAGTAGAAGATATCTTAACGGTAGATGATTCTCAGATCATTGCTGCCATGCGAATAATCTATGAACGGATGAAAATTGTGATAGAACCGAGTAGTGCGGTGTCTTTGGCTATTGTATTAAAAAACAAAAGCTTATTTGAAGGAAAGAAAGTAGGTGTAATTTTATCTGGTGGAAATGTAGATTTGTCAAAGTTGCCATTTTAATAGGATGGCTTCTATGCTTGGTACAATCCCGCTAGGGTTTTTACAACATGGTCTATTTCAGCTTTGTTGTTAAACCTGCTGAATGAAAACCTGACATTCTCCCTACTCGGATCTGTTTGAAGGGCATTAAGTACATGTGAACCTAGGCGAGCTCCACTGGAACAGGCTGATCCTCCTGAGACGGAAATCCCTTCTAAATCAAGGTGAAACAACAACATGCCTTGATTGTTTTCGGAAGGCGGAAAACTAACATTAAGTACAGTGTAAAGGCTTTTATCCAAGTTTCCAGACAATCCATTGAAAGTAACTCCTGGGATGGCCTTCTCTATTTTCTCTTTAAAGTAAACTTTTAATTGCAGTATTTCCTGAGCATGTGATGCCTGATTATTGTAGGCCAGTTCAAGTGCTTTGGCCATGGCAATAATACCAGCAATATTTTCAGTGCCACCTCTATTGTTTCTTTCTTGACCTCCACCCAAAATCAATGGGTTTATCTTTTTATTTTTATTGATATAAATAAATCCTACACCTTTTGGGCCATGAAACTTATGAGCAGAACCTGAAAGGGCATGAATGGGGAGGGATTTCAGGTCAATGGGATAATGCCCCATTGTCTGAACCGTGTCTGAATGAAAATAGCTGCCATGCTTGTTACACAAGGCAGCTATTCTTTCAATATCATTAAGGTTTCCTATTTCATTATTGCCATGCATAAGGCTGACCAAGCTGTTAGGTTCTTTTTCTAACAATAAGGCAAGTTGATCTAAATTTAGATTGCCCTCAGCATCGCATTCAAGTAAACTTAATCGGATGTTTTTTTCTTTTGCCACCTGCTCTGCCACATGCAATACTGCATGATGCTCCAAAGGAGAGGTGATGATATGTTCTATACCAAAAGTAGAAATAGCACCACATATAGCCATGTTATCAGCCTCAGTTCCTCCGGATGTGAAAACAATTTCTCCAGGGCTGGCATTAAGCAGACTAGCGATTTTCTTTCTTGCTTTCTCTAAAGCTTCTCTTGCGTTTCTGCCATGACTATGAACGGAAGAAGGATTCCCATAATTATTTTTATAATAAGGCAACATTACTTCCAGCACTTTCTCATCCATAGGAGTAGTTGCTGCATTGTCAAGGTAAATGGAAGCCAAATCGCTCATGGTATAAAATTGAATAATCTCAGATTATTTTTCTGAAATTATCTCTTTGATGTCCAAAATAATTTTATTCGCCAAATGATCAGCCGTAGCAGCAGTTCCTGATTCGGAATAAATACGAATGATTGGTTCAGTATTTGATTTTCTAAGGTGAACCCACTCTTTCTCAAATTCTATTTTCACCCCATCAATTGTATTGATAGGGTATTTTTGGTACTTGCGTTGGATTTTGTCGAGAATGCTGTCCACATTGATGGAAGGAGTAAGCTCGATTTTGTTCTTAGAGATAAAATAGCCTGGGTAGGTAGCTCTCAATCTACTGGCAGATTTTCCGAATTTAGCCAAGTGGGTTAGGAATAATCCTATACCTACTAATGCATCTCTACCATAATGAGACTCTGGATAGATCACGCCACCATTGCCTTCTCCACCAATAATTGCATTCGTGGCTTTCATTTGAGTAACTACATTTACTTCACCCACAGCTGCAGCATGGTATTCTCCTCCATGTCTTTCGGTAACGTCTCGTAAAGCCCTGGTGGAGCTAAGATTTGATACCGTATTCCCATTCTGGTTGGAAAGCACATAATCAGCTACTGCTACCAAGGTGTATTCTTCACCAAAGAAGCTTCCATCTTCATTTAAAAATGCTAGCCTATCCACATCTGGGTCAACTACTATCCCAAGATCAAAATTACCATTTTCCAATTTTAAGGAAATGTCTCGAAGGTGTTCAGGTAATGGTTCAGGGTTATGAGGGAAATCACCATTAGGTTCACAATACATTTCCTCAATGACTTCAACTCCTAAGGCAGTAAGCAATTTGGGGACTACAATGCCTCCGGAAGAGTTGACACAATCAATGACCACTTTGAATTTCCTAGCCGCAATGGCTTCTTTGTCGACAAGAGCCAAGTCAAGCACATGTTGAATGTGAATGTCAAGGTAATCTTCTCTTTGGGTGTAGCTTCCTAATTTGCGCACTTCAGCGAAAGTGAAATCCTCTTTTTCAGCTTTGTCAAGAACCTCTTTTCCTTCACTATCTGAAATAAATTCTCCTTGAGCGTTTAGTAGTTTTAGCGCATTCCATTGAATTGGATTATGGCTTGCCGTGATGATGATACCACCACCAGCATTTTCTTTAGGCACAGCTAACTCCACCGTAGGTGTTGTACTAAGTCCTAGATCTATTACATGAAGACCTAGTCCTTGAAGTGTGCTGGCTACCAACTGGGAAACCATCTGACCAGAGATACGTGCATCTCTACCAAGTATGATTTTTTTATTTGGTGAGTTCTCTAAAACCCATGCTCCATAGGCTGCTGAAAATTTTACTATGTCCAAAGGAGAAAGACCTTCTCCAGGTTTTCCGCCTATAGTTCCTCTAATACCGGAAATCGATTTAATTAATGCCATTTAAAGAATTTAATGGAGGGTTATAAAAATTAGTGTTTGGATGGTGCTAGTTCGTTTTTATTTGAATTTTGCCATCACCTTGTCAACCTCATTATCGGGATTGCCGCAAGAACTTGTCTCATCTACTTTTTTTCCACAGTAGCCACAAGTTCCGCCATCCTTATTTAGGTAAGGGTTTTGAGATGCGCATGTTCCTTTGAATTGTCCGTTTTTTAGGAAAATTAACCTAACAGACATCAAAATGAAAAATAATGCCACAAATGCCAATGTTAAATATACAGTTGTCATATCAATTTTATTTCTGCAAATTTACGTATTACTTTCAAAACGTTCATACCGATTTATAAGTTTCCTCTCTTTTTATGATTAATCCAGAAAAAAGGAAAAAGCAGTTAGCGGCTTTTGATCAACTACTGACCATCATGGATGAACTCCGTGAAAAATGCCCTTGGGATAAAAAACAAACCATTGAGAGTTTAAGGCACTTGACCATAGAAGAAACCTTTGAGCTATCGGATGCCATAATGGACAATGACCTCGACGAAATAAGTAAAGAGCTTGGTGATATTTTATTGCATATAGTTTTCTATGCACGTATAGGAGATGAAAAAAACGCCTTTGATATCGCTAAGGTGATTGAGCAACTTAATAATAAATTAATTAGAAGGCATCCTCATATTTATGGTGATACGGCGGTGGATAATGAGGAGGAAGTCAAGCAAAACTGGGAAAAGATTAAGCTTAAAGAAAAAGGCAATACAAGTGTGCTTGGAGGAGTTCCCAAGTCCTTGCCTGCATTGATTAAAGCGATGCGTATTCAAGAAAAGGCAAGAGGTGTTGGTTTCGATTGGGAGGAAAAACACCAGGTTTGGGAAAAAGTGGAAGAAGAGCTTGCGGAGTTTCGTGAAAATTTTGATGCCAGTGGAGAACTGCCTGTTAATAAAGAGGAAGCAACCAAGGAATTCGGTGATTTGATGTTTTCCTTAATCAACTATTCCAGGTTTATAGGTGTCAATCCTGAAGAGGCATTGGAAAAGACCAATAGGAAATTTATCTATAGGTTTCAATACCTTGAAAATGAAGCAAAATCTTCAGGTAAAACATTGTCTGAAATGAGTTTGGAGGAGATGGATGCCTATTGGGAAGCTGCAAAAAGTAAGGAGTAATTCATTAGATTTGGAATATAATTCTGATCTTAGGGTTATCCACCTTTGGGCCTTAGATTAATTTATAAAAAATATTATTTTTTCAAGTTTTCCACAATTTGACAGTTTTATTTTACGGTGTAAGTAATTGACCTACAATATTTTAAGTGTTGTTTTAGTCTGGGTGTGGATAATTGTTGTTAAATGTGGATAAATATTTCTTGTTTTTTTCATTCCTCAAATGCGTTTAAAATAGGCTATTTTTAACCTTGATTCAGCTTAATTTGATACCGGAACAGCATTTGTTTTCAACTCCATTTTGGCCTCGGATTAGAATCTTCTTTGGTTTGGCTTGGAAGTGATTTGATTTACTACATGTATTGCAATCCAAAGACTGATTTTAAAGTGAATTCATCATTTAATCCAATACTCATTTAATGGTTCGGGTTAAATTTATGCCTAAGTAAATGGGATTGTTTGATTCTGATTTACATGAGATTTCAATACAAAAAAGCAGCGGGAAATAAGACTGAAATATGGATAGAGATTTTACAAAAGCTTTAAAACCTCTTCGATGTATTCCCTGTTGTTGGAAAGTCTGGGGACCTTATTTTGACCACCTAAACGTCCTTTTGATTTGAGCCATTTTTCAAATATCCCTTCCGAGGCAAAATGAAGGATAGGTAGTTTTAGAACCATGTCCTTGTATCGCTTTGCTTCATAATCTGAATTGACATTTCTTAATTCCTGATCTAACCTATGTAGAAATTCATCTTTATCTTTAGGAAATTTTACAAACTCAATCACCCATTCATGGGTACCTTGTTCATGGTTTTTATCAAAGTATACTGGTGCTGCAGTAAAATTGCTGATGGTGGAACCCGTTGCTTTGCATGTGATTTCCATGGCCTTTTCAGCATTTTCCACGATTAACTCTTCTCCAAAAGCGTTGATGAAATGTTTAGTCCTACCGGAAATTTTAATTCTATAAGGGTCTGTGGAGGTGAATTTTACTGTGTCACCTATCTTATACCTCCAAAGCCCTGCGTTGGTAGAAATCAATATTGCGTAATTTTTACCTTTTTCCACTTTGTCCAAGGGGATTATATTGGGATGTTTCCTTTCTATATCCTCCATCGGGATGAATTCATAAAAAATGCCATAATCAAGCATTAAAAGCAGTTCATCTGAATCTTTTTGATCTTTGATTCCAAAGAATCCCTCAGAGGCATTATAGGTTTCCATATAATGCATGTTCGGAGAAGGGATAAGACTTTCAAAAATATTTTTATAAGGTCCGAAAGCTACAGCACCATGAAAGAATACTTCTAGGTTTGGCCAAATTTCTAAAATGTTTTTACTATTGGTCTTTTCCAGTACCTTTTTAATCAATACCAGCGTCCAGGTAGGTACACCTGTGAGACTTGTTACGTTTTCTTTTAGCGTCTCATCGGCCATCTTGTCTATTTTTTTCTCCCATTCACTCATCAAAGCAACTTCAAGACTCGGTGTTCGAGCCATCTGCGCCCATTTTGGGAGATTTCTCATGATGACAGCAGAAATATCCCCTGAAAAGCTATTGTCATTGTAGTCAAGATTATTGGTTTGGAGGCTTCCTCCAATAGTAAGGCTTTTACCTGTAAATAATTTAGTGTCGGGATAATTATTGATATACAGAGAAAGCATGTCTTTACCACCCTTGAAATGACAGTCTTCAAGGCTTTCAGGAGAGACAGGAATAAATTTACTTCGTGAGGAAGTAGTTCCAGATGATTTCGAAAACCAATGGATAGGCGTTGGCCAAATTACGTTTTGCTGGCCTTTCATGGTTTGTTCAATATAAGGCTTTAGTGCTTCATAGTCGTGTACTGGCACCCATTGATTGTAGTCCTCGTAAGCAGAGATTTTCTCGAAATTGTACTTTTTCCCAAACTCAGTTTTTTTGGCTGTATGTATTAACTTGAAAAGAATTTCTCTTTGTGTTTCAAGTGGGTTATTTTTAAATTTTTCTATCTGACCAATTCGATTCTTAAGAATCCAGGTCATAAAAGTATTGATCAATTCCATAGTGGAGGTTTGGTCGGTTTTAAATTTTCCTTTTCAGCTCGAAATTTTTCCCCAGATAAACTTTTCTTACCTGCTCATCTGCAGCGAGTTCTTCGGCTGTGCCTGCTTTCAGAAGTCTTCCCTCAAACATCAAATAGGCACGGTCGGTAATGGATAAGGTTTCATTCACATTATGATCAGTGATGAGGATGCCGATATTTTTGTTTTTAAGTTTGGCTACGATGGTTTGAATTTCCTCTACAGCAATTGGATCTACTCCTGCAAATGGCTCGTCTAGTAACACAAAGTTCGGGTCTACTGACAATGCCCTGGCAATTTCTGTTCTCCTTCTTTCTCCGCCAGAGAGTACCATCCCAAGGTTTTTTCTTACATGGGTGAGGCTAAACTCCTCTAGAAGCTCTTCTACTTTTTCCTTTTGATCCTTTTTGGGGATCTTACTCATCTCCAGAACGGCCATTATATTTTCCTCCACAGTAAGCTTTCTGAATACAGAGGCTTCTTGAGCAAGGTATCCTATACCTAATTTCGCTCTTTTGTACATAGGTAGTGGGGTAATGTCCTGATTGTCCAGGTATACAGTTCCTCCATTTGGTTTTACGAGGCCCACAATCATATAAAATGAGGTGGTTTTTCCTGCTCCATTTGGTCCAAGTAGGCCTACAATTTCTCCCTGTCCTACTTCTACAGAAATATCGTTAACTACTTTCTTTTTCTTGTATATTTTAACTAGGTGCTCTGCCTTTAATATCATGTTTAATCAAATTTGATATCCTTTACGTAAAGCTGCAAACTGCTCGTATTTCTAAATGTATTTTCTCTTAATTCAAATGCTATATTAAATCGCATCTTGCTATTCAATAACTCATAATAATCAGCAAAGCCAAAGCCAATACAAACTGGCTTTGTGCTTTGTCCATCTTGAACGATTTCAAAGCGGAGATGTTTGTCTTTTAGGATACGTACATTTTCGGCGTAAACCTGATTGGTACAAAAGACAGGTTCGGGATTCCCAGGGCCAAAAGGTGTCATTTGCTTGAGGATATTATAAAATTTATAATTGATTTGATCAAGGATCAACTCATCATCAATTTCTAATATAGGCTTCATGTGAATTTCACTTATCCTTTCGCTAACTACAGCTTCAAATTTCTCCTGAAATGCTGGTACATTTTCGACAGCTAGGGTAAGTCCTGCAGCATATTTATGACCACCAAACTGCTCGAGCAAGTCACTGCATTCTTCAATTGCATCGTAGATATTAAAATCAAATACAGAACGCGCACTACCTGTAGCTTTATTGTTTGATTCAGTAAGTATAATGGTCGGTCTATAGTACTTTTCTATACACCTCGAAGCCACAATGCCAATTACTCCCTTGTGCCAGTCCTCCTTGAATAGAACAGTGCTTTTGAAAGCACCTTCTTCCAATTCCCTGCTTTCAATCATTTCTAATGCCTCACGAGTGATGTTTTCATCGAAATTTTTTCGCGCAGCATTTACGTCTTCTACGAGTTCAGCCCTTCGCACTGCTTCGTCTAAATCTTTAGCAATTAATAGTTCTACAGAGGCTTTTGCATGCTCTAATCTCCCGGAGGCATTTATTCTTGGGCCAATTTTGAAAACAATATCTGTAATGTTAATGTCTTTCTCTAATTTTCCTTTAAGTATTAGGGCTTTAATTCCCGGTCTGGGATTGTTGTTTAATCTTTCCAAACCAAAATAGGCAAGGATTCTGTTTTCCCCAGATATGGGGACAATGTCTGAGGCTATACTGATCACTAAAAGATCAAGGAAAGCATAAAGGTGGTTTTGATTTTTCCCCAAAAACTTTGTGTAAGCCTGTACAAGTTTGAACCCTACTCCACATCCACTTAACTCTTTGAAGGGATAGGAGCAGTCTGAACGTTTAGGGTCTAAAACGGCAATGGCCTGAGGGAGTATTTCTCCAGGTGTGTGGTGGTCGCAGATGATAAAATCTACACCTAGTTCATTGGCCAGTGCGATTTTATCCATGGCCTTAATTCCGCAATCCAACGATACAACGAGGCCGAAATTGTTTTCAGCTGCATAACGCACTCCTTTTTCGGAAATGCCATAACCCTCTTTGTATCTGTCGGGGATGTAAAAAGCTACATTGTCATAAAATGATTTTATAAAGCCATAAAATAATGCCACAGAAGTGGTTCCATCTACATCGTAATCTCCGTAAATAAGTATTTTTTCTTTGTTTTCTATAGCCTCATGTAACCTTTTTACGGCATTGTCCATGTCCTTCATTAAGAAAGGATCATGGAGCTTGTCCAAATCGGGACGGAAAAATTCTTTTGCTTGTTGGAAATCCTCAATGCCACGATTCACCAAGACATTTGCTAATGTCGGGTTAACGTTGATTTCATTGCTTAGGTATTCAACTAATTCCGAATCTGCCTTGCTTTTATGTTTCCATCTAAAGTCCATGGCGTGTAAATTACAAAACAAACAGGCGATTCAACTAAAAAAACACCTTAATAATTCCAATAAAAATTGACAGGTTTACTTAAAGTCCATACATTGAGATCCTTATCGTTTAGTCGATCACCTCAGTGAGAACATCTTTAAGAGGCACTCTTTGTCCGTCTTTGTAGGGAACAATCCAGGCTTCTTTCACGCCTATTTTTCTTAATTTTTTCTTGAACTGATCTGCCATTTTGTAGTCTCTAAATTGGCCTAATACATACTTGATGTACCCTTCTTCATCAATGATTTTCAGATCACTTCCATTCTCTGTAAGGTCTCTCAGGTCAAATTCATCGAAAGCAGCCAATTGTACCTTAAAAACAATGCCTTTTTGCCACTCATCTATATTGGATTCTGAATTCCCATTTGCTCCTTGATTGTTTTGAGTACTCATGCTCATTACCTGACGGGCCAAACGATCTATTTCGCCTTGTTTATCAGCGATCTTTTGCTCAACATGGGCCATTTTTTCAAGAAGGTAATTGTTTTCTTGTGCTATTCTGTCCTTGTCTTCAACCAAGGCTTTGAAAGCTTCAGGACTCATTTCCTTTTTTTGTTGCTTCCAGGATTTATACTCTTCTTTGGTGAGCCCACCAATAGTTTTAGAGGAACAGTTAAAAAAAACTGTGGCGATTATTACTAATAGTAATGTTTTGGTAAAAGTCATTTTAAGGCACGTTTAAAATCCAGTTCTTTGTAAGATATAGACAGTCAAAAGATACAAAAAAATAGTTATTATCCTTCTTATCTCAAGAAAAATCATAACTTCCGACCAATTCAAGTGAATTTGATCGGAAGTTATTCAAGGAAAGGTGCTTAAACGTTTACATGTCTCTCAGCATGGTAAGAGGATCTGACCAAAGGTCCGGATTCTACATATTTTAAGCCTCTCTTAAGTCCTTCTTCTCTATATACATCAAATTGGTCAGGGTGAATAAATTCAGCAACTTCAATGTGCATTTTAGTGGGTTGCAGGTATTGGCCGAGTGTAAGTATATCACAGCCATGCGCTGCAAGGTCATCCATTGCTTTATGCACTTCATCCTGTTTTTCTCCTAAGCCTAGCATGATACCTGTTTTGGTACGTTTGCCAAATTCCTTTGTAAGCTTAATTTGTTCCAGAGATCTGTTGTACTTGGCTTGTGGTCTTACTCTCCTATACAATCTTTCAACAGTTTCTACATTATGAGAAACAACTTCTTGTCCCGCACTAATCATTCGGTACAAGGCTTCCCAATTCCCCTTAACGTCTGGGATGAGGGTTTCAATTGTGGTTTCTGGAGAGCTTTTCTTGGTTTCAGCTACTGTTCTATACCATATATCAGCGCCTTTGTCCTTGAGCTCATCTCTGTTTACAGAGGTAATTACAGCGTGTTTTACCTGCATTAGCTGAATTGCTTCAGCAACCCTTCTTGGTTCATCTTCGTCGTACTCAGGTGGTCTTCCTGTGGCTACAGCGCAGAAGGAACAGGATCTGGTACATACATTTCCTAATATCATAAAGGTAGCCGTACCCGCTCCCCAACACTCACCCATATTAGGGCAATTGCCGCTTTCGCAGATAGTGTGTAGCTTGTGCTCGTCTACCAATTTGCGTACATGCGCATATTCTTTTCCAACAGGTAATTTTACCCTCAACCAATTCGGTTTTTTTCTTCTGGTTTGTTCTTCAGAAATTACCGGTAATTCTATCATATCGGTTTTTTAAGTCCGTTCAAAATTAATCATAAAATGTGAGTTAACCCAAAGATGGATGTTACTACCTATCTTCTAAAGCCATAGAATAAGGTGACATAAGCAGATTGGAAGGTCTGTCTGTTTTCCGTAGTTGGCATCAAGGGAATCTCTTTGGTAAAACCCTCAAATTGATACCCTAGTTCCAGCCCTGTTACGTTTGACTTAAAAAAACCAAATTCAAAAGTTATTGCTGCTTTGGCATTTCCCCCAAAAGCAATTTCAGAATCGCCAATTCCCTCAAATAGTCTCCCTGGACCGAGTATGTCCCACTTGCTTTGGTGGATGCTAGGGTCATACTGCTGGCGTCTTGTGTCTGATTGACTATAGTAATATTCCACATAATAGGGAGCTATTAATCCAATGGAAGGGCCAATTGCCGCCAGGAATGAAATCTGGACTCCCTGATGGGGTGCTTTTTTGAAGGCGATTATTTCTCGACCGTATTGGGGCCTTATTGCGTAGAGGTAATTTGATTTTCCAAAAATATACGTATTCCCTAAATTTGATGGGTACCTGACTTCCTTGGGGTTTTTGACATTGGCCAATTCCAAATTGAAAAACTGAAAGAGATTGTCATCTATCCTTGAACCAATTTTAAAACTAACACCGCCAATTAAACCTCCGTTGGTATTTTTATTGATTCCAAAGAGAACCTCTTTGTCATAGTCATAGTCTCCGGACTCCTCCTCTTGAGCCAATAAATTGAAAGAAGAACCTAAAAGAAGGGCAAGGAATAGGAAATATTTCATTTCTTTAGTCATAAATGATCAGCAATTTAAACGCTAAATTTACATTTATTGTTACTTATTAGGTATTAAAAATAAAGAGATTAAGTTTATCATGCAAAAGCTTCATCGTTTGCTGCTGATATAAGTGTCTATTTCCTTTTGAAAGATACCAATAAAATTCTCTTACTACACAAATCTTAAGCCCTGAGAAAAGGGTGGCGTAAGTTGCAAATATTGATTGCTGCAGAAAGGAAGTTTTTTTGGCTTTAAAAGTAAATAGGAAATAGCCATAGCAAAGTCTCAAAATTACTAGACATAGGCTAAAGATGTGAGAAGCGTTAAGGGGAGAGTAGGCTATATACTAGGGGTTTTAAACAATAGGGCTGTTTTCATATTAATGCTTTGTCCTTTAGACCATATGTAATGATTATTCTTAATTACTTGGGGATAATTTTAAGTCCGCCTTTTTCGTTGTTAACTTTGGTTTATCAATGGGTAACAATTTTAACCCAGATTATGTAATAGGATTTCTCCGCCCTGACAATGTCAGGGGTGAAGCCTGTCCCGTGTTTACGGGAAGTGTTGCAATCGCAAGAAAATCGGTCGTGTACTGAAATAGGTTGACACAATTTAATTAAAAATTGTAAACCTATAATCGGACAAAATGAGTGAATTACAAAAGTTCTCCGAAGATGCAAGGAGAAAAATCGTTATGGAAGTACTTTCAGGTACTTTAAGCAAAGAACAGGCAAGGCATATTTATGGAATTAAAAGCAAATCCGCTATCTTGGAATGGATGAGGATTTTTGCTGGTCTTGAAAGAAGGCTTCCTAAAGATCCTCTTCCGATTTTAAAAAACATGGCAATAAAAGAGGATTCCAATAGTGAGTTAAAAGCCCGTATAAGGCAACTTGAAGAAGAGCTGAAGCTTAGCCGTTTGAAGGGCAGGGCATACCAGATCATGGTAGATATTGCCAAAGAAGAATATGGGCTAGATCTTGAAAAAAAGTCTGGTGCCAAACAGTTCAAAGACTCAGAGAAGAAGAACCAAAAGTAAGTTTGGCCCAACTTTGTGAATTGTTTGGCAAGAGCAGGCAGGGCTACTATAAAGCTTTAAATTATATTTACCGCGGGGCATTTGAGGAAGAGGTGGTCTTGAGTCTTGTTTTAAAGATCAGAAAGAAGGCCAAAACATCCAGATGGGGGTTGAGAAAGATAAACCCTCTGATTCAGAAAGACCTAATAGGAATGAAAATCAAGATAGGCAGGGATAAACTGTTTGATTTGCTTCGAGTGAACGGGTTATTAGTAACCAAAAGAAAAAGGAAGTTTTTCACTACCCAAAGCCATCATTGGCTTAGGAAGTACCATAACCTGGTAGAAAACATGGTTGTCTACAGGCCCAACCAGTTATGGGTTTCCGATATTACCTACCTTTTACTAAATGGGCAAGTCATGTATCTGTATCTTATTACGGATGCTTATTCCCAGAAAATAGTGGGCTGGAATCTTTCTCTGGATCTGAAGGCTGAATCAGCACTTGAAGCCCTGAAGGTGGCTTTCCAGTCTCAAGAAAACATTAACCATTATTCCCTTGTCCATCATTCGGACCGTGGGGTACAGTACTGCAGTTATGATTACACCGACCTATTGAAAAAGAAGAAAGTTTGGATCAGTATGACGAAGCCCGCTTCACCACATGAAAATGCCATAGCGGAAAGAGTAAATGGAATCCTAAAGGAAGAGTGGCTGGAGGATATTGCAGGAGAAACAAATATCAACCCGAAAAAATACATCATTAAAATTATCAAAATCTATAATGATATGAGACCACACGAGAGTTTAGGAAATCTAACACCTAACCAAGTACATGACGAAGGTTTTACAAGGCATGATACCGAACGCGTTATTGGAAAGAAATATAATTGGAAAAAGAAGACCGAACCTGTCAAGGCCCGGTCTGAAAATAGCAACGCTATCGGACCAAACGACTATTCCTTGGCAAGTTGCTCCTCAGCAGAGCTTGCCTCCGCTTTATCGTGGTACTGTAAGTTAAATGAAACTTCTTAGAAATTAAAACACTTACTATATTTGAAAAACAAAAGTGTCAACCATTTTCAGGACGAGACAATCAGGCTGTTTGGAGATTTTAACATAGCACCGCTATGGTGAAATTGAAAACAGCAACGAAGTGGCTGATTTTAAAGCGATTTCAGCACGTAATAGATTGTCTATTGCATATTTCGGGTTTAAGTCTTTTTTAGGAGTCTATTTTTGATGAAATGGATACAATCAATAAGCTTCTAGGTTCATTTGGTTGGGTTTGTGGGGGCTAAAAAATTGTTCAATTAAATAAAATGAAAATTTTTTGGCAAGTATTGTAGCGTTTTGTGAGTTGGTAACGTATGGGTTTTGAATCGACCCAGTAAAACAAAAGCTTTTGGAGAAAGATCTCATACAAGAAGCACAAAAGCGAGATAAAAAATCGTTAGAAAGGCTTTATCGGCACTTTTATGGCTATGCCATGAGTATTGCGTTAAGGTATTCTGGTAATAGGGAGGAGGCGTGTGAAATCGTAAACGATAGTTATATGAAGGCTTTTGATAAACTTGATCAATTTTGTTTAGAGAATTCTTTTAAGGCTTGGTTTCGTAGAATAATTATTAATACCTCGGTCGACTATTACAGGAAAAACTTAAAACATCAGGCAGTAATGGATATTGATAAAGCTCATGCTGAGACTTACGATCCTGATATTATCGATGAGTTATCTAAAGATGACATCTTAAAATGCCTTGAAGAATTGCCTGATATTTTGCGGGTGATTTTTAATATGTATGAAATAGAGGGGTTTAGGCATGCCGAAATAAGCGAAAAACTTGGGATCCCCTCAAGTACTTGTAGGACTTATTTAGCGCGAGCCAAGGAGAAATTGAGAGAAAAAATTATTGCATTAAATCATATAAAGAATGAAGGAGCAGTTCGATAAGAAGCTAGCGGAGAAAATTAAAGCCTCCTTCAATAATCACGAGGAGCCATTTGATCCAAAAGAATGGGAAAAGTTTTCTGATGCTTATTTTAAGCCTAAGAAGAAAGCATGGCTAATCTACTGGCCATTTATGACAGCAGGTATTGCTGCTAGTTTATTGTTCTTTTTCTTTTATTTTCCTAAGCAACAGGAAATTGATCAAAAGGTGAAATCTATAACGGATGCGGTGATTATGGATGAAGCTCCTTTTTTCGATAAAAGTGAAAAAGATGAAGCTGAAGTGCTTCAAATCCCAACAATCAGTTCAAGAAATGATTCGAGTTATGGTAAGGTAGCTCCACTTACAGGATCTACGGCCCTATCCAATATTGGTGAAGATAGTGTTGTAGATAGAGCTCCTATTCAAAATATCCCTGAGACAGGTAAAGCATCAAACTCAGTTTTTATAGAAACCTTTACTGAAACCTGGGACGAATTTCAGGCTGGAATTACTGAGCGTTTTAATAGTTTAGAAGGAGGAGCGGAGCAAACCGTAGCGATTAATACGGGGAAAGATGTTTCCATGAGCACCTCTGAGGCTCAGTATTTAGTAGATATTTGGAAGTCTTCTAGCTCGGAAAATGATCAAGTAGCCAAAACCCCCAAATCCTTTAAGCTGGGCTTGATGGTGAGCCCTCAAGCCAGCTCCAATCCTGTTTCAGGAATGAATTTAGGGGCTGGAATAATGTCTGAGATCTCTTTAAGTAGAAAGCTAAAACTGGACGTTGGTTTGGCTTATGCCAATCAAAGCATGGGAGCGCAAAATAATCATAGAATGGATCAAATGATGGATGCTTCTCCTTCTTCAGAGGCCTTAAAGAGCAATAGTAATATTATTGATACTGATTACCAACTCAATTTTGCCTCTTTAGATATACCTGTGAATTTGAAATATAAGTTTTATGATAAAAAGCAGACGGGTATGTATTTGATTACAGGCTTGTCTAGCATGGTGTATTTAACTCAAAACACCGTAGAGTCTTATCAGGCGCAGTCCCTTTTCAATGCCAATAGTTTCAATGGGGCATTGGAATACGCCCCAACAGTGCAGAGCTTTAGTAATGTTTTTACTCCTGAATCTGGGCAGAGTAGTACGGATGTAGCCGGACTATTGAATCTTTCATTTGGCTATGAATATCAATTAAACAAAGAGTTTTATATTTCCTTTGAACCTTTCTATAAATTGCCATTGGGAGGACTTACTTTTGCAGATCAGCAGTTTTCTATAGGTGGAGTGAATCTGAGGATGAATTTTAATTTTAATAATAAATAACAAACCAAACTTTAATTATTTAATCACCATGATTTTAACGAACAAATTTACTTGGCTACTTGGCCTGATTGTCTTGATGTCATCTTGTCTTGAAGAATCCGTTTCTGATATAGAGTTGGCAATGGAAAGGGATGACCTAATCTTAGAAGAATACATTGCGAGCAATAGCATTGTTGCTACCAAGGCTCAATCTGGGTATTATTACACTAAAACTGTTGAAAATCCTGATGGAGAGCAATTTGTAAATGCAGATTTTATAGGGGTGTATTATGAAATTAAAACCATCGATGGACAATTGATTGATTCTTATATGGATGAAACGAAGGAACCACGGATATTTAAATACAGTCAGGATGGCTTATGGCCAATATCCATTACTTATGCCTCAGGTCTAGCTAAAGTTGGTGAAGAATTAACTGTTTATTCACCATCCTATCTTGCCTTTGGGAATTATGGGTTCGAAACTTTAATTCTTCCTTCATCCAATTTGGTGATTAAATTAAAGTATGCAGCCAAATATACTGAAGAAGAGTTGATGCAGCGTGAAGAAACAATGATAGCGGACTATATCGCAGCAGAACAACTTGAAGGTTTTGTAGAAGTTGCAGAAGGTGTTTATATGCGTACAGTTACTGAGGGAGATGATACAGAGACTGAGTCCAAACTTGGAAGTAACGTTTCAGTAGATTTTGAATTATTTGAACTGGGAGAGGAAGATCCTGTATTTGAATCTTATGAAAGTAATCAGCCTACAACTGTTTCTATAGGAAACTCAGGATTGGAGTTTTTAAATAAATCTTTAATTGATGTTTTGCCTGATCAGAAGATTGAAGTTTTGTCTACTTCTTTTAATGCATACGATCAATCAATTCAAATATTCCCATCAGCTATTCGTCAAGACTTGGTAAATATGGGAGAACAAATTGATCTTGTGAAGCCTTTTACGCCCATTCTTTTTAAAGCAGAAATACTGTCTGTGAATTAGTAGCGGACTTAATACATAAAAAAAGGGCTTGAATTACAAGCCCTTTTTTTATGTCCATAAACTTTTTAGAAATGGGATTTTCAATAGCTCCTCTATACTTAATCCAAATACAAAGGCCCAGAAAAAAGCACTTACTAACATTGTAAACAGAATTTTTCTTTTTGCGATGCCAAATGAAGTCAATACGACTGTTCCCCCTATTGGTGTCAATATTAGGGGAGTCAGGAAAGCAATTCCCCAAATGCCAAATTTTTTCCAAATCTTAATGATGTTTCTTGTTCTTTTGGAGAAACGCTTTTGCTTTTTTTTAATTATGATGGTCCAGTTTGTTTTAAACCATTCTCCTAAAAAGGTAAAAAGAATCACTGATGTCATCATACCAGAAACTGTTACAATTACTATTTCAAGTAAACCGTAACCTGCCGCTGCTCCAAGAAGTGGTCCGGCTATAAATTTAAAAAGACAAAGGAAATAAATTCCGGCGAATGTAATTAGGTACTCATTCATGATATTATGAAATAGATATAAAGTAGGTAACCTAAGAACAAAGTAAGGCCGTTTAATCTGGAGATTTTATAATCAATCCGCATTATTGGAAGAAGTATGATTGTAAAGGCTAACATCCAAATAAAATCAGTATATATAAAGTCTGTAGCAACCTCGATAGGCTTAATTAAAGCTGTAATGCCTATAATAGAGAAAACGTTCATAATATTACTCCCTAAAATATTTCCTAAAGCCATTTCAGTTTCCTTCTTTAATGCAGCTAAAACGGAGGTTACCAATTCAGGTAAACTTGTACCTATTGCGATAATTGTTACGCCAATAATTCGTTCACTTACCCCATAATTTCGGGCTATCAATGAAGCATTTCCTACAACTAACTCAGAGCCGAAATATAAACCAGCGGCACCACCTAAAAGCTGTAATACGGCAAGCCAAGGCGACTTCTTTTTCATTTGTATCGCCTCATCTTCTGTAAACTCAACTCTTTCTATTGTTTTGAAAAAATACCAATTAAGCCCAACAAAGCAGGAGAATAAAATAATTCCTTCAAAGAAAGAAATTACCCCACTAAAGGACATTGCATAAAAAATGACGGAGCTAATTAATGTAAATGGGTAATCCAGCTTAAGCGTTGATTTTTGAATATAAATAGGGAATATGATTGCACTTATTCCTAAAACCAGGGTGATATTAGAAATATTACTCCCAATGACATTGCCAATGGCTATATCACTTGAACCTTTCAATGCAGCAGTCACACTTACCAATAATTCTGGGGCAGAGGTGCCAAAAGCAACAATGGTTAGGCCAATTAATCCAGGGCTTAACCCAAGTCTAGCGGCGATCGCAGAGGCTCCATCAACAAGAAATTTTCCACCCAATAGCAGGACCAGAAAGCCCGCAGCTAATATTAAATAACTCATTTTGAAAGAAAAGGTTAAATTTTTGAACCAAAAGCAAGGTCCCCTGCATCCCCTAATCCAGGGATAATATAGGATTGATGATTTAGTTTTTCGTCCACGGCTCCGATCCAAAACCGGTGTGGAAGATCTAGATTTTCTTGAATATGCTGTATACCTTCAGGAGCAGCTATGGCACTAACTATTTCAATTTGTTTAGGGATGCCATTTCCATTCAAGGCTTGAAGGCTCTTTAAAATTGATTTGCCTGTAGCAAGCATAGGGTCGACCATTATTATCGTTTTGTTTGTTAAGTCAGGCGCTGCAAGGTAATTTAAGGTGATTTCTATTGCTGAATCACTATCGCTCTCATTTCTATAGGCACCGATGAAGCCACTATCAGAATGGTCAAATAAATTCAATACGCCTTGATAGAAAGGCAAAGCAGCCCTTAATACAGCAATGATTACGGGTTTTTCTGCTAAAAGTTTGGTTTCTACTTCTCCGAAAGGACTTGGGACAGAAGCAGGGGAAAAAGGCAATTTCTTGGAAAGCTCGTAGGCAAGGATTTCACCTACTCTTTCTAGATTTTTCCTAAAACGCATACGGTCCTTCTGGATATTTATGTCCCGAAGTTCGGCCAGATATTGATTTGCAATCGAGTTATTATGATTAAGGATAAACATGGTAGGACAAAGTAAAACAAAAAAACCCGATCTTTTAAGATCGGGTTTTAAATATTATGTAAGATGCCTATTTATTGGATCTCGAAACTAACTCTTCTTGCCATTTGTCTAGCATCAGCAGAAGATTTATCTACGCTAGTATCTTCACCATAGCCTTTGTAAGAAAGTCTAGATGCATCAACTCCAGAGGCAATGATTAAATCATATACAGATTTAGCCCTTTTCTCAGAAAGTTTCATATTGTAATCTTCAGGACCTAATTCATCAGCATAACCTTTAAGTTCTACTTGAACTCCTGGGTTTCTCTTCATGAAGTTAGCAACATAGTTTGCAGAAGATGCAGAGTAACCAAGTGGTTTAGCACTGTCAAAAGCAAAATAAACGTTTACGTACTGATCGTTTATTGCTTTAGCTAGGTAGTCAACTTCTTCGGTATCATCTGGAGCACAACCTTCTAATGAAGCTGGACCTGGAACGAATGGACATTTATCTAAGTGATCAGGAATACCATCACCATCAGAATCCATAGTTACACCATGAGAATCAACTCTTGCTCCAGCAGGAGTATTAGGCTCTTTGTCCAAATAATCAGGAACACCATCACCGTCAGAGTCTTTTAGCATGTCCTTGATCTCACCGATCTGAGTAGCCAATTCGTCTTTAGTAGCATATTTGTTTTCCCTGATGTACCAGTCAGCATGTGTGTCGTTACCCCCTAAATAGAAAGTAAGACCCAAGGTACCAGTCCACCAAACAGCATTTGATCCATAATAGCCATTGTTAGCACCTGGCCTAATTGCTGATTCACCGTCAAAACTTACGTCCTGACGTCCTGCTACTAAATTGGTTACATCACCTGTTAGAGCGATGCGATCACTTAATTTAACCTGTAGGGTCATTCCGGAAATTATATTATACTGACGATCTTTAAGGTCAGTAAATTGGTTTTCCTGAGGGGTAAGTTGACCTATTCCGCCACCAAAGTGACCTAATAGGTTGAAAGTTTGAGAAAAAGTTTCCCAATTCATTATTCTGCCAATATTGGCAACACCTTGTAGGTTCAAACGGTAATAGTTAGAAGAAAAATCAGGAGTATCGCTAGCATTTTTAAAGCTACCGAAACCAAAATCTAATTTGGTTCCAAATTTTTCATTAAACATATACCTGACCCCAAGGTCGGCATGTCCAAGGTTTAGTGTAGGTGAGAAATAACCCGGCGTGATTGGAGCCATCGGCTTATTGAACCCTCCATTAACCTCTACAGACCATTTGTTGAAGTCGTCTTGAGCATTAGCACCTACAGCTAAAGCACCAACCATTAGTGTTGATAGTATTATTTTTTTCATGATAAAAAATTTTTTACAACATTCAGTGTTTTAATTGATTTTGATTGCTATTAGATTTTTACTCGGTTTATGATACAAATGTATATTAATTTACGGGAACTTTAAACATCTATCTCAATTGTTTCAATAAAAACTAATTTGATCCCGAAATTTAAAAAAATATTTAACATAAACTATGCCATTTATAAATTTATTAAAAGAAATTCTTCATTTAGATAGCGTTTCCGGTGATGAATCAAGGTTTTCCAATTTTATACTGCAATATATCGAGAAACGTAAAAACAGTTGGAAAGTTACTCCTGAAATTCATTTTGGAGAAGAATTTCATGACAATATTGTTCTCGTTTTTGGAAAACCTAAAACAGTTGTCTTTTCCCATATGGATACGGTGGGTTTTACCGCTAGATATGAAAATCAACTTGTACCTATAGGTGGTCCAGAACTTTTGGATGGCGTATGGTTAGTTGGTAGGGATGAAGCTGGCCTTATCAGATGTAAGGCAAAAGAGATCGATGGGAATGTGTTTCATGATTTCCCACGAAAAATTGAAACAGGGACCCTTCTTTCCTTTGAACAGGAGGTTGTTCTGCAAGATGGATTTCTTCAAGCAGCCTATTTAGACAATAGAGTAGGGGTTTGTACCTTACTAAGATTATGTGAAACCTTAGAAAATGGAATCCTTGTTTTTAGTACCTATGAGGAACATGGAGGTGGTTCGATTCCCTATTTAATAAAATTTATTTATGAAAACTGGAAAATTAGAAATGCCTTGATTGCCGATGTCACCTGGATAACTGATGGGATTCATTTTAATAAAGGTGCCGTTATTTCGATGAGAGATAGCTATATCCCTCGTAAAACCTTTATAAATCGAATTGTTGATTTGGCAAGGGATGCAAATGTCCCTTTCCAGTTGGAAGTAGAAGCTTATGGTGGTAGTGATGGAAGAGAGATTCAAATGAGTCCTTATCCAATTGATTGGTGTTTTATAGGGGCCCCACAGGAAAATCCACACACGCCAATTGAGAAAGTGGCTATTTCAGATATGGAGAGCATGTTTAAATTGTATCAATATTTAATGCAATATTTGTAAGGGATTTGAATTTGTACTTATTTTAGATTGATAAAACCTAAATCCCTTTACATCATCCGGGAAACTCACCTTTAAAGAATGATTAAGTTAAAAAATTTATTTTTTGAGCCCTTTCTTACAGAAAAAGTCATTCTTAAGAGGGTGAAAGAACTTGCTGCCTCCATTAATAATGATTATCAGACAAAAAATCCTATATTTTTGGCTGTTTTGAACGGTAGTTTTATGTTTATGTCGGATATTTGTAAGGAAATTTCTGTTGAGATGTCTGTCAGTTTTATTAAAGTAGCCTCTTATTCCGGCTTGAAATCTCAAGGAAGTGTCAAAGATTTGATCGGTTTGGATGAGTCTCTTAAAGGAAAAGACGTGATCATTATAGAGGATATTGTAGATACCGGCAATAGTATGGCGCACCTTTTGGAGATGATTAATAAGGAGCAGCCAAGCAGTGTGGAGCTTGTTAGCTTATTGTTTAAGCCTGATGTATTAGTCAAACCGATTAAGATCAAATACGTAGGTTTTGAAATTCCCGACCTTTTTGTGGTAGGATATGGGCTGGATTACCAAGGACAAGGCAGGAATTTACGTGATATTTACCAAATTGTTGAAAATAATTAACACTCTATTCATATTAAAATTACACTTATGTTAAATATCGTTTTGTTTGGCCCTCCCGGAGCTGGTAAAGGGACCCAAAGTGAAAAGTTGATAGAAAAATACAATATTGAACACATATCTACCGGAGATCTATTCAGGAAGCACTTGGGTGAAGGTACCGCTTTAGGAAAGTTGGCCCGCAAATATATGGATGAGGGGAATCTTGTTCCCGACGAAGTAGTAATCGGTATGGTAGAAGATAAGATAAACCATTCATTGGATGCCAATGGGGTTATTTTTGATGGTTTTCCACGTACTGTAGCTCAAGCGGAAGCCCTTGACGAATTGTTGACAAAAAAGGGGACAGCCATTTCTGGCATGGTGGCTCTTGAAGTGCCTGAGGAAGAATTGAAAAACCGTCTTAAAGAAAGAGGAAAGACTTCAGGTAGGTCAGATGATCAGGATGAAGAAAAAATTAAAAATAGAATTAAAGTTTATAATGATGAGACTTTACCTGTTGCCAATTATTATCAAAAGCAGGGTAAGTTCTCCGGAATTCATGGTGTTGGTGCCATCGATGAAATCTTTCAAAAAATTTGTGCTGTTGTAGATAAGTATTAATCACTATCTTTGCATAATAATTTTATGGCTGAGCCTACAAGCTTGGCCATTTTCTTTTCATCCAAAAGTTGAATGTTGAGGATGAAAATTAAAGCAATAATATTAAACGGAATAAGTAGTGGCAGGATCCAATTTTATTGATTATGTGAAATTTTGTTCCCGATCTGGAGCAGGAGGGAGTGGATCAGTACATTTCAGAAGAGAAAAGCACGTCCCTAAAGGGGGACCTGATGGTGGTGATGGTGGAAGAGGGGGGCATATTATTCTGAGAGGAAATGCTCAACTATGGACACTTTTACATCTCAAATACAAAAAACATGTCATTGCGGACAGAGGAAACAATGGAGAAGGAGGAAGAAGAAAAGGAGCAGATGGACATGATGTTGTTTTAGAGGTGCCTATCGGTACTGTTGCTAAGGTAGCAGAAACTGGTGAGGTCAGATGTGAAATCACCGAAGATGGACAAGAATTTATTTTGACTCCAGGAGGTAAAGGTGGTCAGGGTAATGACCATTTCAAAACTTCAACCAATCAGGCCCCGCATTATGCTCAGCCTGGAGGTGAAGGAATAGAGGAATGGATCATTATGGAACTGAAGCTTTTGGCAGATGTAGGTCTTGTAGGCTTTCCAAATGCAGGTAAATCAACTTTACTGGCAAGTGTGTCTGCTGCGAAACCTGAAATCGCTGATTATGCCTTCACCACTCTGATACCTAATTTAGGTGTGGTCGATTATAGAGATGGGAAATCTTTCGTGATGGCTGACATTCCAGGTATTATAGAAGGCGCTGCTGAAGGGAAGGGCTTAGGACTTCGTTTCCTTAGACATATAGAGCGAAATTCTATCCTTTTGTTTTTAGTACCTGCAGATGCAGATCATATCGGTGAACAATACGCCATTTTATTGGATGAAATCAAACGCTACAATCCAGAGCTTTTAGATAAAAAGCGAATTTTGGCTATATCAAAAGCGGACCTGTTGGATGAAGAACTAATGGAGGCACTGAAGCCTGAGATACCTGAAGGTATCCCTCACCTCTTTTTCTCTTCGGTTACAGGTTTTCAATTGCCAGCCCTTAAGGATTTGATATGGAGGGCATTGCAGTAAATATGTCAGAATGTCATATTTCTATAGTATGGCAAGTTAATTGTTTAAGAGAGATTGATTGTTGATAAACGTATTGAATAATGACAGATAAAGTGAATGAAGAAATGGATCAAGGTCTTGATCAGCCAGATACAGTTGAAAACCTTAAAAATGGAGAAGATCTGAAAAAGGATTCCCAAGAAGAGACAAAAGACGAAGAATCGGTTGATATGGAAGATGCGTCGGACAGTTTGTCAAAAGAAAATCAAGAACTGAAAGATAAGTATGTCAGACTTTATTCTGAGTTTGAGAATTTTCGTAGGAGAACAGCAAAGGAGAAGTTGGAAATGATTGATACGGCTTCCAAGAACATAATTCAGGAAATCCTTCCCGTCTTAGATGATTTTGAAAGATCATTTAAAATAGAAGGCAATGACCAGGAAGGTAGCAGACTGATATATAGTAAATTAAGTAAGGTTCTTGAATCCAAAGGTTTGAAGCCTATGGATGATTTGGTAGGGAAAGCTTTTGATGCAGAATATCACGAAGCAATCACTCAAATCCCTGCCCCTTCTGAGGATCTGAAAGGAAAAATTGTAGATGTTGTTGAAAAAGGATACATGCTTTCTGATAAAGTAGTTCGATTTGCAAAAGTGGTAATAGGAAATTAAAAACTTATGGCTAAAAGAGATTATTACGAAGTGCTGGGAATAGCAAAAAATGCCAGCCCGGAAGAAATAAAGAAGGCTTACAGAAAATTGGCCATTAAATTTCACCCAGATAAAAATCCAGGTGATCCTACTGCTGAAGACAAGTTTAAGGAAGGCGCGGAAGCGTATGAGGTTCTGAGTAATCCGGAGAAAAAACAACGCTATGATCAGTTTGGTCATCAGGGTGTCAGTGGCAACGGCGGCTTTGGTGGCGGCGGTGGGATGAATATGGATGACATATTCTCTCAGTTTGGAGACATCTTTGGTGGCGGAGGTGGATTTGATTCTTTTTTTGGTGGAGGGGGACGAAGTTCCAGACGAACTAGAAAAGGAACCAATCTTCGGGTAAAATTAAAACTTAATCTTAAAGAACTCGCTCATGGAGTAGAGAAGAAAATCAAGGTTAAGCGTCATATGATTGCTGATGGCGTAACTTTCAAAACCTGTTCTACTTGTCAAGGACAAGGACAAATTAAGAAAGTGGTCAATACCATGTTAGGTCAGATGGTGTCAGCAAGTACATGTCCTACTTGTGAAGGTAGTGGACAGATTGTAGATAAAAGACCGCCAAATGCCAATGCCAATGGTTTGGTAGTGAAGGAAGAAATAATTCCTATCAATATACCTGCGGGTGTTTCTGAAGGTATGCAACTTAGCTTATCCAGTAAAGGGAATGAAGTACCTGGTGGTGTAGCAGGTGATTTATTGATCCTTATTGAAGAAATTGAAGATGGAGAATTGGTTCGAGATGGCAATAATGTCGTTTATGACCTATACTTGAGCTTTATTGATGTGGCCCTTGGAGCTTCCTTGGAAGTGCCAACCATAGATGGTAAAGTTAAAATCAAAATTGATCCAGGAACTCAAGCAGGAAAAATCCTGAGATTAAAAGGGAAAGGGATTAAAGAGCTTAACGGATACGGTAAAGGGGATCAATTGATACATATTAATGTGTGGACACCTAAAGAAGTGAGCAAAGAAGAAAGAGAAAAGCTGGAATCACTAAGAGATTCTGAAAATTTCAAACCAAATCCAGGAAATTCTGAGAAAAGTATATTTGATAAAGTTAAAGAATTTTTCTAAAAAGAAATGGCCAGCATTTGGCCATTTCTTTTTAAAAACCTTTTCCATCGACTATCGTATTAATTCCCTATGTTTAAGGAATTAAATATATCGATATGTTGTATCCTATTTGTTGTCATTTCAACTGATGCCCAAATCTTGCGTCATTTTGAAGTTGAGGAACAAAGTGGTATCAATATGGTGCGTCTTGACTTCTCAAGTTATAAAGGTGTGTCTCATATAAATCGATCCTATCATGGAGTCCCTTTGTATGTAGATGCAGAGCTTGGGAAAGTCAATATTTTACCCTCATTTACCCATAGTCTCACAGATGGTGTGCTCTCGGCACAGCTTGAACATAAGAATGTAGAGTCTGAGAGCTTAAGTAAAAACCTGTCTTATAGATTGTTTTCAAGTGGAGATGATGATTTTGACCACAAATGGGAGGTGGGTTTGGATCCGAATTACTTGTATGACCTGCATTTTCAATTTGGGATAGGTAAGGCTCGTTTAGATTTCTCTAACCTTCCCGTGTCCAACTGCATTGTCAAAACTGCCTCTGCAGATGTTTTTTTAAACTATGCCAGTCAGGTTTCCAACTCTGTGAGTATGGATACCCTAGCTGTGGCAATCAATATGGGCTCTGTATATGCCAATGACCTTCACTTTTCAAATGCCGAATTGCTGATGTTTGATGTCAACTATGGCTCTGTTAATTTAACTTTTAATGATACCATGGCTGGCCGTTCTCAAATCCATACCATGGTGGGTGCAGGTTCAGTAAATATAAAATTACCTCCGAAGGATTTGCCTTATTTGATAAAGATCAAATCAACAGCCATGTGTAGAACCAAGGTGCCTTTCAATTTGAAAAAAATTGCTGATAAAACTTATGTTAGTAAGGGGTATAGCAAAGAAGCTAAAAATCTAATGGTCTTTCTAATTGATGTTTCAGTGGGTTCCGTATCTTTGGAATAATTAGTTTTTGGAGACAATTTTCCATTCATAATAATGTATCAAACCTGTTGCTAAACTATTGTTCATTTGGAAATATTAAGCATTCGATCATTAAATAAATCCTATGGATCACATGTAGCACTCAAAAATTTTGATCTCTCTGTTGATCAAGGTAAGATTTTTGGGTTGCTGGGCCCCAATGGAGCGGGTAAAACAACACTCATCAGGATAGTAAATCAAATTATAGACCAAGACTCTGGGGATATTTTTATTAATGGAGAGCCCTTGAGGATGGAGCATGTTAGAAATATCGGTTACCTTCCTGAGGAAAGAGGTCTTTATAAAGGGATGAAAGTTAAAGAGCAATTGTTGTATTTTGCTCAAATTAAAGGCCTCAGTAAGAATGAAGCCAAACAAAAAATCACCGATTGGCTGGATAGGCTTAATCTCACCCAATGGAAGGATAAAAAAATCCAGGACCTGTCTAAGGGAATGGCGCAGAAAGTGCAATTTATAGCCACTGTTATCCACCGTCCGGATTTATTAATTTTGGACGAACCTTTTTCCGGGTTTGATCCTGTGAATGCAGAGATTATTAAAAATGAAATTCTTGAATTGAAAAACCAAGGGGTAACCATTGTCCTTTCTACCCATAGGATGGAGTCCGTTGAATTACTCTGCGACCAAATAGCAATGATCAATCGGTCAGAGAAAATTTTGGACGGAACGGTGAAAACGATAAAGGATGAAGCAAAAACCAATGTTTTTCGGGTCAAAATGATCCCGGGAAGTGTGGATTTTGTTCCAGAAGGAGAAAATTTGCTTATCCAAGACGGATTTATGGAATTTAAGTTGAGCTTGAATGAGCAGAAGCCTAATGATGTCTTGAAAGCACTCATGAACGAAGGGGAGATTCTTGGTTTTGAAGAAATCGTTCCCAGTATAGAAGAGATATTCATTCAAAAAATTAATGAAAGTCATGGGGAATAAAATCTTCTTAGTCATACAAAGAGAATACCTGGCAAGAGTTAAAAAACGCTCCTTCCTCCTCGCAACACTTATAACTCCTCTAGTTTTCCCTACCATTCTAGGCTTGTTTTTATGGGTAGGAATGTCAGACTCTGTAGGTGAAGCCAGGAGAGTGATAGAGGTGGTTGATGAAAACAATTCATTTTTTTTAGAGAGCAATGAATTGTATTCCTTTTCTTATGGGGAGTTGGGACAGGAAAACGCCAAATTATTGGTGCAAGAGGGAGCCAGGTTTGGTTTTCTTTATATCCCTGATCTGGATGTCTCAAATCCAGAAGGTATCGTTTTTTATAGTGAGGAAACCCCGCCAATTTCAATGATTTCGAGCTTGGAATTGTCCCTTCAAAGAAAAATGGAAGCATATAGGCTGGAAGCTTTGGGCATTGACCCGGAGATCCTTTCTGCATACAAGACGAATGTAAATATTCAAACGATTATAGTTAGCGAAGCTGGAGGAGAGCGCGTTTCAAACTCAGTAGTAAATTATGCCATTGGTTTTCTTGCCGGTATACTGATTTATACCTTTATTTTCGTTTATGGTAACCAAGTCATGCAAGGTGTGATAGAGGAAAAATCCAGTAGAATTATAGAGATTTTGGTTTCCTCATTAAAGCCTTTCCAGTTGATGATGGGGAAAATTATTGGTATTGGTGCTGTTGGTTTGACGCAATTTCTAATATGGATTCTATTAATAAGTGCAGTCTCTTCCTTGGTTATGGGATATTTTGGCATGAAAATGCCACAGCAGCAAATATTAGAGATGTCTGGTCAGCAAGGAGTATTTCCTACAGAAGGAAACCCTGAATTATTAGAAATCTTACAGATGGTTCAAGGTCTGGATTTTGTACAGATTACTTTGACATTTTTGATTTATTTTGTCGGTGGATATTTATTGTATGGAGCATTTTTTGCGGCAATTGGGGCCGCAGTAGACAGCCCTTCTGATGCCCAACAGTTTATGTTCCCTGTTACAATTCCATTATTGGTTGCGTACATGGGGCTGTTTATTTTTGTATTAGACGATCCCAATAGTAATGTCTCTTTTTGGCTTTCTGTCATCCCCTTTACCTCTCCAGTGGCCATGATGGGAAGGGTTAGTTTTGGCGTTCCATGGCACCATTTGGCACTTTCTATTTCCCTTTTGGTACTTGGGTTTTTGTCCACTACCTGGCTTGCAGGAAAAATATACCGAATAGGAATATTGGTGCATGGCTCTAAAGTGAATTATAAAGTGCTATGGAAATGGATAAAGCAAAACTAGCTTTGACCGTTAAATTTGTATGCTTTAATTGTTGATTAGTACTAGAATTTTCTGCCATTCTAGGCAATAATCCCTGCTTTATATTGTTTCTCATTATGAACTTACTTAAGTTCGGGAACACCAATTTACAATGAAGAGAAAATTCCAAGACCTAGCATCTTTAGATTTATATAAAAACAGGGAGAAGGTAAAATGGGCTATATTTATTTTTTCCTTTGTTATAGGTTTAGGCTCAATATATTATACCAATACACTGGTAGAAGAGCTTAAAATTCGGGAAAAACGCCAAGTGGATTTGTATGCCGAAGCCTTAGAATATGCCTCTGTAAATTCAGACAATCTAACCTTTGTTTTTCAGGTGATTATTCAGGAAAATAAATCTATTCCTGTAATTACCGTGAATTCCAGTGGAGAGCCCATGGAATATAAAAACATCAATATCCCGACCAATAGCTCGGAGGAAGAAGTCAAGATTTATCTATTGGAGGAATTGGAGTCCATGAAAGAGCTGTATGAACCGATTAGCCTTTCTGATGATGTTTTTATTTATTACAGAAACTCGGACCTACTTACCCGATTGCAGTATTATCCTTATGTGCAGCTTTCGGTTATTTTGGTTTTTGGCCTTCTGGCTTATGCCTTCTTTAACCAAAGTAAAGTAGCTGAGCAAAACAGATTGTGGGCTGGATTGACCAAGGAAACTGCCCATCAATTGGGAACACCATTGGCTTCACTAATGGCTTGGATAGATTACCTCAAGAATTCTCCCGTATACGATGAAAATAAAGAGGTCATCCTGGAAATAGAGAAGGACATCAATAAATTGACCATGGTGACTGAGCGGTTTAGCAATATAGGAAGTACTCCTGTGATTAAGCCAGAGAATGTGTACCAGGTAGTTGGTGACGCTATTAATTATTTGAGACCAAGGATCTCCAATAAAGTCAGCATTGAACTAAATTCTCACGCAGAAAATATCCATGCTCAAATGAATAGGTCACTTTTCGAATGGGTAATAGAAAATGTCTGTAAAAATGCTGTAGATGCCATGAAGGGGCAAGGAGCCATTCGGATTAATATTGTCAAGGAAAGTGAGCAATTCGTATTTGTAGATATTTCTGATACGGGGAAGGGTATAGAAAAAAAGATGCTATCAAAGGTTTTTAATCCGGGTTTTACGACCAGAAAAAGAGGTTGGGGACTGGGATTGACCTTGGCCAAAAGAATAATGGAAGGATATCACAATGGGAGGATATTCGTAAATACATCGGAACTTGGTAAAGGAACAACTTTTAGGATAGTTCTACATGGTGTTAAAGAATTGGATGAATAAATTAATCATTTAAATACATGTATTATGAAAGGAGTTAAGCAGATTCTAGCATTGTCTTTTATTGTAATGATCGGATTTTCTTGCCAAACCAAAACCAAAGAGGAGGCTGTTTCGGAGATTTCTACTTTCAACGAATACAATGAGCCATTCAGGTCTCAGTTTCATTTCAGTCCCCCAGCCAATTGGATGAATGATCCCAATGGTATGGTTTTCCACAAAGGAGAATACCACCTTTTTTACCAGTACTATCCAGATAGCAATGTTTGGGGTCCTATGCATTGGGGACATGCAACCTCTAAAAATCTTGTGGAGTGGGAAAATTTGCCCTTTGCCATAGCTCCGGATAGCCTAGGATGGATTTTTTCTGGTTCTGCTGTGTTTGATAGTGAAAATAGCAGTGGTTTAGGTACTGCTGAGAACCCACCTTTGGTTGCCATCTACACCTATCATGATAATGTAAAAGGAGATGCCGGAAGGATTGATTTTCAGACCCAGGGCATTGCCTACAGTCTGGATGATGGTGTTACCTGGGATAAATTCAAGGGTAATCCTGTTCTCGCCAATCCGGGAATTAAGGATTTCAGAGATCCCAAAGTGACTAAAGTCGAGATTGAAGGCAAGACAGCTTGGATAATGTCATTGGCGGTAAAGGATAAAATAAGCTTTTATTCATCCCCCAATCTAATAGAATGGACCCATGAAAGTGATTTTAACCCTGCTTGGGCTGCGTATGGCGGTGTTTGGGAATGTCCGGATCTATTTCCTTTGACAAGCCCAGAAGGAGATCAAAAATGGATTTTATTGGTAAGCATTAATCCTGGTGGACCAAACGGGGGATCGGCGACCCAGTATTTTGTCGGCGATTTTGATGGGGAAAGCTTTACTACCAATCAGAAAGATATAAAATGGTTAGATCATGGGACAGACAATTATGCCGGGGTGACCTGGTCCAATGTTCCTGATTCGGATGGGCGTAAACTATTTATCGGTTGGATGAGTAATTGG
Organism: Cyclobacterium amurskyense; assembly: GCF_001050135.1. Lineage (GTDB taxonomy): Bacteria > Bacteroidota > Bacteroidia > Cytophagales > Cyclobacteriaceae > Cyclobacterium > Cyclobacterium amurskyense. The sequence goes on along the minus strand of NZ_CP012040.1, from coordinate 1,199,232 downwards.
GACTATGCACAAGTAGTACCTACAGAAGTTTGGCGTTCAGCTATGACTTTTCCAAGAACTTTGTCCTTGTACAGGGAAGGGGAAGAACTATGGCTGGCCTCTAATCCCGTGAAAGAGTTGGAGCAATTAAGGGATCAGCCTTCTGTTGTAAAAGGGGTGAAAGTAGTACTTGAAAATGAACTGTTAGAGATTTCTCTTAAACCAAAAGCAGGTGATTTCTCGGCCACTTTTGAAAATGAGTATGGAGAAATTCTAGTTATCGGTAAAAGAGCAGATGAGTTATTTATTGACAGAAGGAATTCAGGTCTTACGGACTTTAAGGATGGTTTTGCTTCGGTAATGACTGCCCCGCTCAATGAACTTAAAATAAATGAGCTAAGGATACTTTTGGACCGGTCCTCTGTTGAGGTATTTGTCAATGATGGAGCTCTTGCAATGACAGCCTTGGTTTTTCCTGAACATGGCTATTCCGATCTTTTATTAGATGGCTTTGAAGCAGAGAACAAGCTTTATTCACTTAAAAGTATATGGTAAAAGAAAAAGGCATTACTGTTTTACAAGTAATGCCTTTTTCTTTGTGTATCATTTTTCTGATTCCAGGAATGGATACCTATAATCTGTGGCACTGACAAAGGTTTCTTTAATGGTTCTTGGAGAAACCCACCTAAGTAAATTAATCATTGAGCCTGCTTTGTCATTTGTTCCCGAGGCCCTTGATCCTCCGAAAGGCTGTTGGCCCACGACGGCGCCTGTAGGCTTGTCATTGATGTAGAAGTTGCCCGCAGCGTGTCGAAGTTTACTGGTAGCCATTTCTACAGCATACCTGTCTTTGGAGAAGATTGCACCGGTGAGGGCATAGGGAGAGCTTTGGTCCACCAGCTCCAGTGCTTCTTCAAAATGGTTGGCCTGATAAACATAGATGGTCAGGACTGGACCGAAAATCTCTTCTACCATGGTTTTGTACATAGGATCATGCACTAAGATCACGGTAGGCTCAATAAAAAAGCCTTTGGTTTTATCACAATTTCCTCCGGCAAGTATTTCTACATTCGGAGCAGTTTTGGCAGCTTCGATATAGCCACTTATTTTATCAAAAGCTTTTTCATCAATTACAGCATTGATGAAATTACCAAAATCTTCAGTTCCTCCCATTTTCATGGAAGCAAGGTCTTCTAGTAAATATTCTTTTACGGACTCCCAAAGATTAGAGGGGATATAAGCCCTGGAGGCTGCACTACATTTCTGTCCTTGAAACTCAAAAGCTCCACGGCTCAATGCTGTGGCCAATGCTTTTGGGTCAGCAGATTTATGAGCAATTACAAAGTCTTTACCACCTGTCTCTCCGACTATTCTCGGATAGGTTTTATACTTGGAAATATTATTTCCAATAAGTTTCCATAGGAATTGAAAAACTCCTGTAGATCCGGTGAAATGAAGTCCCGCAAAATCAGGATGCGAAAATACTACATCACCTGCATCAGGGCCTTCCACATAGATCAGATTGATTACCCCATCAGGCAAACCTGCTTCCTTAAAAACCTCCATCAATACCTTGGCAGAGTAAATCTGAGTTTCGGCAGGTTTCCAAACCACCGTATTCCCCATCATGGCTGGTGCGGTGGGTAGATTCCCTGCTATGGCTGTGAAGTTGAAGGGAGTAATGGCAAAAACAAAGCCTTCCAAAGGCCTTTGCTCTAATCTATTCCAGACCCCATTTCCACTAATAGGAGGTTGTTGGGCATAGATCTCTGTCATGAATTTGACATTGAACCTCAAGAAATCTATCAATTCACAGGCCGCATCTATTTCTGCCTGATAGGCATTTTTCGATTGCCCAAGCATGGTTGCGGCATTGATTTTATCACGGTAGGGACCTGCTAGCAGGTCTGCAATTTTTAGAAATATAGCAGCTCTTTGTTCCCATTGCATGTTTTCCCAGGCAGGTTTGGCTCCTAGGGCTGCATTTATGGCTTGTGTGACATGTCCTTTGTCTCCGGAGTGGAATTGCCCAATTTGGTGCTGTCTATCATGTGGAGGGTAGATAGCGGTAGTCGTTCCGGTTTTTACTTCTTCACTCCCGATATACATCGGAATATCTACTACTTGGTCACGAGCTGCTTTTAAGGCAGCCTGTAAAGAACCCCTCTCCTTGGATCCCGGAGCATAATTTCTGACGGGTTCATTGCTTGGTTCTGGTACATTAAAAAAGCCTTTTAGCATAATAGTATGGTGTTTTAATTTTCAATCTGCTTATAACTCAAATATACAAAATATCGATGGCTTAGCAGAATTGAGCTGTTTATAGAATTGTAGTGAGTTCTGATAAGTGATTTATAGTATAGGTAGGGCTAATTTTACTCTCGGTCTTTAATGGATTGTAAAAAACCTGATCGATTTCGGCATTTTGAGCTCCTTGAATGTCTGATAGAGGATTGTCACCTATCATCAGGCAGTTTATTGCCTCAGTTTTAAGTTGGAGCATGGCATGGTCAAAAATTCTTTTGTCAGGCTTTCTAAATCCGGAGTTTTCCGAAGTGACGATTAAATCAAAATAACTATCCAGTTTGGAGGATTTTAGTTTATTGTACTGGCTTTGGTTGAAGCCATTGGTAATGATATGTAACTCATACCTTGATTTCAGATAGTCTAAAGTTTCGAAAGCATGATCCATTACTTTTGGCTTGGAGGATGTCCGCAAAATAAACTCCTCTTCTAGCTCTTTTGGTATTTTTGAGACGCTAAGTTTTGCTCTAGTGAAAACTTCTTTGAAACGCATGGCCCTGAGTTCGTCTTTGTCTACTACTCCCTTGTTGAATTGTTCCCAGAGGATATGATTGGTTATTTGAAAAGCGTCAAAAAACAATTCGAAATCAGGATTGCCTAAACTTCCTAAATTAAAATCAATAAACAATTCTGACAAGGAGTCTCTGACATTGCTGTCATAATCCCATAGGGTGTGGTCGAGATCAAAAAATAGATGCTTGTATTTTCTCACTATTTATTATTTTCTGTATGGATTGTTTTCAAATTTATTGATGGCCAATTCTCTGTTGGAATACAATATCTCATAAACCTCCTGATCACGGAGAAGGTTTTGATCCTTTTTAATAAATTTCAAAATTTGATTTAGAATTTCGTGTGCTTCATCCAAAACATAGTAAAAGGTCCATTGATCTTTTTTCTTGCTACCAATTAGTCCTGCATTTTTCAAATAAGTTACGTGGCGACTTGTTTTTGTTTGGGTGAATTCCAAAATATGCTCTAGGTCTGAAATACATAATTCCTGGTTTTGCATGAGTAGATGCAGGATACGTACCCTGGACTCCTCGGAAAGGGCTTTGAAGACCCGCATTCCGTAGTTTAAACTTATGTTTTTTAACCGCATTTAATTAACTTTAACAAATAAATCGGTTTGAAGTTAATGAATTCAAAAGTAATTCGCTTAATATCGTGTGATCATTGATCTTATTTAGAAATGTCAGAAATTTCGTGTTAATATATCGGGAGAATTTCCTCGAATAAAATTGTAAAAGTGAGACAAAGGCTAATCCTATTATTTGTTGTTTTATTAGGGCTTTTGGGAAATTCAGTAGATGTCTTTTCTCAGGAAACCAAGGATAAAAAAGTAATTCAGTTTTCAGGGATCATTCTGAATGCAGACAGTACCACCGCCATACCAGGTGTGAACATTTACGTGCCTAAAAAAGGGCGAGGAACCAGTAGTAACAGGTTTGGTTATTTTTCTATGCCAGTCCTTGCAGGAGACAGTATAGTGTTCTCTTATATTGGACTGAAAAGACAAACCGTCACAATACCTGAAGACATGGAAAAGGATGAAGTGAGTTATATCCTTACCATGGTCCAAGATGAAATAGCGCTTCAGGAAGTTCAGGTAATGCCTTACCCTACAGAGGAAGAGTTTAAAAATGCAATATTGGCAGTGAATATAGATGCTGCACCACCTTTAAATAGAGGTAACTTAAGTCCTCAATTGCTGTTGCGTTGGGCTGCAGACATGCCAGCTTCAGGCAATGAGAATTTTAGGCAATTTACCAACCAACAGACCCAACAGACTATGGATCGCTATGGTCCAAGGCCTATGCCTTTGCTCAATCCATTTGCTTGGGCGCAGTTTATCAAATCCATAAAAAATGGAGACCTAAAGAACAAAGACTAATTATTGAGGTTTAAAACTTTTTTCTTCCGTTTATCCCAATTTTGATCATTAATGATATTGTTTACCCTCATTAGGTTTGCAAAAAGGTATATTTACAGGCGAAATTTTAAATTATAGACCATATGAAAAGATTGATAATCTTGGGATGCTTATTGTTTTCCCAATTCAGTTTTGCTCAAGAATATTCCGCAAGGGAAGTAGAGCGACCTAAGTTAGTGGTAGGAATTGTTGTGGATCAAATGCGACAGGAATATTTTTACAGATTTCACGACAGGTATGTTGAAGGTGGATTAAAGCGATTGATGCATGATGGTTTCATGATGCAGAATGGTCATTACAATTATATCCCTACCTATACCGGACCGGGTCATGCTTCAGTCTATACCGGAGCCACTCCCGCAACCCATGGTATCATAGGTAATAACTGGTACATCCGTGCTAAGGATGATGATATTTATTGTGCAGAAGACCAAACAGTCACAGCTGTAGGTGGAAGTGAAAGCAGTGGAAAGATCTCTCCTAGAAACTTATTGAGTAGCACCATTACAGATGAATTAAGGTTTGCCACTGGTAAGCGTTCTAAGGTAGTAGGGGTAGCGATTAAGGATAGAGGCGCGGCCCTACCTGCCGGCCATTTGGGAGATGCCTATTGGTATGACGGCAAAACAGGTGGTTTTATGACTTCCAGTTATTACCACGAAGAATTGCCTTCTTGGGTTAAAGAATTCAACAATAGAAAACTTGTGTCCAAATATTTGGATCAGACTTGGGGAACACTTTTCCCAATAGAAACCTATGTACAAGGAGCTGCGGATGATAACGAATTTGAATCTCCATTTAAAGGCAAAGACAGACCTACATTTCCTTATGATCTGAAAAAATTACAGAAGGACAATGGCGGTTTGGGCATGATCAGTTCTACTCCTTTTGGAAATACCTTTACCGTTGAAATGGCTTTAGCAGCCATAGAGGGAGAACAATTGGGAAATAGAGGAGAAACTGATTTTCTTGCAGTTAGCTTTTCTACACCCGATTATATAGGTCATAGATTTGGCCCTCAAGCCATAGAGGTGGAGGACAATTACCTAAGATTAGACAGGGATTTGGCTAGGTTTTTTGACTATTTGGACAAAGAAATTGGTAAAGGACAATACCTTGTATTCCTTACAGCTGATCACGGTGTAGCCGATGTGGTTAACTACATGAAAAGTGAAAGGATGTCTTCAGGAAGTTTGAATACTAAAACAATGATGACTGAATTGACGGATTTCGTTAATCAAAAATATGGACAAGGAGATTGGATTTCTAATTTCTCAAATCAGCAAATTTTCCTAAACAGGGAGTTGATTGCAGAAAAAGAACTTTCTCTGGAAGCTGTTCAAAAAGAGGTAGCGAACTTTATCCTGAAGTTTGATGGGGTTAAAGAGACCTACATTGCAGAAGATTTAAAAAGGTATGAATATACCACTGGATTTAAGCACTTGTTACAAATGGGCTATAACCATAAATCTTCAGGTGATGTAATGGTGATTATGGAGCCAGCTTGGCTCGCCAATGCCGGTAAAGGCACGACCCATGGTACTGGTTATACTTATGACACCAATGTTCCTATCGTGTTTTATGGTTGGGGTGTAAAACCAGGTAGCAGTAGTAGGTATGCGACCATTACAGATATTGCACCAACTTTATCCATGATGTTAAAAACCAGAATTCCAAACGGAGCTACTGGTCAACCTATCGTTGAAATTGTAGATGCAAAATAATTCTTTGAATTAACTTATTCTATTGAAAATGCCTGGCTTAAAGTCAGGCATTTTTTTTGGACAATTGTGAATGATTTTTTTAGCCCGGATTCGAAGGCATAGAAAAATGTAACCAAATGCCCCTGACTTGAAAGATTTCGCCCTTCCAGGGCTCACTGCTAGGAGTAGATTGCATCTACTCCTTCTTATTAAGAAGATTGATCGAATAAAGGACCTTCCACGGGTGAAAAGCCGTGATTGTAGTTTTTGAATGCTTTTCTAAGTTGGAATTCGCAATTGGCTGTTTTTAAATCCTTGTAATAAAACCACTTAATGATTTTCTACTTCAATAATTTTTAATAAATTAGTTGGAGTTGTTTTTCCTCATCGGGGTCCCTTCAATTAAAGTGAAGTATAAAAGCTATACAAATTAACCCTTTATTTAAAGAAATTGGAGTTTGATGAAATGTGTATGCACCCCCATTCTAATTGTACTATATACATAGGGTTTAAATTTTAAAACAAGTTTTTAATGTTCAAATATTTAAAAAACTACGGTCTAAGCATCGCTATTTTCCTTTCAGCTCTTTTTCTTCTTTCTTGTCAATCCAATGATTCTTCAAAGAAGTTGATCAGGGAACTCCCAGATTCAGGGAGCTTGATATCCAAAGAAATAGCGATGGACAGTACAGTGCTGATTCCTTCCAAAATACTGGTGTATCCTGACAAGGCGGTTATTCTAGACAATGGCAAAGAATCCTTGTTTAAGGTTTTCAGTTTGCCTGACTTTTCTCTCCTTTACAGTTTTGGTAAACTAGGAGAAGGACCTGATGAATTTAGTTATGTGAATGTAAATTCTTTACAAGAAAAGGGAGATGATATGGTGGTCGTCTCTGGTACAAAGCTCAGAAAAATTAGGATGGAAGAGGAGGGGGCAGTTATGGGGGAAAGTGTGAAACTATTCAAGTCCAATTCCGGCCCCGTGAACAGGCTGCTTATGCTCAATGACTCCACCTATATATGTGATATTTTTGATGCTATACCAGGAGGGCCGGAATACCAAATGGTAAACCTGCTTAGTGCTAAAGAAGTAGCCACATTTGGTAAATATCCCGAACAATCTACAAACCAGGGTAGTGGTGAAGGTAACCTATATCAGGATTTTGGAAAATCAACCGTGATCAATCCAAAAGACGGGAGGTTGGCTGCATTTTACTTTTCACAAAATCAAATCAAGTTTTATAATCCCAAGGGAGAATTATTGAAGGAAATAGGCGTTGAAGCACTTGAAAAACCAGTTTCTGGTGAAGAGTTGGATCTTTTTTGGGTAGAGCCTTACGCTACCGAAAATCATATTTATGTGATGTTTGTAGGTAAACCTAAAAGTGAGATAATGGAAGAATTTGAGACATTCCGGCCCCATATGGAAATCTGGGATTGGGAAGGAAACCTATTGGAACGTTATACGATGGATCAATTCCTCACTAGCTATGCTGTTTCAGAAAAACGGCAAAAAATATACGGATTTTCTTATTTTAAAGAAGGTGTACTTTTCGAGTACAACCTAAAAGATGCTGTGAGATCCAGTCCCCTTATTGGTAAAAATCAAAAAGGGACTTCCCCAGAGAAAGACAAAAAAACTGAAAAGCAAGATCAGATTATCGACCCTAATAGTGAAATCATTGCTGAGAACGATTATTACAAAATGAAATTACCAGTAGGGTGGAATTATACTGCTGTAAGAGGGGAAGTGAAAAAAGACTACTATGAAAGTGACGAAATGTACATAAACAAGGCTACTTTCAAGAGTCCAAAACGGGAAGAAAAGTCCTTTTGCGGAGATGCTTCACTTCAGGTAAAAATTTTATTTCCTAAAGAAGCGGCTTTGGATATAGGGAGCCATTTGGATAAAATGGTAGCTGATTATCGGTCCAATTCAAGTTTGATTGACCTTAAGGTAAAAGAAATAGGTAGTGATGAAAAATCTAAAAGTTATAGGTTAAATTATACTAACCAGCTAGTTGATTCCAAAGGTGTTAAATATACTCGCCAAAACGAGGTTACCCTCTTTGAAAGAGAGAATAGGATAATTCAAACCTTCTTTGGTAGCTGCGATGTATATGAGCACTATTATGAGGAGGTTCAGGAGGCCTTAGCTACGCTAACCTTGAAAGATGCCTTTCCCAATGGGGAGTAAATATTGAATTCTTGATTCTTTGTTTGTGTTTAGGGGAATTGTAAAAGATGTAATCAGCTGTGAGTGAAATGAAAAAGGTTGATTTCTTAAATAGAAAAGTTGCCACTAAAAACGGGCGCTTTCGTACAAGGTTAAAATGTAATTTTTCCCTTGTAATTATTTGCTTTATCTGGGCAACTGTATTTTGCAGTTGCAGTAGGAATAGTGGCAATACCAATAAAAAGTCATTTACTTGGGATTCCATCTCTTCACTTGAAAAGGAGCTTTTTGGTAAAAAGTATTTTATCGAGGAATTGAAAATGCCCAGTAGACTTCTTTACAAAAACGACAAGTTGTTAATCATTGAATCAGCTCCAAGGGATAGTTTTGTCCATGTTTTGGATTGGAACAGTTTGGAATATCTTTTCCTAACTGGTGCAGTTGGCTATGGACCTGGAGAAATGCCTAAGGCATGGAATCTTGAAGGAGGGACTGACCCGAACACCTTTTGGGTACATAGTTTGGAAGGAAAGCTTTTTTCGGAATATGGGCTGGAAAATGTAAATGATACCAAAGCGCTAACTCAGGTGCGACAAAAGGAAGCGTTCTACCTGGCCATGGGCATTACCTGGGCTTCTGACAGTACGTTTATGACTTTTCTAGCTCGTGGCGAGAACAAGTTTGTAGAATTCAATATCGATGGAGCACGGCTTAAAGGCTATGGCATGTGGAAAGGTTTGGTCCCTGGGGATTTTGAAGACCATGTCATTGCAGATCTGCATCAGGGGAAATTAATGGGAGACCCAATTGCAGGTAAATTCATCAAAGCCAGCATTTTAAGAGGCCATTTGGAAATTTTGGACAAGAAAAGTGGGGAGATAATAGAAATAAATGGTCCGGAAAATGCGATACCGGAATTCCAGGCAATAAATGCTGGAGCCGTTATTACTTCGGATCATCCGTTGGCCTATATGGATGCGTTTTTAGGGAAGGATCATGTTTTTGGCCTCTATTCAGGAAAAACGGACAGTGAAATTATGGCGCAAGGAAGGGGAGAAACGAATCTGTTTGTCTTTGATCTTTTAGGAAATATCAAAACCGTTTTTAAATTGAATACTCCTATAAAGTCCTTTACAGTTGACGAAGAGCGCCAGCGAATTTTTGGAATCACTACTGATATAGATCCTGGTGTGGTGGTTTTTGACTTTAACCTCTAGGTATTATGAACAATAATTTTCTGACTTTCATTGTGTTTCTAGTATTTGGCTTAGGCTGTTCTCCCTCAGCTGAGGAAAAAGGCAAGGAAGCAATAGTGATTTTTGATGAGAAAGACCTTCCTGATCCGATTGCGCTAAGAGGGAAGAAATACAATTTCCCTAACATCATAAATCCCAGATATATTTTGTGTTTAGGGGATTACTTAGTGGTAAGTGAAAAGACCAAAGATAATCTTTTGCATATCCTTGACATTAAATCCGAGAAGTACATTCGTAGCACTGGGAAAAATGGTCTTGGTCCGAGAGAAGCAACTATGGTATCTAAACTAGAGAATGCCTCTGAAAAGGAAAGCTTCTGGTGCTATGATTTAGAACAAACTATTTTTTCGAAGTACTCAGTTACCGGAGATACTTCTAAATTGGCAGATAGCCAGTTGAGATTGGGAGAAATTTTTCATTATGTAATGGATTTAACTTGGGCTTCAGATACTAGCTTATTGGTTACGATGGTGGACGGTAATGATAAATTTTTTGAGGTTTCTCTAAATGGGGATACTTTGGCTACCTATGGTAAATGGGACAGTATGTTCGAAAGAAAAGACATTCCCTACAATGTGATCAGCAGTATCCATCAGGGAAGAATAAAGGCCTCACCTGATAAACGTAAATTTATATCTGCCGGATCAAGACGAGATTTTATCGATGTATTGGATAAAGCATCAGGAAAGATACTTTCCATTAGAGGGCCTGTAGATGAAGTTCCCGAATTTGAGGTAGACTATAGTATGGGATATCCCATGGCGGCTATGAATATTAAGACACTTACCGTAAAATATTTGGATAGCTTTGCGGGAGAAAAATTAATATATGGACTCCATTTGGGGAAGAGCTTCAGGAATATTAGTGATCCAGACAAACTGAACAGAATGTTCGTTTTTGATTATCAGGGAAATATTGTAAACCAATATACCTTAGACTATCCTCTGACAAGCTTTACCGTGGATGAAGTAAACGGAATAATCTATGGGGTCAGCATCGATGAGGAACCAAATGTTGTTGCTTTCAAAATCCCGGATTAAGCATGTTAATTTTAGCAGATTTGATGCTAAGTCAATCCTTGTTGAAAAAGATGCCTTATTGTCACTTGCTAGGAGTAGATTGAATCTACTCCTTCCTATTTTTAAGGAAATTTATAAAGACATGAAATATTCAATTACCACAACTAAAACATGCCATTGTTGTTGGCTGCATCGGTAGGCACCTGTTGGATGGAATCCCAGTGTTCGCAGATTTTTCCGGCTTCATCAAATCTGAAAAAGTCCATGGTGACGTATTGGTCATTTCCTGGCCAGATCTGTCGGGTATGAAGGGCCACCAAGTCACCCTCAGCAATACAACGTAAGAATTCGATGGATTTCTCGGGGTATTCTCGCTGCATTTTATCAAAATAATCAATAAAACCCTGAGTACCATTGGCTACTGCGGGGTTGTGTTGAATGTATTCCTTACCTACATATTTTTCTACCGCCTCTTTGGGCTTTCCGAGGTAGGCCGTTTTGTAAAAGCTGATGGCGTTTTTCTTGTTTGTGTCGATGTTCATGGTTTTAGGTTTTTTGCAATGAGGATTTTATGGGTTAAATCAATCTGAAAATTCCAATATGAAACGTTTAGCTATCTCAGAGGTTTGGATTTTGTCAGCATTGTTGCAGAAAAAGAGCAACAATACCGCCAAAATCAAGGTTTGTCTACCATTTTTAACCAAGGGCTGACACCCTTGGCTGATATATTTCGCCCCGTCAGGGCTTAGTGAGGTCAAGTGAAATAAGGCGCGATCAGAGTAGGAAATTGACGTTATGATTCTGGTGGTATATTCCGATTACGGTGGGTTGATACCACAGGGTTATTGTAGTTGAGGCCCTATAGGCTTCTATATGTATTCTACAATTACGTCACATCGGCTATAATCCTTTCCTCCTATTGGTGATTTAGGGTTTGCAAAAAGCGTTACAATTAACGGAACATGGAAGGACAGCCCTATGTGGATTATATTGACTCGTAAAAAAAAATCTTCAATGAGCACATGATATTTTAGGCAATTATTGGCCTTCAAAGGTTATGGTTTTTGGAGATGGATAGCGGGGGTTAAAAAAATGAGTTAGCTCCAACAAGGAGATCCACTCATTTTTAGCCCGAAATTCAGCTCCAAAAATCAAATGATGGTAATGCAAATGACCTATTAACCCTAAGCCTTATCCATCATTTGAAATAAGATTTGACAGCCTTGATTTTTTGGTTCGTTTTTCATCAAGGAAAAATGAACAGTGAAGATAGGTGGAAATTACCTCAGCTAGTTGATATTAGGATTTAAGTTCAATTCATTTCTTAGAAAAAATGATTCAAAGGAGATTTTGTCAGCATTGTTGCAGAAAAAGAGCAACAATACCGCCAAAATCAAAGTGTGTCTACCATTTTTCACCAAGGGCTGACACCCTTGGCTGATATATTTCGCCCCGTCAGGGCTTGGTGAGGTCAAATGAAATAATGCGCGATCAGGTTAGGAAATTGAGGTTATGATTCTGGTGGTATATTCCGATTACGGTGGGTTGATACCACAGGGTTATTGTAGTTGAGGCCCTATAGGCTTCTATATGTATTCTACAATTACGTCACATCGGCTATAATCCTTTCCTACTATTGGTGATTTAGGGTTTGCAAAAAGTGTTACAATTAACGGAACATGGAAGGACAGCCCTATGTGGATTATATTGACTCGTAAAAAAAAATCTTCAATGAGCACATGATATTTTAGGCAATTATTGGCCTTCAAAGGTTATGGTTTTTGGAGATGGATAGCGGGGGTTAAAAAAATGAGTTAGCTCCAACAAGGAGATCCACTCATTTTTAGCCCGAAATTCAGCTCCAAAAATCAAATGATGGTAATGCAAATGACCTATTAACCCTAAGCCTTATCCATCATTTGAAATAAGATTTGACAGCCTTGACCTTTTTGGTTCGTTTTTGGGTCAAGCCAAAAATGAACAGTGAGGATAGGGGGTGTCTTAATCAGTTGATATTAAGGGTTTAAGGTGGTTTTATTTTTAAGAAAAACCATCATAAGAGTAGATTTTGTCAGCATTGTTGCAGAAAATGAGCAACAATACCGCCAAAATCAAGGTGTGTCTACCATTTTTCACCAAGGGCTGACACCCTTGGCTGATATATTTCGCCCCGTCAGGGCTTGGTGAGGTCAAGTGAAATAATGCGCGATCAGGTCAAGAATTAGACGTTGTGATTTTGTCAGCATTGTTGCAGAAAAAAGCAACAATACCGCCAAAATCAAGATGGCTATATATTCCGTTTACCGTGGGTTGACACCGCACGGTTATTATTGTTGAAGCCCTTCAGGCTTCTTGATGTGTTTAAAAATGACGTATCACCAGCTGGCACCCGTGACTGAAGTATTTCACCTTGTTGGGGCTTGGTGAGGTCAAGTGAAATAATGCGCGATCAGAGTAGGAAATTGACGTTATGATTTTGTCAGCATTGTTGCAGAAAAAAGCAACAATGCCGCCAAAATCAATTGGCGGTATATTCCGTTTACCGTGGGTTGACACCACACGGTTATTGTTCAGGTTCTTTATGCATTCAAAACGTCTCACAGGCTGTTGCCTGTGGAGCTGAAGCTATCACCATCAAGGTCTAACCATTTTTTAAAATTTATAAAAGAACCTGTGAAGCTCCTTTTTTCAGGTCTATTTCATATTCCTTGCCCTGACACAAAACCTTTGTTTTACCACCGGAATTGGACAGAATCGCTGCTTTTTTAAGTTTACCATCTTCCCATTCCATGCTTATTTCAAAGTTGCCCCTGGCCTTGAGTCCTTTTACTTCACCTGTGTTCCAGGCTTTAGGTAGGGCTGGTAGCAATCGGATGGTTCCTTCTTCATGTGACTGTACTAGCATTTCGGCTATGCCTGCTGTTGCGCCAAAGTTGCCTTCGATCTGGAAAATTTTACCCAGCAAGTCAAACATATTGGGAGACAATTGAGTGGCCATCATCTCATGGATATGTTCAAGTCCTTCTTCTCCCTTTTGCAAGCGCGCAAAGAAATTGATGATCCATGCCCTGCTCCATCCGGTCTGTCCGGCGCCACCGTATGTCAATCGCCTTTCAATGGTTTTCTCTGCTGCTTTAAATAATTCAGGAGTATCCTTTGTGATTTGGTTGGAAGGATACAAGGCATACAGGTGAGACATGTGTCGGTGGCCAGGTTCCACTTCTTCATAGTCTTCATACCATTCCTGAAGGGTGCCGTTTTTCCCGATTTTGATCGGTGGTAATTTGCTGGATGCTTTTTCTATGGCTGCAGTCAATTGCTTGTCTCCAATGATTTCCTCTGCTTTTAGGCAGGCATTGAAGATGTCATTGATGATTTGGATGTCCATGCTTGCAGCAGTTGTGTTTCTTGTGGCTTTACCTGTTTTTGGGTCTATATAGGCGTTTTCCGGTGAGTAAGAAGGGGAAGTTACCAATTCACCTTTTTCATTCTCCTTTAGGAAGTCCAAAATAAATTGTGCTGCACCAGCCAGGACAGGATATGCTGTCTCCTTTAAATACTCCTGGTCTTGCGTGAACTCATAATGCCTCCATAAGGACAGGGACATCCAAGCTCCTGCAAGTGGGTTGGAATAGCCATTGGTCATTTGAGAGTCCTTGGTGGATCCAGATGGAGTAGTTCTTCCAAAAGGATTGCTAACATGGTGTGCCATCCATCCGGAGGATCCGATAAATTTTTCTGCAGTTGTCTCCCCATTTTTCGCCAGTTGCTCCATGAAATTTGACAATGGAACAAAGGCCTCGGATAAGTTGGTCTGATCAGCAGGCCAGTAGTTCATTTGTAAGTTGATGTTCAGGTGGAAATCCGATTCCCAGGGAGCCCACATCTCTTTGTTCCAGATGCCTTGTAAATTGGCAGGAAGGATGGCCCTGTTGACAGAGCTGCCCATTAAAAGATACCTGCCGTATTGAAAAAACAATTCCGTAATGTGATTGTCATTGGTGCCTTCTCTTACCTGATCTAGTCGTTTGTCAGTAGGAATGGTGTCCTGAAGTGGACTTCCTAAAGATAGGGCTACTCGGTTAAACATCTCACTGTGCGCTGCAGTATGCGCCTCTTTAGCTGTGTTGTAGGCTGTTTCAAGTGCCCCTTTTAATGATTTTAAAGACTTGTCTTTTGCATCAATGTTTCTGTCAAAGTTTAGCTTGGCTAAATTATAATCCGTTGCTGCACTGACAATAACGGTATACCCTGTACTGTTTTCGACCTTAAGGGTGTTTCCATTTCCACTGATACTGCCATTGTCCAAAGTTGCCGTTATTTGGGAAGCAAATTTCATGTGCAATCCGGTTTCCCCTGAGCCGTCGACATTGTCATCATAGCCGTCAGGGTCGTCAAATACCTGACCATCTACAATAAGTATCTCACCTTCACCTATGCTTTGAACAATGTCTTTTTCTCGATCAAAACGAATAGTACTGTTTACCGGCTCTCCATCCAAACTCTCAAAACGATAAAAGATCACGTCGTATTTGTCGGAGGAAAATGCTTCCCGTAGGTATCTTTTCCCATCAATAGTGTAGGTGGAAGATACAATGCCGGTTTCCATGTCTAGGGTCCTGCGGTAATTTTCAGGAGATTTTTTATGGTCAAAAGTAACATGCAATTCCCCAAGGGGTTCATAAGACCGAATGGAAGTAGGTGAAACAGCCAGATGTTTCATTCCATAATTTAAGGCTTCTTCGTATTTACCTTCCATGTTTAATTGCTGAAAGGCCGCATAATGTTTTTGTACATCTTCGGGATAAGGGTCTTCCGGCATTCCTGCCCAAAGGCTTTCCTCATTAAGCTGAATTTGTTCCTCTTTCACCCCGCCAAAAATCATGGCGCCTAATCTCCCATTGCCTATAGGTAGTGCTTCCAGCCATTCATCGGCAGGAGAAGTGTACCAAAGCTGCATTTTTTTTGAATTGTTTGCTTTCTGTGCTTCACTTTGACAGCTTCCAAGAAACAATGTCAGGTTAATTAATAATATGAGAATAATGGAACGCATGCTCATTTGGGTTTGATGGAAAGGCATAATACTAAAATATTTTCATTCCTTTTCTAAAAATACTGTAAACGGAGTCTATATATTAGACAAGCAGAAAATTTTACAACTAGGTGTTGGTTTTTCATCTATTTCTAAGCAGGTACTGACAATTTGACATTAAAATGAGTTTGGAACAAGTCTTGATTTAAGCAAAAAGATTATAATTGACTTTGTTTAAATAAAAATAAAAAATACCATGCAGGAAAAAGGTACAATTTCGATTCACACCGAAAATATCTTCCCCATTATCAAGAAGTTCTTGTATTCTGATAATGAAATCTTTTTAAGAGAATTGGTGTCCAACTCAGTGGATGCTACACAGAAAATCAAAAGGTTGGCTACTTTAGGTCAATACAAAGGGGAATTAGGCGATCTAACCATCGATGTTAGCTTTGACAAAGATAACAAATGGATAAAAATCACTGACCGTGGTTTGGGTATGACTGCCGAGGAAATCAAAAAATACATCAATCAGATAGCCTTTTCGGGTGCTTCCGAATTTGTGGAAAAATTCAAGGATGCCAAAGATGCCAATGAGATCATAGGTAAGTTTGGTTTGGGCTTTTATTCTGCATTTATGGTGGCAGACACAGTTGTGATAGACTCATTGTCCTATCAAGAAGGTGCAGAACCTGCCAAATGGACCTGCGATGGAAGTACTGAGTTTGAAATTAGTCCGGGAGAAAGGACAGAAAGAGGAACAGAGATCACGCTTAATATCAATAGTGAATCTGAGGAATTCCTTGAAAAATTCAAACTTCAGGGTATACTAGATAAATATGCCAAATTTTTGCCTGTTCCAATTCGATTTGGTACCAAAACAGAAAGTGTAGAAGATGGTGTAGATGATAAAGGGGAAAAGAAATGGAAATCTGTAGAGGTTGACAATATCATCAACCAAACCAATCCTATTTGGACCCTATCACCAAATGATCTTACAGATGAGGATTACCTGAAATTCTACAAGGAGCTGTATCCTATGAGTGAAGACCCGCTTTTTTGGATTCACCTTAATGTGGATTATCCATTTAACCTTACAGGAGTATTGTATTTCCCTAAGGTTAAGAATGATTTTGAGCTTCAGAGAAATAAAATCAAGCTCTTTAGTCGTCAGGTGTTTATTACGGATGAAGTTAAGGACATTGTACCTGAATTTTTAATGTTGCTTCATGGGGTAATTGATTCTCCAGATATACCACTGAATGTATCTAGAAGTTTCTTGCAGGCTGATAGCAATGTTAAGAAGATCAATAACTATATCACCAAAAAGGTAGCTGACAAACTTGGGGAGCTTTATAAAAAAGACAGAAAAATTTATGAATCCAAGTGGAAAGACATTGGGCTTTTTGTGAAGTACGGAATGATTTCTGAGGACAAATTCTATGAAAAAGCCAAGGATTTTGTCTTGTTGAACAATACCAATGGAGAATATTTCACCCTTGAAGAATACAAGGAAAAAATCAAGCCTTTCCAAACTGGAAAAGATGATAAATTGATTTACCTATATGCGACTGATGCTGACAAGCAGGATGCATTTATCCAATCTGCCAATAAAAAGGACTATGACGTATTATTGATGGATTCTCCCATTGATAGTCATTTTATCCAAAATCTTGAAAGTAAATTGGAAAATGCCAGCTTGAAAAGAGTGGATGCTGATGTAGTAGATAAGTTGATTGATAAAGAGGGAGGATATGAAAATCTACTTTCAGAAGATCAGTCTAAAAAGGTGAAAGAGATTTTTGAAAAATCAATAGCCAATCAGTCCTATACTGTAGAAGTAGAAGGAGCTAGCCCTGAAGAATTGCCTGTTACGATCACTATGGATGAATTTATGCGTAGGATGAAAGACATGGCTCAAAATGGTGGAGGTATGAGCTTCTATGGAGCGATGCCAGACAATTATAAAGTTGGGATCAATGGAAACCATCCTGTAATTGATAAAATTCTAAAAACTGAAGATGAGGAAGCCCAACAAAAACTTGCTAAACAAGCATTTGATTTGGCTTTGGTTTCTCAAGGCTTGTTGACCGGAAAAGCTTTGACGGCATTCGTTAAGAGAAGTGTTGATTTGATCTAATTGAATTAAGTTTTATACACAGTGAGGAAACAAGCGTTTGATGAAAGTCAGACGCTTGTTTTTTTTAATTTCCTTGGCAGTTTTTGCAAATTTGAAGAAATGAAGTTTTTCGATGGATATATTTTGCTCCATCCATTAGATTCGGTTACAATAGGGGGCTTGATTTTAATACGTATCTGTCGCAATCGTTTTATAGTCAGTCCATTTCTTGGCTTAAGAATAATTCTGCAATGCTGTAACTGCATTTGCGGAAGCTGATATTAAGAACAGCTATGAAGATTAGGATTTTGAAGTGATTTTATCAAGTAATTTAAAGTCCACTACTTATTTCGGGTTAAAGAGACCTGGGAAATTAATTTTTTATAGGAAAGTGATTATCTTTAATTCGGAGAAAACCTTTACAAAAACCCATGCTATCTAAAAAAACTAAATATGCCTTTCATGCTTTGACCTATTTGGGTAAACATAAGGAACAGGGAGCAGTGCCAATTCAGGAGATTTCTACCCACCACAATATTTCCCATAAGTTCTTGGAAAATATCCTGCTTGAATTAAAAAAAGCAGGGCTTTTGGGGAGTAAGAAAGGAAAAGGTGGAGGATATTACTTAATTAAATTACCCAGTGAAATCCGATTGTCTAAAATTATAAGGCTGCTCGACGGACCTATTGCACTATTGCCTTGCGTAAGTTTAAATTACTACGAGCCATGTGAGGAATGTGCCAGCCAAGAGAAGTGTGGCTTAAATATGGTGATGGCAGAAGTGAGGGATGAGACCCTTAAGATATTAGAAATGAAAACTTTACAAGATATATTGGAGCGAGAATAATTTTTTTCCATTTACTCTATAATATTTGTAGGTTTTGTGTACTTTTGTGTTTCCAGTAGACTGTATATGTCATAACTGGCTTAAAGGTAATTTTCTAACCCACAGTTACCTTCAGAAAAATGAAGCAATATGATTGAAGCAAGTGAAATTAAAGAGCTTACCCAAAGGATAGAAAAATTATCAATGGAGGAAGCAATGGGGCTTTTAGTGGATTTATTTCCAGGGGAGATTATTTTCTCCACCTCATTTGGACAAGAAGATCAGGTTATTACTCAGAAAATAGCGGCCAATAAATTCCCAATTGAGGTTTTTACTTTAGACACTGGAAGGTTGTTTTATGAGACTTATGATTTATGGTCTAGAACAATAGTAAAATATGGACTTTCTATAAAGCCGTTTTATCCAGAGACAGCGGCTGTGGAAGAACTTATTAGCACCAATGGTATTAATGGGTTTTATCAATCTGTAGAGAATAGAAAATCTTGTTGCTATGTGAGGAAGGTTGCGCCACTGAAACGAGCATTGAATGGTAAGAAAGTTTGGATTACTGGTCTAAGATCAGAGCAGAGTCCAAACCGACAAAATATGGACTTGCTTGAATGGGATGAAGGAAATCAAATTTTGAAATACAACCCTTTGTTGCATTGGACAATGGAGGACATGTTGGCCTATATTAAGGAGAAAAGCATTCCTTATAATACCCTTCATGACAAGGGCTTTGTTAGTATAGGTTGTGCGCCATGTACGCGCGCCATAATGCCGGGCGAGGATGCTCGTGCTGGAAGATGGTGGTGGGAGGCTTCTCACAAGGAATGTGGGCTGCATGAGCATAGAGCCACCGCTAATAAATCCCAATAAAATAGTAACAGCTACAATTGAAAAATATTTAAGATGCAAAGTTTCAGAACTGAAATAGAAAATCCGGTAGTAGAAAAAGAAATTCTTGAACTGGAGAAAAAAATAGCCCTGTTTCGCAACGGGAAAATTGATGAGGAAAAATTCAGAAGCCTTCGATTAGCACGTGGTATTTACGGGCAGCGTCAGGAAGGTGTTCAGATGATCAGGATAAAACTGCCTTATGGAAGGGTGACCTCCGGGAAATTGAATAGAATTTGTGATGTGTCAGAAAAGTACTCAACTGGTAGGTTGCACATTACTACGAGGCAAGATATTCAAATTCA
This sequence comes from Cyclobacterium amurskyense, assembly GCF_001050135.1. Classification (GTDB taxonomy): domain Bacteria; phylum Bacteroidota; class Bacteroidia; order Cytophagales; family Cyclobacteriaceae; genus Cyclobacterium; species Cyclobacterium amurskyense. The sequence goes on along the minus strand of NZ_CP012040.1, from coordinate 1,179,682 downwards.
CTATGTCAGTATAGACAATACCCCAGAATTGTGGGCAGAGTTGGACCAAGATGATGTTACCATTAGAGAAGCTTGTGGCAATACCGTTAGAAATATTACTGCTTCAGAAACTGCAGGCATTGACCCTAAAGAGCCATTTGATGTGACTCCTTATGCCGATGCGGCATTTAAATATATGCTTAGAAATCCTGTAAGTCAGGAAATGGGCAGAAAATTTAAAATCAGTTTTTCATCAAGTGATGAAGATACCGCACTTTCTTATCTTCATGATCTAGGGTTTATTGCCAAGGTCAAGCAGGAAGGAAATGAGCAAATAAAAGGGTTTAAAGTATTGCTAGGAGGCGGACTAGGTTCACAGCCAAGGCATGCAGATGTTGTGCATGAGTTCTTGCCTACCGACCAAATCATACCTTTTATTGAAGGTGTAGTAAGGGTTTTTGACAGGCATGGGGAAAGAGCCAAGAGGATGAAAGCAAGGATGAAATTCCTTATCAATAGTCTTGGTGTGGACGAGTTTTTAAGGTTGGTAGATGAGGAGAAGCTAGCGCTTCCTTTTCAAACTTACCCAATCGATACTACGGAGTTTGATGCAGCTAGAGAATTGCCTAATCCTGTTGTTCCAGAGTTTACAGTTCCGGCAGATGAAGATTACAGACGTTGGAAATTGACCAATGTTTTGGATCAAAAACAAAAAGGTTATTTTTCTATAGGTGTCAAAGTTCACCTTGGAGATTTCTATATCAAAGAAGCCCGTCAATTGGCAGAGCTTGTTAAAAAATATGCCAGTGACGAGATACGTTTCACACTACGTCAAAATCTTTTGATAAGAGATGTGAAAGAAGAATTGATTCCTTTCTTTTATCAGGAATTGAAGAAATTGGGAATGGTCGATTACGGATACAATTCCGTTGGAGATATTACCGCTTGTCCTGGTACTGATACTTGTAACCTTGGCATAGCTAGTAGTACTGGCGCTGCTGTTGTGATGGAGAAAGTGATATTAGATGAGTATCCTGAATTTTTATTCAACAAAAATCTAAATATAAAAATCTCCGGATGTATGAATGCCTGTGGTCAGCACAATATGGCTTCTATAGGCTTTCAGGGGATGTCCATGAAAGTTGGTAAAGCTGTTTTACCTGCACTTCAGGTATTGCTTGGTGGAGCTACTTTTGGTGATGGAAAAGGAAAGTTTGCAGATAAAGTTATCAAGGTGCCAAGTAAAAGAGGGCCACAAGCCTTGCGCGCACTTCTTGATGATTTCAAATCTGGAGCAGAAAAAGAAGAAAACTACGCGGCTTATTACGAGCGTAAAGGACAGATGTATTTTTATGAAATACTAAAACCTTTTGCAGGTACTGATAACATTACAGAAAGCGATTTTGTAGATTGGGGAAATGATGAAGCTTATGTCAAAGCCATAGGTGTAGGAGAATGTGCTGGAGTGGTTATTGATTTGGTGTCCACCTTATTGTTGGAGGCCAGAGAAAAGTTGGCTGATGCAGAAGACAGTTTGAAAGCAGGAAAATGGTCTGATGGAATTTATCAAACCTATACAAGCATGATGAATGCTGGGAAAGCAATCCTTACAGCTGAAGGAGTTAATACCAATAGCTTTGCCAATCTTGTAATTGAATTTGACAAACAATTTACCGAAACAGGTAAAATCAATCTTTCTGCCTCTTTTTCGGATTTGGTTTATCAGCTTAAAGAAAACCAACCGTCAGAAGCTTTTGCTTTGGCATATTATAAAATCGCCGAACAAGTGTTTGAAGCAATCAGCGAATATAGAGCAAAAGAAGTACATGCATGATGAATGAGATTAGACCAAGAGTTACCCTGGTAGGTGCTGGTCCTGGTGATCCGGAATTGATAACTTTAAAGGGAGTTCTGGCATTAAATAAGGCAGATGTTGTCCTTTATGATGCGCTGATAGATGTTTCCTTGTTGAATCATGCGCCCGATAAAGCCCTTAAGATATTTGTAGGGAAACGCAATGGAAGCCGTCAAAATCCGCAGGAGGAGACAAATAAAATGTGTGTGTACTATGCCAAAAAATTTGGACATGTAGTACGGCTCAAAGGAGGGGATCCATTTGTGTTTGGCAGAGGGGCAGAAGAGCTTGATTATATTCAGCAGTTTGGAATAAAAGCTGATGTGGTCCCTGGCATTTCTTCCACAGTGGCCGTTCCGGCTGCTGCGGGAATTCCTGTCACTAAGAGAGGTGTCTCAGAAAGTTATTGGGTGATAACAGGAACAACTTCTAATGGTGAATTGTCCAGGGATTTACTGTTGGCCAGTCAATCCAAAGCTACAGTGGTCTTGCTAATGGGTACCAAGAAGTTGGAAGAAATAGTCCGTATTTATGAGGAGCAGGGTTTTACTGACAAAGCCATTGCCATCATAGAACGTGGAACCACAAGGGATGAGAAAATCGTTGCAGGAACCATCGCAGACATAGAAAAGAAAGCACATCAGGATAAAGTTGGTGCGCCCGCCATTATCATCATTGGTGATGTGGTCCGAGAAAGCCCTAAGTTAAGGGCTGTATATGAGGCTGTAGTATATGAAAATAAATTGAATTGAATATACAATGAATGAATTGTACCCGGTTTTCCTAAAAGTACATCAATTGGAAACTTTATTGGTTGGTGCCGGGAATGTTGGTTTGGAAAAATTGACGTTTCTCTTGAAATCAAGTCCCAATGCCAAAGTTACGATTGTCTCCAAAGATTTTCTAAAGGAGATCGTTACAATAGCCAAAGACAATTCCAATATCAAAATGGTGCAAGATGCTTACAATGACGAGTATTTAAATGAAAAGCACCTGGTGATCGCTGCTACGGATGACAAAGAAGTAAACAAAAAAGTCTACCATGATGCGAAAAAGTGTTACCTCCTGGTAAATGTAGCAGATACGCCAGAATATTGCGATTTTTATTTAGGAGGGATTGTAACGAAAGGGAATATTAAAATTGGCATAAGTACCAATGGAAAAAGCCCCACCACCGCCAAAAGGTTAAGGCAGCTATTTGAAGAGATCATTCCCGATGATATCAATGAAATGGTAGAGAATATCAATAAATACCGGGATACTTTAAAGGGGGACTTTGAGGAAAAAGTAGATGCTTTAAATAAACTAACGGTTGGATTGATGAAAAAAAATAAGGAATGAACAAATAAAAAAGGGGTGGTTAGCCCCTTTTTATTTGTTCATTTTTTAAATCACTAATGTAGGATTTTAATAATTTTAATTTTTCCTCCTCACTCAGTCTTAAATCAGACTGTAGGAGCCTGTTGATGTTCCTGTACATGGGTTTTTTTGGTTATTTGTAGAATTAAATATACTGTTTTTTTGAATACAAAACCATTATTACAATTATTTTTTATGGGTTCATAGTGCTTAGAGCAAGATTTTTTGCCTTTTTCAGGAGATGTTCTCAGTCGGACTTGAATTTGATATTTTGCAATTGTTACAGCGTTAGTTTTCTTGTTAATTGATATAGGGAATGCGAAATGTTGCTATAAATTGAGAAGCTTTCCGAAGTAGGAACCGTATTCTTCTTAGGTTATGTAAGCCCGAAATAGGCATTCTATTATGTGGTGGAATCATTTCAAAATCAGTTGCTTCCTTGCTGTTTCCAGACTTTCTTAAGGCTAAACAGGTTTGCCATAACGGAACTTACTCAGTCTTAAATAACATGATTTTATGAAGTTAAATTCCATACTGATGGAGCTGTGGAATTGTAATCAAAACTTGAGGGGATAGGTTAAGTTTTGAAATAAAGTCAATATCATTGGGAAAGATAGAAAAGGATTGTCTGTTGAAATTTGGATGGCAAACCATACAGAAGCCATAAAATGAATTTTTCAGAATATTAAATTTCCGAAACGATCATTTTATGGCTTCTGTGAAAAAATAATTTAATTATTAAAAAGTGAATACTTGCTGTTTACAGATTTTACTTTTCTTTTCGTCCGTTTGACGTTTTGAAGGATTTAAATAAAACAAAAGAGGTTCTGTTGCTTATCTAAAACTTAAAAAATGCTTTTTAAGAATGAATTCTAGTTCTGTGATTAAAAATTTAATAGGTCGCCCTACCATACACCTAAGATCATAAGCCAATGGCATGATCGGAATCTAACAATTCTATATAATCACCGAAGTAACTGTTGAATGTTGTTATTAGATTGTTTAGGTCTCCGCTTTGCATCTCTTGCTGAATTTTAAGAGTATCCATTCCCAATGCTTCACTCAATGTTTCCGCATATTCCAAAAGGTCCTCTCCAATGTTCCCATTGTTTCGTTGATCCAGATGGACCTGCATTATTGCCTTTGTTTTGGACGCCATCATTTATTTTAATTTTAAAAGTTAGTTAAATAAGTCTCTTTATCTTAATAGTAGTTAATCTATAAGGTTTTCAAAAAAAACTATCGTTTCAGATAAAGAATTTTGTTTTATAAAAGTCATTTTATGTAATTCAATTTTTGAAATATTATTTTATGTTATTGAAATACAGTTAAATGAAATCCTCGTTAGCTGTTATATTTTGATAAATAATAGAATTAATTCCGAATTTGCAAATGGAGCTAAATAATAATTTGTTGTAAGGATTAGAGGATTTTACCAAGTTTTGTTTGGTGGGTTTAAAAATGAATTTTCTATTAGGTATTTTGGAAAAAATAACAAAAAAGTAAAAAACAAAAGGGGCAAATTATTTTTGCCCCTTTTGTTAAAAATCTACAGAAATTTGATTTCTGAGTATATCGTCCATGGTTTCTCTCTTTCGTATAAGGTGATCCTTGCCGTTTAAAATTAACACTTCGGCTGGTCTAAACCTGGAATTGTAATTGGAGGACATGCTATAGCCATAAGCACCAGCATTTTTTATTGCAATAATATCCCCTTCTTTTACTTCTTTTAATTTGCGGTCAGCAGCAATTGTATCTGTTTCACAAATATAACCTACAATTGTATAGACTCTTTCCGGTCCATCAAGTTTTGAGATGTTAACCACACTGTGGTAAGCATCATACATCATAGGTCTCAATAAATGATTGAGGCCTGAATTTACGCCTACAAATGTGGTGGCGGGAGTAGGCTTAACCACATTTGCTTTGGTGAGTAAGTAACCACATTCACTAACCAAAAACTTACCGGGTTCAAACCATATTTCCAATTCCCTACCGTATTCTTTGCAGAAGGTCTTAAAAGCTGCTGAAACTTTCCTCCCTACATCTTGGATGTCTGTGGTGATGTCTCCTTCTTTATAGGCAACTTTAAATCCACCTCCAAAATCCAGAAAAGCCAAATCATGAAATTCTCTGGCTGCATCGAAAAGAATCTCTGCTCCTTTAAGGAAGACCTCAGCATCAAGAATGTCAGAGCCGGTATGTACATGTAGCCCAATTACATTAAGCTCATAGGCCTGAACTACTTTAAGGATATGTTTTAATTGGAGGATAGAAATTCCAAATTTACTGTCAATATGGCCAACAGAAATTTTGGCATTGCCGCCAGCTAATATATGTGGGTTTAAACGGATGCAAATGGGAACAGAAGACCCATACTCAGTACCGAAGTGCTCTAACATAGGGATACTGTCTATATTTACCATCACGCCAAAAGCGACTGCTTGCTTGATCTCATCAAAATCCACGCAATTTGGTGTGTACATGATTTCTTCTGGAGAGAATCCTACATGTAGGCAAAGTTTTATCTCTTCTACAGAGACTGCATCCACACCAGTGCCCGCCTTTTTCATCAATTTTAGAATATTGATATTTGAAAGTGCCTTGGTAGCATATTTTATTTTCATCTTTACATCCGAAAAAGCTTGATTTAAAGCTTCTATTTGATGCAAGATTTTAGCTCCATCGTAAACATAAACAGGACTTCCGTATTTTTGGGCGATATCCAGTAAGGGGATTTCCCCTATGCAATATTGTTGATTTTTGATTTCCATCGCTTTTGATTTAGCAGGCAAAGATATATAAAGGATGTTAAAGTTAAAATCCAAAAGAGATAAGTCGTTCGGAAAAGGAAATTTGATGGATTTTTAAGGGTTATAAAAAGGCCATAGAATAAATTAATCCCGGGTGCTTTGTGTTAAAAAAAGTTAAGGATATGATTTAGAGGAGGATATCATTTAGATTTGTAATATGTCAAAAACGAGTATAAAGATCATTGTCTTTTTAATGTCCCTGGCAAGTTTAGGTTTGATAGGCTTTCAATTTTATTGGGTAGGAAACGTACTTAAAATTAATGAGGCGCGTTTTGAGCAAAATGTATTTCAAGCCCTTTCTTCTACTTCAGAGCGCATCGAAAAAGGAGAAGCCAGCGATATACTTTTGAGCTCCCTAGCGAGGGATACCATTTTTCAGAAAGCTTTATTGGAACCCATTGAGCCTATTCAGGTTCAAGTCAGAAGAAGAAAAGTAGCCGTTAATAGGCCGTCTGTGTTGGATTCAATGTTTGATCAGCCCATACCTCAAATTTCGCCGACTTTCCGAAAATTAATTGCAAGCAGGGAAGGGGATCTTAATAGCTTTAGCCAGATCGAAAAATATTTTAACATGTCTCCTAAAGTGGCTTCCAGTCTTTTTACTCCAGATGAATTGGCCATTTTGCTTGCCGAAAAAGAGCGGCACCTACAATTTTTGAGTGAGCAGGATCAAAAATTGAGCAAGCGTCAGTATGCCAACAGGCGACAAAATTATATTATAGAAGAACTTAACGTGTCCCGGAATGTGGCAGAAAGCATAGTTAAAGCCAATATGAAAATTGAGCTTGTGGAGGTTGTGATCCATCAATTGTTGTCTCAGGGAAATCAGAATATTCTAAATCGGCTGGATACAGCTATGGTCAGGAAAGAGGTGATGGGGCAATTAATAAATAGAAATATTGATCAGCCCTTCGAACTGGGTATTGTTGATAATAGAAATCAAATAATTGGAATAGGTCCCGTAGCAGATTTAGAATTTTTGAATGAACATGGTATAAAAGCCGAGCTTTTCCCAAGCGATTTATTGGGAATGGAGAACTTCTTAGTGATCTATTTCCCTGAAAAACAGAATTACTTAATGCGCCAAGTGTTTTTACCATTGGCAAGTTCTTTGGTTTTTATGTGCATCATTATTATTTGCTTTGTTTATGCCATTAAGGTCATTATTCGTCAGAAGAAAATCTCTGACATAAAAAATGACTTTATTAACAATATGACGCATGAGTTCAAGACACCAATATCAACAGTAAGTTTGGCGGTAGAAGCTTTGCAGGATCCCGACTTATTTGGAGAGAAAGCCTTACGAAAGCGGTACCTGAACATTATAAAAGATGAAAACATCAGGCTTGGGAAGCAAGTAGAACAAGTTCTTCATGCAGCAGCCCTTGAAAAGAAAGATTTCAACCTGAAATTTGAAACGATAGACCTTAGAAAGCTCATTGAAGAAACCAAAAAGCATTTTGAGTTATTGGTGGAAAATAGAGGGGGAACGATCACTAGTGAATATTCACTAATTACAGGTCACTTAGAGGCAGATGTTTTTCATTTGAATAATATTGTTAATAATTTGCTGGACAATGCCAACAAGTATTCCAAAAATGCCCCTCAGATAAAAATTATTGTAAAGGAAAGTCAAACTGACTTTACCATTTCGATAATAGATAAGGGTATAGGAATCAGTAAAGAAGCACAAAAAAAAATATTTGATAAATTCTATAGAGTGCCAACTGGTAATTTACATGATGTCAAAGGTTTCGGATTGGGACTTTCTTATGTCAAGACCATGGTGGAGGCTCACAAAGGAACTATAAAATTGGATAGCGAGCCTGGACAGGGTACCGTATTTACAATAAATTTACCCAAGAAAAAATGAGCAAGATCAAAATTTTATTGGTAGAAGATGACCCCAACTTGGGTGATATATTAAAAGACTATCTTGGTGTGAAAGGCTTTGATGTCATATTGTGTAGAGATGGGGAAGAGGGATGGAACAAGTACAAAAAGGATTACTATCAGTTGTGTTTGCTGGATGTGATGATGCCTATAAAGGATGGATTTACGCTTGGAAAAGAGATAAGAAAGGTGGAGGAGAATATCCCCATTATCTACCTCACAGCTAAGAATATGAAAGAGGATGTAATTCAAGGCTTCCGAATTGGTGCCGATGATTATATTACCAAGCCATTCAGCATGGAGGAATTGCTAATGAGGATCAATGCGATTTTAAGAAGGACAAACCAACAAGGGGAAAAGACCATTTTGAAGTCCTACAAATTTGGTAATTTTATATTGCATTACGACAAGCAGTTGCTGGAAGGACCACAAGGAACCAATAAACTCACCTCTAAAGAGAATGAATTGCTCCGTTTATTGGCTTCTTCATTAAATGAAAATGTTAGTCGCTCTTTTGCATTAAAGCAAATCTGGGGAGATGACAGTTATTTCAATGCGCGAAGCATGGATGTCTACCTAAGTAAAATACGAAAGTTATTGAAAACGGATGAATCTGTGCAGATCATCACTTTGCATGGAGAAGGCTTTAAGTTGGTGGCGAACTAATCACTTGTTTTAACTCATAATAGACAAACTAATTTGCGCTAAAATCACCTTAAAGTCTGTTGCTTTATTGTTGTTTGTGTGGCTGAATGGCAATACCATGCCTTGGCTTTAAATACAACTGGTTTTTTTGAGACTATTCCCTGATCGGATATACGACACAGGCATACTTATCCCTTTTGCAAAATCCGCGTATAAAGTTTAATTTGTAATCAATTTAATACCTAAATTATAAAATGGACAAAGAAATCATCAACTCTCAGGAGGCACCAGCCCCAATAGGGCCTTATAGCCAGGCGGTAAAAGCCAATGGAATGCTATTTGTCTCCGGGCAAATAGCTCTTGATGCGGATTCAGGGGAAATACTAAATTCAAACATAACTGAAGAGACCCATGCAGTCATGAAAAATCTTGAAGCAATTCTAAGAGCTTCAGGGCTTACTTTTTTGAATGTAGTAAAGTGCAGTATTTTTGTTAAAAATATGGGGGATTTTGCTACCATCAATGAGGCCTATGGGCAATATTTTAAAACAAACCCTCCTGCCAGAGAGACGGTGGAAGTAAGTCGCTTGCCAAAAGATGTACAGGTGGAAATTTCCTGTATAGCAGTTCTGTAAAATTTCAGCCTACTTAGTTTGTTGCAATATGGTGAGACTGGTTCCTAACTATAGTGAAACATTTGTGACCACCTTGGGAAGTAAAGAGGTGATGGATAGGGTTGAACTTATTACTAAAAGTATTAACTACCTGGACGAAACAAATTACCTGCCCAAAAGTAAAACAGTATTTTTTAACGGCAATATAGAAGAGAACAGTTTTAGAATATCAAAAATTATAGACAGGGCAGATAGTTTTCTGCCTTTAATCAAAGGGGAAATAGCCCCGTTGTCTAAAGGCTGTCTGGTCTCTTTGAATTATTCGTTTTTTCCAGGAGCCTCCTTTTTCTTGGGTTTTTGGGCAGTGATTTCATTTGGCTTGACCGTTTTGTTTCTAGCGGTGGTCCAGGACTGGAAATTGGCCCTTTTATGTTTTCTGGTGGGCTTGGGGAATTATGGTTTTGCCTGTTCTTATTTTAAAAGAAAAGTAAGGGAAAGCCAGGTGCTTTTTCATGAACTGATGAAGTTGTAGTTTATACCTATTTTTATTTTGGCCATTTGTCAAGCTAAGTTTAAACAGGATTTAGCCTACTTTCGAGTTTGAAAAGAAAGCGCTTAAAGTGCCCTATTAAAAGAATTTCCGACCGAAATACATTGTCTATTGCCTGTTTCAGGTTAATGGCGAATTTAATTTGCATTAAGAATTTCTTCTTGCTTTATGGATTATGCCTGACCTGTCGTATTTTAGCAGAATAATTAGTCAATTTATAAATTATCAATACATATTATAATGGAATACAGGATAGAGAAAGATACCATGGGGCCAGTAGAGGTGCCAGCCGATAAATACTGGGGTGCTCAAACCCAAAGATCTGTTAATAATTTTAAAATTGGTGGTGTGAAACACCAAATGCCTTTGGAGATCATTCACGCTTTTGCCATTCTAAAGAAATCTGCTGCCAAGACCAATGCCGAGTTGGGGGTTTTGAGTCCGGAGAAAGCAGACATAATTAGCCAAACTTGTGATGAGATCCTTGAGGGAAAACTTGATGATCAATTTCCTCTTGTTGTATGGCAAACAGGTTCAGGCACCCAGTCCAATATGAATGTTAACGAGGTAGTGGCTTATCGTTCTCATGTGCTATTGGGTGGGAGTTTACAGGATGAAAAGAAGAAAATTCATCCCAATGATGATGTGAACAAGTCCCAGTCCTCCAATGACACCTTTCCAACGGCCATGCATATTGCATCCTATAAAATGGTGGCAGAGACTACCCTGCCAGGAGTTAAAAAACTTAGGGATACACTTCAGGCTAAATCTGAGGAATTTATGGCAGTGGTCAAAATTGGGAGAACCCACTTTATGGATGCTACTCCATTGACCCTTGGACAAGAGTTTTCTGGGTATGTGGCGCAGTTGAATCATGCCATTAAGGCGATAGAAAACACCCTTCCTCATTTGTCTGAGTTGGCATTAGGAGGTACAGCTGTAGGAACAGGACTGAATACACCCAATGGTTATGCCAAGTTGGTAGCAGAGAAAATCGCTCACTTTTCTGGAAATCCTTTTATTACTGCACCCAATAAGTTTGAAGCTTTGGCAGCGCATGATGCCATCGTTGAAACTCATGGGGCATTAAAACAGTTGGCTGTAAGCCTTATGAAAATCGCCAATGATGTAAGAATGTTGTCTTCCGGCCCAAGGTCTGGAATTGGTGAAATCCTTATTCCTGAAAATGAGCCAGGCTCTTCTATTATGCCAGGAAAAGTAAATCCTACTCAAGTAGAAGCCATGACCATGGTTTGCGCGCAAGTAATAGGCAATGATACAGCAGTTTCTGTAGGAGGCATGAGTGGTCAGTTTGAACTCAATGTATTCAAGCCAATGATGGTGAATAATTTACTAAACTCCGCCAGACTATTAGGAGATGCTTGTGTTTCTTTTACGGACAATTGTGTGGTAGGAATTGAGCCTAATATTCCATTTATAAAAAGGCATCTTGAAAACAGCCTGATGCTGGTTACTGCGCTTAACCCACATATCGGTTATGAAAATGCAGCTAAAATAGCCAAGAAAGCACATAAGGAAGGTACTAGCTTGAGAGAGGCAGCGATCTCCCTTGAGTTATTGACCAACGAACAATTTGACGAATGGGTGAAACCTGAAAACATGACAGGAAGTTTAAAATAAATGTTACTAGAAAAAGTAAAAACCCCAATTAGCTATAGCAAATTGGGGTTTTTACTTTTTAGACCTTAGGTTTTTAAACCCGAAATATGCAATAGACAATCTATTACGTGCTGAAATCGCTTCAAAATCAGCCACTTCGTTGCTGTTTGGATATTTCACCATAGCGGTGCTATGCTAAAATATCCAAACAGACTGATTTTCTTGCTATTGCAACACTTCCCGTAAACACGGGACAGGCTTCACCCCTGACTATTGTCAGGACGGAGAAATCCTATTACATAATCCGGGTTAAACTTCCTCAGTTGAAAATTCAGATGTAGGAATACAACTGCACATTAGATTACGGTCACCATAGGCCGCATCAATTCTTCCAACAGATGGCCAAAACTTGCTCTCTTTGACAAAAGGCAAAGGATAAGCAGCTTTTTCTCTACTATAAGGGAAATCCCAGTTGTCGGAGATAATGATTGCCGCCGTGTGTGGTGCATTCTTCAATACATTAGAGGACTTGTCAGCAATTCCTTCTACTACCTCTCTAATCTCTTGACGAATGGAAAGCATTGCATCGCAAAATCTATCCAACTCTTCTTTTGATTCTGACTCTGTAGGTTCCACCATAAGTGTACCCGGTACAGGGAAAGAAACGGTAGGAGCATGAAAGCCATAATCCATTAGTCTTTTTGCTATGTCTTCTACTTCTACCCCAAATTCTTTAAATGACCTACAATCGAGGATCATTTCATGTGCTGCTCGTCCATTAGTGCCTGTATATAGGATAGGGAAATCAGATTCAAGACGCTTTTTAATATAATTGGCGTTTAGAATGGCTACTTTGGTGGCTTTGGACAAGCCTTCCTCTCCCATCATAGCGATGTATGCATAAGGGATAGGTAGGATGCTTGCACTACCGAAAGGAGCAGCAGATATTGGGGTGATGGCAGCAGTTCCTCCAGTTTTAACAAAAGGATTTCCAGGAAGAAAAGGAACCAAGTGCTTGGTTACACATATTGGTCCTATACCTGGTCCACCTCCGCCGTGAGGAATGCAAAAGGTTTTGTGGAGGTTAAGGTGGCAAACATCAGCGCCAATCATTCCAGGACTGGTAAGTCCTACCTGGGCATTCATATTTGCTCCATCCATGTAAACCTGTCCACCATACTCATGTACAAGGTCACAGATCTCTCTGATGGCTTCTTCAAATACACCATGTGTAGATGGATAAGTAACCATAAGGGCTGCAAGTTGGTCTTTGTGAGCTGCCGCTTTTTCCTTGAAAGCTGGTACATCTATATTTCCTTTCTCATCGCATGGGATGATCACCACTTTCATGCCTGCCATAACCGCAGAAGCGGGATTAGTTCCATGTGCAGATGAAGGTATAAGGACAACGTTTCTAAACTCTTCGTTACGACTTTGGTGATAGGCACGTATTACCATCAGGCCTGCATATTCTCCTTGAGCACCTGAATTGGGCTGTAGGGAAGTATCAGCAAATCCAGTGATTTCGCTTAACCAATTGCGTAGATCTTGGAACATTTCATAATAACCCGCAGCCTGATTCTGTGGAGCAAATGGGTGTAGTTGACCAATTTCCGGCCAGGTGACTGGGATCATTTCCGTTGTTGCATTGAGCTTCATGGTGCACGATCCCAAAGAGATCATTGAGTGCACCAAAGAAAGATCTTTGTTCTCCAGTTTTTTTAGATAACGTAGCATTTCATGCTCCGAATGGTATTTTTGGAATACCTCATGTTCAAGGTATTTGGACTCACGTTCTAGGCTTGAAGGAATGGTAGATTCAATCTGACTAGGAATTTCAGGAATTTCCAGTTGAAGTTTATTCGTGGATTTTGCAAACACTTCAAAGATTTCAACAACATCTTGTCTTGTTTTTGCTTGGTCAAAACTTAATAAAATATAGTTGTTTTCATACCTGAAGTTAAGTTTCTTAGACAAAGCAAAAGCACGAATTTTTTCTTTCTGTACTTCATCTACATTTATGCGTATGGTGTCGAAGTAAGCTTCATTTACCTGTTCGAAGCCCAATAGTTTTAGCCATTCTGCAGTCATTACAGCAAGTCCGTGAGTACGTGAAGCAATTGCCTTAAGCCCCTTTGGTCCGTGGTAAACAGCATACATGCCCGCCATTACGGCTAGTAAAACCTGTGCAGTACAAATATTGGAAGTGGCTCTTTCTCTTTTGATATGTTGTTCTCTTGTCTGCAAGGCCATCCTATAAGCATTATTACCTGACTTGTCCACAGATACGCCTATAATTCTACCCGGTATTTGTCTTTTGTAGGCTTCCTTTGTGGCGAAAAATGCGGCATGTGGTCCACCAAATCCCATAGGAATACCAAATCTCTGCGTACTTCCTATGACTACATCAGCCCCCATTTCTCCGGGAGGTTTAAGCAAGGTAAGGCTTAAAAGATCGGTGCTAAAAGCAGTGGAAACTTCATTTTCTTTGGCAGATGCTACCAAGCCATTGTAATTAATAACCTCGCCATCAGAATTGGGGTACTGTAACAATACACCGAATAAGTCTGGGTCGGTCAGATCAAGGTCAGATAAAGGTCCAATTTTTAAGGCTATTCCTACAGGGGAAGCTCTGGTTTTTAATACCTCTTTTGTCTGTTCAAAGACCTTTTCATCAATAAAAAAAGTAGTCGCTTTTTTCTTGCTTCTTCCTTTGCTGGCGTACAGCATGGTCATTGCTTCTGCTGCGGCTGTTCCCTCATCAAGTAAAGAGGCATTGGCCAACTCCATTCCAGTAAGTTCACTGACCATGGTCTGAAAATTAATCAATGCTTCCAATCTTCCTTGTGCAATTTCAGCTTGATAAGGCGTGTAAGCAGTGTACCATCCTGGGTTCTCTAGGATGTTTCGCTGAATTACTCCTGGTAGCAGTGTATCATAATATCCTAAACCAATATAAGATTTGAAAATTTGGTTTTTACCTACGGTAGCCTTAAAAGATTTTAGAAATAAATTTTCAGATAGTGGAGGAGGGAGTTGTAGGGGATGTTTTAATCGGATGTTCTGCGGGATGGTTTCATCTATTAATGTTTCTAAAGAGTCTACTCTTATTGTTTTGAGCATGGCCTGAAGATCCTTTTCAGAAGGTGAAATATGTCTATTTCTAAATTTTTCGGATGAAGCGAGATTGATTTTCATAAAAAGATAAAATATGATTAATTTTGGCCAGGCCAATGTATCTTGTAACAGCTTGCAAAGTTAAAAATATTAGCTGATTTAGGTATTTAATTCACGCTTAAATATCTTCTTATTAGCCTATTGAATTTTCTGGGCTTGGCAGGTAATGCTAAACCCATTTACTTAAAAAACAAAAATGAAAAATAAATCAATCTTAGTAGCAGTATTACTTTTTGCTTCCTTCTCCTACCCGATTTTTGGTCAGGAAGACCTATCATTAAAATATGCTTCAACAATTCAGGCAGGTGATCTAAAAAAACATTTGACTTATATTGCTTCAGATGAGCTGAAAGGAAGAGATACAGGATCGGAAGGGCAGAAACTTGCGGCAGAATACCTGATAGATTTTTATCAGAAAAAAAACCTGAAAGGCCCAGTAAATGGAAGTTATGTGCAGCCATTCCAGTTGTCAAGTGTTAGTTGGAAGGAAGTGTCTCTCAAAGTAGGTAAGAACAATTTGACTTTGAATGAGGATTTTGTCTTTATAGGAGATGCCGATATGAAGAAGAAAAAGAAATCAGAATTGGTTTTTTTAGGCTTGGCTTCTGAGGATAACCTGTCAAAAGTAAATGTGGTAGGCAAACTTGTAGGCTTATGGGCTATAGGTCAAAGTGTAGGGGAATCTATTGAAATGATAATGGAGGCAGGTGCAGCAGGAGCTATTATCGTTACCATGGAAGGACAGGCAAACTTTGACAGAATGGCCAATAGGTACAAAAGCTTAACCGGCAAAGGTCGGATGGGTTTTGATAAACCAACAGAGCAAAAACCTGTATTTATGGTTAGCTCTATAAAAATGGGAGAACTTTTTGGCACAGCAGTAGAAGACTTGAAAGAAGCAGCTAAAAATGACCCTTCGGTTATTCCTTCCCAGAAAGTTGTCTACAAAGTGGTGAAGCAAAAAGATATAGTGGATACTGAGAATGTTATGGCTTTTCTTGAAGGCACTGACAAAAAAGAAGAAGTACTTGTGATTTCTTCACATTATGACCATGTAGGTGTCAATAGCGCTGGCGAGATCAATAATGGTGCTGATGATGATGGGTCTGGTACCGTGTCAGTGATGGAAATAGCTGAAGCATTTTCTCAAGCAGCAAAGGATGGATACAAGCCAAGAAGGAGTGTGCTATTTTTGAATGTTACCGGTGAGGAAAAAGGACTGCTTGGATCTGAATACTATTCAGAAAACCCAATATTCCCTCTGGAAAATACCGTTAACAATATCAATATTGATATGGTGGGTAGGATTGATTATGAATACCAAGATGCAGAAAACCAAGATTATGTATATGTGATTGGTTCCGAGATGTTGTCCTCTCAATTAAAAGTTATCAATGAATACAATAACATTACCTATACCAATCTTATTTTGGATTATAGGTATGATGCAGAGGATGATCCGAATAGATTCTATTACCGATCTGACCATTATAATTTTGCCAAACATAATATCCCAGTAATTTTCTTTTTCAATGGTGTTCATGATGATTATCATCAGCCAACAGATACGGTGGATAAAATAGAGTTTGACTTGATGGAAAAGAGGGCAAGGTTAATTTTTCATACAGCTTGGGATTTGGCCAATAGAGAGCATAGAACTCCTGTAGATGGTACAAATAACCGGAATGAACGTTAATATTGTTCAGTAGTGACGGTCTTTAAAAAAAGGATTGGGGTTTAGTCTCAATCCTTTTTTTTATTCCACAAAATGAATAGACCACCAACTACGATGTAATGAAATGGCTTCAAAAACCTTTGATTGCTTTCGGGGCTAATTCATAAGGTCGAGTGTGAAGGGAATTGGTATAGGTTCAAGATAGTTGCTTTACCTGGGTTTTTTTAAGTCCTCGAATCTGGCTTTTAAGGCTCTTCAGCTTAATGTTTTGGTATCATTCTTAAGAATCATGAGCGCAAGAAACCCAAATGTTGTTAAGGGTCTGTTTGCAAATGAGGTTTAAACCCGAAATATGCAATAGACAATCTATTGCATGCTGAAATCGCTTCAAAATCAGCCACTTCGTTGCTGTTTTCAATTTCACCATAGCGGTGCTATGTCAAAATCTCTAAACAGCCGAATTTCCTTCGATTGCAACACTTCCCGTAAACACGGGACAGGCTTCACCCCTGACATTGTCAGGGCGGAGAAATCCTATTACATAATCCGGGTTAAAGGTTTTCTGGATAATTTTTCAATGAAATCAAAAGATTGAGTATATTGATTAATTATTTATATCCTGAAACAGTAGCGATGATCATGAAAAAAATATTCCTTAGTCTTTTTGTAGTTTGCCTATTAGGAAAGGTAAATGCGCAACAAATTCCTGATAAATCTACTCAAATAAAAACTGCGGTTTTGGCTGCCCCTGATGAATTCAGGAAAGATGCTAAAGTATATGGCTACGATAGTAGTGGGGACTGGGCAGTATTAAGGGAAGGTAGTAATGGGATGATTTGTATTGCGGATGATCCAAACTCAGATGGCTTTAGCGTATCCTGTTACCATGAAGCCCTTGAGCCTTTTATGGAAAGAGGCAGGGAGTTGAAAAAGGAAGGGAAGAATTTTAAGCAAATATTCGATATTCGTGAAGAAGAAGCCAAGAGCGGAAAATTGGAAATGCCATCTGCCCCTTCCTCTCTTTATGTGCTATCCGCTGAAAAGTCTGATTTTGATGCCAGCAAAGGAAAAGTGGACAATACCTATCTCAGGTATGTGGTTTATATTCCTTGGGCCACTCAGGAAAGTACTGGATTGGCTTTAAAGCCTGATGTGCCAGGAATGCCTTGGATAATGAACCCTGGTACTCACAGGGCTCATATTATGATTAGTCCTCCAAAAGATTAAACGATTGACGGCCTGACTTTTTTTGTTTATTGCTTTAAATAGCCTGATAAAATTGGAGCAAATGATGTGTCAGGAGATGAAAAGCTTTTCCAACTATTATGATTATTAATGAAAGCAACATTTAAAACCTGGAAGACCAGCAGGAGTCTATACCTGAAATTCCTAGAAGGTTATACTGTGGAACAATTAAATAAAATTCCAGAGGGTTTTAACAATAACCTTGTGTGGAATATTGGGCATGTAATTGTCGCCCAACAAGGGCTAGTTTACAAAAGTACAGGGCTAGAAGCTCATGTTTCCGATGAGATGTTCGGTAAATATGGGATTGGAACAAAGCCTGACAAGCCTGTAGGGGCTGAGGAAATAATGGAAATGAAAAAGCTGTTAATTGATTTAATAGCCCAAACAGAATCAGATTATAATAGTGGGAAGTTCATTTCTTTTCATGAGCGAACTACCAAAACCGGTTTTCATCTGAGTTCTGTAGAAGATGCTATTGTTTTCAATAATTTCCACGAAGGCCTACATTTAGGCTATATGATGAGTATTCGTAAATTCGTTTAAATAGCAAAAGACTTTTTTAATTACAAATTATTAGAGGTGTTAACAAAGGGATGTTGAATAGGTGAATGCTTTATTTCCTCCCCCAAAACTAAATAAAAACAACAATGAAAATTATACGTATTCTTTTGCCATTGTTTTTTGTCACACTGTCAGGTCTGTTTGCTCAGGAGAGTAGGGTGTTTGATGCCTTAACGATGGATAGCAAGATTCTTGGTATGGAGAGAAAGTTTGCTATCTATTTACCACCGGGTTATGAGTATTCCCAGCGATCCTACCCAGTGCTTTATTTATTACATGGGGCAGGAGATGACCAAACAGGATGGGTTCAATTTGGTGAGGTGCAACGGATCGCAGACAAGGCTTTTGAAGATGGAACAGCTACCCCAATGATCATTGTTATGCCAGATGCCAATACTGGTCAGAGAGGTTATTTTAATGATATAAAAAACGAATGGCGTTATGAGGATTTCTTTTTTGAAGAATTAATGCCTTATGTAGAATCACAATACCGTATCAAAAGTGTGAAAAAATACAGAGCCATATCTGGCTTGTCAATGGGTGGTGGTGGCACCTATTTCTATGCAATGCATCGGCCGGATTTGTTCTCCTCTGCCTGTCCACTTAGTGCCTCATTGAGAAATACTTCGTTTGATGATTTTGTTAAAAGATATGAGGGAGAAGTAAAGGATAAAGGACAATTAAAAGTATATTTTGACAAGCATCAGGCTTTAAGACAGTTAGAAGTTATTGATATTGAAAAGATTAAATCAGTAAAATGGTTTTTTGATTGTGGAGATGATGATTTTCTTTATGAAGGAAACAGCCTAGTGCATATAGCAATGAAGAAAAAGGAAATACCTCATGAATTCAGAATTCGTGACGGAGCTCATAATTGGACTTATTGGAGAGCATCCCTTCCGGAGGTACTTGGGTTTATTTCACAGACTTTCCACCAATAATAAAGTAACTGAAAAAAATATATTGTAGGAATACAGTTACAGTAAATGGCAAGCATAAAAAGTAAACGGCTGGATTTAATTCAGCTGTTACTTTTTATGCTTGCTTTTTTTCTTCATTTGATTTCTGTTCCTTTTGGCTTTACTGTTTTTATTGCCTCGCTTCTCTTCCTTTTCCTTAAAGGGTTTGGCATACCCCTTTTTTTCATGAAAAGCCCCTTTGAAGTCAGGGTCATCGCCTCTTTTCTGCTTGTCTATTTCTCTTTCATACCCCTGTTTTTCTTCGAAAGGAGTTTCATGTATGGAAACGTCTGCAGGGATTGGTTCTTCAGGCACTAGCATTCTTATGATCGTTTCTATTTTCTCGAAGTGAAATGCTTCGGCAGGATTGATAAAGGTGGCCGCCTTGCCAACATTTTCAGCTCTTCCTGTTCGTCCTATTCGGTGGACATAATCCTCATATATCAAAGGAACGTCAAAATTGATAACATGACTCACCATACTTACATCAAGACCCCTGGCGGCTACATCGGTAGCTACAAGGATTTTGACTTCTCCTTTTTTGAAGTCGTCCATGCTGTTTATTCGTGTATTCTGGCCTTTATTGGCGTGAATAACCCGGATTGTTCCTGAATGATGACCTTGTAGGTAATTGTGTACGGTATCTGCATTTTTACGAGACTTGGTAAAAATTATGCCCCTTTCAAAATCCTCTTCCATGACCAGTCCTTCAAGCAAGCTTAACTTGGTCCTGATATTGGGAACGAAATATTTTATTTGTGCGATGGTTTCAGCTGTTGTAGCTTGAGGAGCTACTTCTACTCTCTCAGGAAATTCTAAGAATTCATGAGAGAGATTTTCTACTCGCTGGCTAAATGTTGCTGAAAATAAAAGATTTTGACGTTTGACTGGGATGATCTCAAGAATGGCCTTTATTTGGGGAAGAAAACCCATGTCTAGCATCTTGTCGGCTTCATCCAAAACCATTGTTTTAATGTCTCTGGTATATATTTCGCCTTTTTGATAAAGGTCATTGAATCTGCCTGGTGTAGCGATGATTATATCTACGCCTTCCTTAAGCTTTTCTATTTGCGGTTTTGGGCCAAGGCCTCCATAAAGGCATACATATCTCAGGTCGGTGTATTTTCCAAACTCCATTATGGCTTCTTCGATTTGCATAACGAGCTCTCGGGTTGGCGCCATTATCAGCGCTCTAGGATGATGACCTTGTGCGTACTTTACCTTATAGAGCAAAGGCAGTACATAAGCTGCAGTCTTTCCTGTGCCTGTTTGAGCAATACCTAAAATATCATGTCCTGCCAAGGCCAAGGGTATGGCTTTCTGCTGAATGGGAGTAGGTTTTTCATAACCTATTTCCTTCACAGCGTTCAAAAGTTGGTTGTTAAGTTTAAAATTATCAAAAGATGATAGCTGATCGGACATGATTTTATAAATTTAGGGAAATTTTAAGAGGTGTTTCGACCCATGCACCCACCCATTAAAAACAAATGCTATGAAAAGAATACTTATACGTGATGCAAATATAGTAAATGAAGGTAAGATTATACCTGGTGATGTGTATATAAAGGAGGGCTTGATTTATTCAGTTGGTGGAGATCTCTCAGGTAAGGAGGCAGATATAGAGATAAATGCCAATGGGAAATACCTTTTGCCAGGATTGATTGATGATCAAGTTCATTTCAGAGAACCAGGGTTGACCCATAAGGCAGAGATCTATACAGAAAGTAAAACAGCCGTGTCGGGAGGTGTTACCAGCTTTATGGAAATGCCTAACACGATTCCACAAAGTACAACACATGAACTTCTGGAAGAAAAATATTCAATTGCAGCACAAAGATCTCTAGCAAATTACTCTTTTTATTTGGGGGCTACCAATACCAATATAGAAACCATTAAAAGTGTAGATGCTGCAAATGTCTGTGGAGTAAAGGTTTTCCAAGGTTCCTCTACAGGGAACATGTTAGTGGATAACCCGGACAGTCTGGAGGCTATATTCAAAGAATGCCCTATTTTGATAGCTACCCATAGTGAGAATGACAATATAATTAAAGCTAACCTGGAGCGCTATAAGAAAGAATATGGTGAGAATATCCCTGCCAAGCTTCATCCTAAGATCAGAACTGAAGAAGCCTGCTATGATGCATCAAAAACTGTCGTTGAAATGGCTAAGACGTTTGGGACCAAACTTCATGTATTGCATATAAGTACTGGTAAGGAAGTTGCTTTATTTGATAATAGTCTACCTCTTTCAGAAAAAAGAATTACAGCAGAAGCCTGTATCCATCATTTGTGGTTTTCTGAAGAAGATTACAAAACGAAAGGGAATTTTATTAAATGGAATCCAGCGATCAAAACTTCAGAGGATAGGGCATTAATTGTAAAAGGCGTATTGGAAGGGAATATTGATGTTATTGCTACAGATCATGCCCCTCATACTATTGAAGAAAAAGAACAGTCTTATCTCAAAGCACCATCTGGAGGTCCACTTTTACAGCATGGATTGCCTGCTTTACTGGAAATGTACCATGATGGAAAGATTAGCTTGGAAAAAATTGTAGAAAAAACAAGCCATAATGTAGCCATACTGTTTGAGATTGAAAAACGCGGGTATTTAAGGGAAGGTTATTTTGCGGATTTAGTGTTGGTAGACTTGGACTCCCCATGGGAAGTAAAGAGAGACAATGTGTTATCTAAGTGCGGTTGGTCTCCTTTTGAAGGACAAACCTTCCGATCAAAAGTCACTCACACCATTGTGTCCGGACATTTGGCCTATGAAAACGGAGTGTTTAACGAAGAAATAAACGGAAGAAGACTTAAATTTTCAAGAAATGTGGGCTAATCTATTGCGTGACTGAAAAAAGGATATTACCTTTGCATTCCTATCTGATAAAAGAATCAGAAAATGTTAAAAATGGTGATTGTAGCTCAGCTGGTTAGAGCGCTGGTTTGTGGATCCAGAGGTCGCCGGTTCGAAACCGGTCTTTCACCCTCAAGCCCTCCCTTTTATTAGGGAGGGTTGTTTTTTTTATAGCCAAAGCCTGTTATTTGTTAATCCATAAAATCCGTTTTAAGGTGAATACAAATAGATGAAAAGCGATTATTTTTTACCTTTGAATGATTGAAAAACAGTAAGTTAGGATATGCCTTAAGGAGTGTCTGCAATTTGTTCGTATTGAAAACGCTATCTTTAATTAATGGCATGTTATTTGATTAGCGTTTATTATAGATTCATTTAATTTTAGTAGATCATGTTTAAGTTACTTCAGCCTTCAAAAAAAATTCCCCAAATCAGGTATGTTAATCTAAACCACGTTCAGATGTACATGATTAAATTTGAGGAATCAATCAGGAATTTTGAGAAAATTCAAAAGGAAAGTGCCTAATAAGTAGTTAAAAATATTTAATTCCGAAAGAACTCTGGTTGAGTTCTTTTTTTTTGCTCAAATTTTCGCTCCTTAGCTATCATTTAACTTATTTACTCTAGTTTTTAAGTCAAATATTTTTCTTTACGAAGTATTAAAGTATTTTTATAAAAACCTCAAACTTTTGTTTAAATGAGCTATATACACTTCGATAAGACTCAACTCATCAACCTTAATTATTCTTTAGATAAGGAGATAATACGATCCAACCCATTGGGTTGCTATACGAGTACAACGATTATCGGCTGCAATACCCGAAAGTATCATGGACTTTTGGTCGCCCCACAACCTCAAATAGATGGGCAGTTGCATGTACTGCTTTCTAATGTGCATGAAACCATTGTTCAAAAAGACGCTGTCTTTAATTTGGGCATCAATAAATATCCAGGAACCTATTCTCCTCGAGGCCATAAATACCTTGAAGATTTTGATTCTGAACCCATACCCAAACTTACTTACAGGGTAGGAGGAGTGATTTTAGATAAGGAAATTATTTTAGATTCAACGGAAGACCGGGTAATGATCAGGTATACCATGGTCGAAGCAATTATTCCTACCAAGTTAAGAATTAACCCATTTCTTGCCTTTAGGGGCTACCATGCTCTTTCAAAGGCCAATACGTATGTAAATAAGAAAAT
Organism: Cyclobacterium amurskyense; assembly: GCF_001050135.1. Classification (GTDB taxonomy): domain Bacteria; phylum Bacteroidota; class Bacteroidia; order Cytophagales; family Cyclobacteriaceae; genus Cyclobacterium; species Cyclobacterium amurskyense. The sequence goes on along the minus strand of NZ_CP012040.1, from coordinate 1,156,674 downwards.
TAAAAAAATTGACAATGGGGTTCAGGTACAGCTTTATGATGCCTATGACCCTTTGTCTCTTCAGGTTTCAATTGGCAACGATTTCGTTCCTGTGCCAAATTGGTTTTATAATATCGAATACATTCGAGAAATAGAACGTGGTTATGATTACCAAGAAGACCTCTATGTACCCGGGTATTTTGAGTTTGATATGAAGAAAGGGGACTCGGTGGTCTTTTCCGCAGGATTAAAAGTTGCTGATACAGGTAAACTTCATACTAAATTTAATGAAGAAATAAAGAGAAGGATTCCCAGAGATAATTTCGAAAACTGCTTAAAAAATTCTGCAGGACAGTTTATAAGTAGAAGAGATGGGGAGACACGTGTGATAGCAGGATATCCTTGGTTTGGCTGGTGGGGAAGAGATACCTTTATCGCTTTGCCCGGTTTGACCCTGACAATGGGAGACAATCAAACCTTTTTAGATGTCATGGACTCTATGTCCAAAGATTTAAAGGGAGCCATGTTCCCAAATGTGGGGAGTGGAGTATTGACTAATATGAACTCAATTGATGCGCCATTGTGGTTTTTCTGGTCGCTTCAGCAGTACATTATCTTTACAGGAGACAAGGAAACCATACAGTCAAAATACATAGACAAGTGCAAAGGAATTATTGATGGTTTTATTAAAGGAACCGAATTCAAAATTCATGTTAAAGAAAATGGTCTTATAAGTGGAGGTATAGAAGGTGTTGGCCTGACATGGATGGATGCGGTAACCAAAGATGGTCCTGTGACACCAAGAATTGGTTGTCCAGTGGAAATCAATGCCTTGTGGTACAATGCTTTGTGCTTTTACCATGAAATGACAGGTGATGAATCTATTCGTGAGTTAGCAGACAAAGTAGCAGTGTCCTTTGTGGAGGGCTTTTGGTCTGAAAAGAAGGGATACCTGGCAGATGTCATAGATGGTGAAGAAAAAGATTGGTCCATAAGACCAAATATGGTCTTCGCTACCTCTTTGCCCTATAGTCCATTGAGCGATGAGCATAAGGACAAAGTTTTAGAAATAGTGAAAACTAATTTATTCACTCACAGGGGGCTTAGAACCTTGGCTCCTAGTGATCCAAGATACAAAGGCTATTATAAAGGTGATCAATATGAAAGGGACAATGCCTATCATCAGGGGACAGCATGGCCTTGGTTATTGGGCCATTTTGCTGAAGGGTATTTGAAACTACATGGAAAGCAAGGCAAGAAACTGGTGGAAAATATGATCAGTAGCTTTGATGAGGTGATGACACAATATGGGATAGGAACGATAGCAGAGATTTATGAAGGTGACCCTCCTCATAGGCCAAAAGGAGCCATATCACAAGCTTGGAGTGTAGGTGAATTGTTAAGGATGAAATATTTAATCAACAACTTGTAAAGGGACCATATATGAAAGTATTAATGTTTGGTTGGGAATTTCCTCCTCATATTTCCGGTGGCTTAGGTACTGCCTGCTACGGTTTGGTGAAAGGAATGGACCACCACAAACAAGACCTGATTTTTGTTGTCCCAAAGTTATGGGGGGATGAAGATCCATTGGCTGAATTTGTAAATGCGAGTGAAGTTGAAATAGATTATCGGGAACGTCGTTTTCGGGATATATGGAAAAGCCTCACCTACCTTGAAGTAAGCTCTTTTCTTGTGCCTTATCTAAGCCCAGAGGAATATCATAACCACACCGAGCGTCTTTTAAAAGATCAGGATGAACTCGAATCCAGTGTGCTTGCTAATAAGTTTAGTTTTAGTGGCAAATACGGTAAAGACCTTATCTTAGAGGTGTCCCGTTATGCTTTGGTAGCTGCGCAAATCGCTAAGAATAAAAAGTTTGATTTGATTCATGCCCATGATTGGCTTTCATTTCCTGCAGGCATAGCTGCCAAGCAGATAAGTGGTAAACCAATGATAGCTCATGTTCATGCCACAGAGTTTGACCGATCAGGGCAAACCGTTAACCAAAGGGTTTATGATATTGAAAAGGCAGGGATGGAAGCGGCAGATAAAATTATCGCTGTAAGCCAGCTTACAAAAAATACCATTGTCTCTAAGTATGGCATTCCTGAAGAGAAAGTTACAGTGGTTCACAATGCTGTATTGGATGCCAGTATTATTAAGTCAAATGTTGTTAAAAAAGTACCTGAAAAAATAGTCACCTTTTTAGGAAGGATAACTTTCCAGAAAGGACCTGAGTATTTTGTGGAGGCAGCGGCAAAAGTAATCCAAAAGGATGATAACGTCCGGTTTGTGATGGCAGGGTCAGGAGACCTTTTGAATCGTATGATTCAAAGAGTCGCGGAGTTGAGGATAGGTACAAAATTTCATTTTACTGGATTTCTTAAAGGGGATGATGTAGATACAATGTTTGCCCTGAGTGATGTGTATGTTATGCCTTCTGTTTCAGAGCCTTTTGGTATATCCCCCTTGGAAGCCGTAAGACACAATACACCAGTAATCATTTCCAAACAGTCAGGAGTAGCGGAGGTTCTACAAAATGCTGTAAAAGTAGATTTTTGGGACACTGATGCCATGGCGGATGCCATATTTGCACTCTTGCATTACAATGGTATCTCCAAAATGTTTAAGGAAATGGGAAGAGAAGAATTAAAAAGGCTCAAATGGGAGCACGTTGCCGAGAAGGTAATAGGTATTTATAAGCAAACCGTTAACCAATAGAATATGAGAACCATTTGTTTTTATTTTCAAGTACATCAACCCTTCAGATTGAAACCCTATCGCTTTTTTGAAATTGGGGACGATCATGATTATTGGGATGATTACTCGAACAGAAACATCATGAATAAGGTAGCTAAAAAATGTTACCTTCCGATGAACCAACTGTTGTTGGAATTGATCAGGAAATATGATGGTAAGTTTAAGGTATGCTTTTCGTTGTCTGGGACTGTTCTCGACCAGATGGAGGCTTATGCGCCGGAAGTATTGCATAGCTTTCAGGAGCTGGTAGCTACTGGTCATGTTGAATTACTCAACGAAACCTATGGGCACTCACTTTGTGCACTTAAAAGTGAAACTGAGTTTAAAGACATGGTAAGTCTGCATCAGGAAAAAATTCAACATCACTTTAATGGGTACAAACCAAAAGTGTTTAGGAATACTGAGTTGATTTATTCAGATGATATTGGGAAAATGGTAGCTGATATGGGCTTTGAAGGCATCCTTTCAGAAGGCGCCAAACATATCCTTGGCTGGAAAAGCCCCAATTTTGTATATGTAAATGCAATAGAACCTAAACTGAAGGTTTTGCTTAAAAATTTCAGATTAAGTGATGATATCGCTTTTAGGTTTGGAGAAAAAACATGGACAGACTACCCACTTACTACTGATAAATTTATCGGCTGGATAAACCAGGTACCAAAGGAGGATGAAGTCATTAACCTGTTTATGGATTATGAAACATTCGGTGAACACCAATGGAAAGAGACAGGGATTTTTGATTTTATGAGAAACCTTCCTGAAGCAATTCTTAGCCAGACAGATTTCAATTTTTCTACCCCGTCTGAAGTAATAGGGAATGCCTCCCCAGTAGGACAAATAGATGTGCCTATTCCTATTTCATGGGCTGATGAAGAGCGAGATTTGACCGCTTGGTTAGGCAATGATCTTCAGGATGAGGCTTTTGACAGGCTTTTCGAATTGGAAAAGCAAGTTAAAAACGCAAATGATCCTGATATCTATAAGGACTGGCGCTACTTGCAGACCAGTGATCATTTCTATTATATGTGTACGAAATTTTTCTCCGACGGAGATATTCACGCTTATTTTAGCCCTTACGAGAGCCCATATGAAGCGTTTATAAATTACATGAATGTACTCAGTGATTTTATTTTGAGATTAAAGAAAGCAGAAAAAGCGAAGGTGTAAATTTATTTACAACCTTGATTATAATTTGAGCATCCCTGTTTTTCAGGGATGCTTTTTGCTTTTATTGATAACTGTACATGACCTGACTGCCTTTTTCAGCGTCTAAAACAATATTGGCGAAAACTTCGATTTCCTGCTGTAGTTCTTCAACATGACTGATTATACCCACAATTCTGTTTTCATGTCTTAGAGCCTTTAAGGTTTCAAATACTATACGAAGCGATTTTCTGTCCAAGGCCCCAAAACCTTCATCTAGAAAGAAGAAGCTTTGATCAGCCTGGTTGAGGGATTTTACTTTTTCAGCCAAGGCCAATGCCAAACACAATGATGCTTGAAAAGTTTGGCCTCCAGACAAGGTTTTTAACAATCGCTTCTTTCCTTCATTCAGGTAATCTACCACCCAAAAGGTATTGTTGGCATCTATTTCCAGTCTTAGGCTATTTTTGGTCAATTGGGTAAATCTTTTATTTGCCGTGTTGCACAATTCCTTAAGGTAAATACTGCTTACATACTTCACAAACCCACTGCCTTTAAACAGTTGCTCCAATTCTTTTAAATTTGTGGCCCTGTTTTCCATGGCATCAAGTAGCTTGGCCAAGTCCTTCTTTGTTTCTAGTTTTTCTTTTAGCTCAGAAATATCACGGTCCAGATTTATCGTTTTTTTATTGATAGCATCTAGCTCGGCTTTCTTTGAATCAAACTCTTCCTGAAGTAAATTGAAATGTGCCTGGTCAAAGTTCTTAACTCCCTCTTCTGCTTCTAATGAGCTCAAATGGGATTGTACGATAGAACATTCTTTTTCATACTCTCTAATCTCCCGGTCAAACTTCTCCTCATCCAGGTTGCTATTGAAAAGTTTGTCGAGTAGTTTTTGGTCGGTTTGACCTAGCTTGGTTTTCAATTCATCGTATTTACTGTTTAAAGTTTCTAGCTTCAAAACAGCCTCTTCTTTGTTGTTTTTGAAATTCTCCAGGTTAGCAAGGTTAGTGGTTTCATCGTTGCGCTTATCTTTCAGGACTTTTTGTTTTCCATCCAATAAATTAGCTGTGTCCTCAATGTCTTTTAGGACAGTGGCTATTGTTTGTTTGATGGTTTCAGTGGAGGATTGCATGTATCCATTGCTGAAGTTTTTGTCGCTTATTTCCTCCTCTTTTGCTTTTAATCTGCTGGTTAGTTCTATTGTTTGTTGCTCGCCTACCTTCAGTTGCTGTTGACCATTTTCTATTTGAAGCCTTAAGCTCTCCAGTTGCTTTCTATATTCTCTGGCAGACTTTTGTAAGGATTCTTCTTTTTCTATTTGACCTTTAAGCTTTTTGAACCTTTCTTTTAAGGCATCGAGGTCCTTAAGGCCGTCTGCCATTAGATCGTTTTTAAGGGAAGAGAATTCAATATTTAAAGTTTTTAAATCCTGTTCCTTCTCAGTGTAAAGTTTGACTTGATTTGTTTTTTGTAAGTTTTGATCGTAGAGTTGACGGGAAAGTTTTTGAATTTTATCGATAGTCTGCTTTGAGGCTATAAGCCGTTGCTTGAATTCGGCTACTTTTTCTTCAGTTTCGTCTGTGCTAAGCGGCATAGGGTGATGAACAGAACCACAAAGAGGACAGGGTTCACCTGTCTTTAAACTTTTGACATGTGCTTGCAATGCTTTGTTCTCAATCAATTGTTCTTTCCCTGCCTCTAATGATTTGAGTTGCTCATTCTCCCAATTGTACCAACTATCTAAGTTCTCAAACTGACTAGGGATTCCTGAGGTGATTTCTTCTTCACGCTCTTTTATGGACTGAATTTCTTTATTGATCTGGGCTAAGGACAGCTCAAGGTTGTTTTTGTTTTCCGAAAGGTTACTCCAATCCTTAATGTCACCGGTGAGCTTTGCCAGCTGCGTACTTGTGGCCTGGCTTCTGCTATTATCCAGTTCTTCTTCAAGTGAAGAGAGCTGTTTTTCTATTGCTGCTAATTTTCCCTGGTTTTCAATAAGGCTTGGCTTAATCGAAGAAACCTTGTTTTTTGCGTCTTCAAGGTCTTTTATGATGACCTGAAGCTCCAATACTTTTTTTAGATCTCGGATCTTGGCCTCTCTTAATGGTCTTTTTTCTGCTTTTTCTCTTAGTTCTCTTTCCTGAAGTTCTAATTTGCGGATATCATCAGAATAGGCCTCTTTAAACCTATTGCAATTGACTATACCCGTGGAGGCTTTTTCCAATTCCAGTTGACAATCCTTTATCTGGTTCCATATTGGGCGCAGGTAGTTGTTTGCTTGAGTATAGGCCTTTAGCTCTTTCTTTTTCTCTTCCATCTCCTGTGTGCGAGATTGAAGAGCATCCCATTTGGATTGAAAATCTATGAACTGCAGGTGCTTCTTTTTCAAGGCCTCAAGGGACTGTAGCTGAAGACTGGTTTTGTCTAAGTTTTCACTTGCTTTTTTTCCTGCCTCTTTGAATTCCTCTCTTAATTTAAATTTCTCTTTTAAAATCTCCTCAGAAGTATCACCTAATCCTTCCAATTGTGTTTCTAATCGAATCAGTTCGTTCTTTACTACCTTCAATAAACCACCTGTTTTGGCCGATAAATCAAAACGTTCTAGGCCAAACAATTCCTTCATCATTTCTGCCCTGGGACCAGGAGTGAGGTCTATAAATTCCCTGAATTTACCTTGAGGGATAATTACCGTTTGTTTGAAATGCTCCTTTTTCATGCCGATGATAGCTTCGGCATTTTGCTGTATTGGGGTTGTTTCTCCTCCTTCTATTAGATAAAATGTGTGTTCTGCAGGCTTGATTTCATTGAAATTTTTAGCGTTTCGCTTTACCGAATACCTGGCCAGGAAATGCTGACTATTGTTTTTGCCAGCACTAAATTCAAAGTTGATCAGTAAATGATTGCTCTGAAGGTTGACCATGCTGTTTTTCTCCCCCCTGTCAGAAAGCCTTTCTGTACTGCCATACAATGCCAATAGTATTGCTTCCAAAATGGAAGATTTACCACTGCCAACTGCTCCGAAAATCCCAAACATTCCTGCAGCAGTAAGTTTTTCAAAATCAATGATTTGTTCTTCCTTGTAGGAGTACAGTCCTTTAATTGAAAGCTTTAATGGAATCATATTTTATTGTCTTGACTAAGTATTTCTCTAAAAATGGACATCAGTTCTTCATTTGGCAATTGTCCTTTTTCGCTTTTATAATACATGTTAAACAAGCTATTCATGTCTTTGTCCAAATCCTCTACCTGCAACTCGTCATTAGCATCCTCAGTCAGGTTTTTGATATAAGGAATAAGGTTGATAATGCCATCGTGAGCTTGGAGAAGGCTTTTTCTAGTAGCCGCATCTATGGAGTTTTCCGTTTCATAAGTTAATTCAACGAAACAATTGGGGTTTTCCTCCAGCCATTTTAAAGCTGTATCCAGTTCGTTGAATTTTTTTCGTTCAAGTTTTCGCCCTTGCTTAAGAGGGATTGGCTTGTAATCTACGGGTTTGTTGGGTTCACCAGTAATGAGAACTACTTGTTTTTCCTGACCAGCTTCACTAAATGAATAAGCTAAAGGAGAACTTGAATACACCACTGGAAATGGACTTTTGGTGGTAGCATGGTACCTGTGCAAATGACCCAATGCTGCATATTGGATTTGTGAAGGTATATTGGAGGTGTACAAAGCCTGAGTACCTCCTACGTGTAATATCGGACGCTCGCTTTCAGGTTCTTTTTCAGGTGTTGTTCCTTCCTTTACAAAGAAAAAATGACCCAGAAATAAATTCAAACCTTTTGTGTCACAGTATTGCTTAGCTAGTCCCGTCCATTTTTCTTCCAACACCTTTCTGAGCTCATTTTCTCTATCTCCCTCTCCCAAGTAGGTGCGAAGAGATACTTCGTTGGCATAAGGTGCCAATAATATGCGTACTGGGAAATCCAGATGAGGTAATTTTAATGAGACAAAACCTTTGTCCGAAGCGACAACTTCCACACCACTGTCAAGCTTTCCTGTTGGGATTATGCTGTCGTACCTACTATAAAAGAAGATACCCATCTCCCTTGCCAATGGGTCCGGTGCTTCTATAAATTGGGTGCTATCGTGGTTTCCTGAAATTGCTACTATAGGCCTTTGCCCATTTTTCGAGAGCTTACGAAGTGTCTTGTACAATAATTCGATGGCCTCATGACTGGGGTTAAATCCATCGAAAATATCCCCGGCAATCAGCACCAAGTCTACGTCTTCAGAATTAGCGATTTCTGTGATTTCTTCAAGTACAAGCTTTTGTTCCTCAAGCCTGGAAGCCTCCTGAAGTCTCTTCCCCAAATGCCAGTCAGCTGTATGTAATATTTTAATTTGCATTTTTATTTAAGCTCTAATCTCTAAATATGAATTGATCAACCCTGTGATGGTATTGTGTCAGTAATAGCCAAAAAGATTCCTAGGCAATATTATCCAGGTATTGGGAGCATAATTTTTATCCTATTTATTAATTCATTTGGCCATTTTGGGCCAAAACTATTTCTTAGTTCGAAGTAAGCTCGGATAAATTTACGTTAAAGACAGGGGAGGACAAGGACATTTCCTTAATTTTGGGGTCAATTTTATAGAGTAATGAATCCAAGTTGAATGGGTAGGCCTCTATCAAGTACCGTTTCGCTTAGTTTCCTGAAATTGTTATGAAATAGATATTAAGCTAATTGGGATGTTGTTTTCTATTGATTTACTATCCCCATTTAGTGTTTTTATCTACTGTGGGTTTTAAGGTAACTCCTGGTTTTGGCGTTTATATCTACCGAATCGATTGAAAATCAGTCAGTCTGAGTCAATTGGAATAATTGTTGTGAGTAAATTTAGTATGAAAAGAATTTTGGCATTATGCCTTGTTGCTACCTTGGGCTTTGAAAGTCTTCTATTTGCCCAGTCCCCTTTTACTTCCCCAGATTCTCTTTTGGTTATTCAGGAAGGAATTGCAAGTTTTTATGGAACACGTTTTCATAATCGAAAAACGGCTAATGGTGAAGTTTACGATATGTGGGAGTTCACAGCAGCACACAAACACCTGCCATTTGGGACCTTGGTGAAAGTGACCAACCAACAGAATGGTTTAGAGGCAATTGTTCGAATCAATGATCGCTTGCCTAAGAGTTCGAAAAGAGTAATAGACCTCTCTAAAGGTGTCGCAAAGCATTTGGAAATGGTAAACGATGGCGTAGTTCCTGTAAAATTATCCTTATTGAGTGAACAGGCGGTTGAATGGGTAAGGGAGCAATACAAGAAAGTACCTAAGGATATTCGATTGAGAAATTTTCATCAGGAAATAGCTTTTACAAGGGACGATGAAGAGCTCTTGAAAATAGAAAACAAAGCTTATTAAATTGGCTTAACAGGGTCCGATGTCTTGAGAGAATTAGTTTAATAATTCACAATTGCACTTCAGTGGGTGATTTTGTTCAGGTACATTTCGTTAATTTCTAGTGATAAAGACAGTGGGGATGCTTTTATCTTTCTACTTTAATTTTTGATAGATTAAATCACTTCAGGATAACCTTTAATAATAAGCCAAAAAGATTGGAAACCTTAGCAAACAATGAGTACCAATGCCATTTTCTTGTCTTAAGCAACTTGTAAGTCCTACTCAATAAATCAGTTTATACCTCTTAAGTCAGAATGAATTTTTGCCATGGTCAGTTCAACCCGAAATATGCAATAGACAATCTATTACGTGCTGAAATCGCTTCAAAATCAGCCACTTCGTTGCTGTTTTCAATTTCACCATAGCGGTGCTATGCTAAAATCTCCAAACAGCCTGATTTTCTTGCGATTGCAACACTTCCCGTAAACACGGGACAGGCTTCACCCCTGACTATTGGTCAGGACGGAGAAATCCTATTACATAATCCGGGTTCAAAGAATTCCGAGGTAAAGGAAGGAAATGGCTTTGAGGTATTAATGCGTATTGAAAAATTCTTTTCAGAAATTATCTTCAGCCCGAAATAATGAAAAAGGCATAGCCTGACAGAGGTAAGCCAAATTATCCAGGCTAAAAAGCATAGGTCAAAAGCTGTTTATATTTTAACGATACGCTCCATTTATGTTATGGTCGTTGTTTTATATTGCTTACTTTTGATGACTTAAAATCCCCTAAATAGATTAGTATTATGAGCAAAGTGAGAGCTAAAAAACATTTGGGCCAACATTTTCTTAAAGACTTAAATGTTGCTGAAAAGATAGCCGGGTCACTTACTGGCCATATGGAGACAGGTGTAGTATTGGAGATTGGGCCAGGTATGGGAGTGCTTACTGATTTCCTATTGAAGAAGAATTGGGATTTAAAACTAATTGAGATTGATAAGGAGTCAATTACTTATTTGAATACTAAATATGAGGGAGAAAACCTTGAAATTATAGAAGGTGATTTCCTGAATTATGATTTCAGGGAAAAACTTAGTGGTTCTCATGCGATCATCGGGAATTTTCCTTATAATATATCCAGTCAGATTTTCTTTAAAGTATTGGAAAGAAGACACCTTGTGACCGAAGTGGTGGGTATGTTGCAAAAGGAAGTAGCGGAGCGAATGACATCAAAAAAAGGGAACAAAACCTATGGTATATTAAGTGTATTGCTTCAAGCTTACTATGATGTGGAATACTTGTTTACAGTCCCCCCAGAAGTATTTGATCCACCGCCCAAGGTCAATAGTGGGGTGATTCGTATAAAACGGAATGAGGTAGATAAGTTGGATTGTAATGAGAAGTTGTTCTTTAGACTTGTCAAGCAGGCCTTTAGTACAAGAAGAAAAACCCTGAGAAATGCACTAAAACCCATGGGGCTTTCAGATGAATTCAAAGCTATGCCTATGTTGGATTTGAGGGCCGAACAGCTTGGGGTGGCTGAATTTGTTTTATTAACCCAACAACTTGAAGCATCTTGGAAAGAATAGAATTATTTGAGCTGTCTAAGGAGTACTTAGAAGCCCTAAAGGAAAATATAATTGGTGAACATGTAGACTTCATTCAAGAGTCCATGCAAGATGCCAATAAAGCAGATGTTGCTGCATTATTGGATGAGTTGGAAATGATGGAGGCCCTATTTGTCCTAAGAGCCCTCGACCCTGATTTTTCTGCAGATATTCTGAATGAATTAGAAGAGGATTCTCAATACAAAGTTATCAAGGCAATGCCTCCTGAGGAGTTGGCCACGCTGATAGATCACATGGATTCCGATGATGCAGTAGATATACTAAATCAATTGGTAGTAAATGACCGTGAGGCAGTGATAAGCCATCTTGAGGCAAAGGAGAAATCCCTTTACATTATAGAGCTTCTTCGCTACGATGAGGACAGTGCTGGGGGGCTTATGGCAAAGGAGATCATAAAAGCCAACCTGAACTGGACAGTGGTGCAGACCATTGATGAAATTAGAAGGCAGGCGGAAAATGTAGAGAAGATTTTTAGCATTTATGTAGTAGACAATAAGGAAAAGTTGCTTGGTCGGGTAGCTTTGAAAAAGTTGATTTTAGCCTCTTCGGACACTAAAGTTGCTGACCTATATGAAGACAATATAATATCTGTACCCACCTATATGGAAGGAGAGGAAGTGGCTGAAATTATGCGTAAGTATGATTTAGAGGCTATTCCGGTTGTGAATGTTAAAAACAAACTTGTAGGTAGAATTACCGTAGATGATATACTTGATCTGATAAGGGAACAAGCCGACGAGGATATTCAGGCCATGACAGGTATCTCGGATGATGTGGAAGAGTCCGATTCAGTATATAGGCTTTCCAGGGCCAGGTTGCCTTGGCTTTTAATAGGCATGGTAGGGGGGCTTTTGGGAGCTGGGTTTATAGGTTTTTTTGAAGAAGGACTAAATGCCGTTACAGCCTTGGCTTTTTTTATTCCATTGATTACAGCTACAGGGGGGAATGTGGGCATACAGTCTTCTACATTGGTTGTGCAGAGTTTGGCAAATAGGTCCGTATTTGCAGATAGTTTGACCAAACGATTACTTAAAGTGCTATTGGTTGCCATTTTAAATGGGCTGGTACTTTCCTTGTTTGTGATGGCCACTGTGGTATTTCTGTACGATAAGGAAGTCAAGTTTGGATTGGTCGTAAGTATCGCTTTATTTAGTGTGGTTTTGCTGGCTTCATTTATGGGGACATTGACACCTATTGTTTTGGATAAATTGGGGATCAATCCTGCGATGGCTTCAGGCCCCTTTATCACTACCGCCAATGATTTGTTGGGTTTAGGAGTGTATTTTATGGTAGCCACTTTGTTATTGAATCTTTAATTAGCACATGAAAATTTTAATCATTGATCAGATGCATGAGAGCATCGTTCCGTTGTTGGAAGAAAAGGGTTACGAGGCACATTATAGGCCGGATATAGATAGAGAGGGTATTCTTCAAATACTAGCCGACTATGAAGGGCTTGTTATTCGTTCTAAAACACCCATTGACAGGGATTTATTGGTAAAAGGGATTAATTTAAAGTTTGTGGCCCGAGCAGGTGCAGGCTTAGACAATATTGATTTGGATTACCTGGAGCAAAATGATATTGCACTTTATTCTGCCCCAGAAGGCAATAGAGATGCGGTTGCTGAACATGCTTTAGGGATGCTTTTGGCTCTTTTCAATCACTTTGTACAGTCTGATAGTCAGGTAAGGCGTGGTGTTTGGGACAGAGAGGGGAATAGAGGGGAAGAGTTATGTGGCAAGACCGTAGGTATTTTTGGCTATGGAAATATGGGGGCTGCTTTTGCAAAGCGGCTTCAAGGCTTTGGTGTTAAAGTACTTGCTTATGACAAATACAAGAAGGATTTTGGGAATGAATTTGTTCAGGAATGTAGCTTTGAAACGATTCAGGAAAAAGCAGAGGTTTTAAGTATTCATGTTCCCTTGACGGAAGAGACTAGAAATTTCTTTACAGCTGATATTATAAACGGATTTAATCATCCATTTTATCTGATTAATACAGCCCGAGGGGAAGTGATTAGTTTTGATACACTCATAGAAGGGCTTGAGAAGGGGCAGTTGAAAGGGGCTGCTTTGGATGTGTTGGAAAAAGAAAAACTCCAGAAGCTAACTGTTGCTGAGAAAAAGTCGTTTGAGCAACTAACTGGCTTCAAACAGGTACTGTTTTCGCCCCATGTAGCAGGGTGGACCAAAGAGTCTTACTACAAAATAAATCAAGTGTTAGTGGCCAAAATAGCAGGTCAATGGCATGGTTAGTGGCTTAATAAAAGATAGTTAAATTGTAAAATATGAATTCTTATTTTATCTTTGCCAGTACAAAATAATGGAAGCATAAGGAAACGGTCTCAATGTTGAGGCCGTTATTTTATTTATATATGAGGTTAATAATTAATTGATATGGGAAGCATACAATATTACACAGAAGAAGGGTTACGGAAGCTCAAAGAAGAGCTTCAGTTCCTGAAAACGAAAGGCAGAACAGACATTGCCAAGCAGATTGCTGAAGCAAGAGATAAAGGTGATCTAAGTGAGAATGCTGAATATGATGCAGCCAAAGATGCACAGGGGCATTTGGAATTGAAGATTGCCAAACTTGAGAATGTCGTTGGTAATGCCAGGGTATTGGATAATTCCAAAGTGGATACTTCTAAAGTAGGAATTCTATGCACAGTGAAGATAAAGAATGTAAAAAATGGTATGACCGTTTCTTATACTTTAGTTTCTGAGGAAGAAGCTGATCTTAAACAAAATAAGATTTCCTCAGCATCACCTTTTGGAAAAGGCCTTTTGGGTAAGAAGGTTGGTGAAATTGCTCAAATTCAAGCACCTGCAGGTTTGGTTGAATTTGAAGTGTTGGAAATTAGCTTATAATTTTTTAATCCCGGTTGCGATGCATCGGGATTTTTTTGTGATCAATATATAACTTCCTTACTTATGCCTACTATTTTCACAAAGATAATCAATAGAGAAATTCCAGGATACATTGTTGCTGAGGATGAGCAACATATCGCTTTTTTAGATATAATGCCATTGGTAAAAGGCCACGTGCTCGTGGTGCCAAAACAAGAAGTTGATTATATCTATGATCTGGAGGATGATTTGTATTCTAGTCTTCACCTTTTTGCCAAGAAAGTGGCCAAAGCTCAAGAGTCGGTCATCAAATGTACCCGAATAGGAGTGGCCGTAATTGGCTTGGAGGTACCTCATGTACATATCCATTTGGTGCCACTTAGGAGTATGGATGACATTAATTTTAGTAGGCCGAAACTTCAGTTGGAGAAATCAGAAATGGAAGAAATAGCCTCAAAAATTAAACTAGCTTTCGATCAAGGGAATTAAAACCTTCCCCTTTCCCTTCGGCTCCGCTCAGGGTCCGGTTATCTTAATACCAACCTTTTTGAATTCGCTTATTGGGCTGACTCAACATTAAATTAGTAATGCAATAAGCTATTCTGAAAAATCAAAATCCCCCTTCAACAAAGGGGGACAAAGGGGGATTTTACCGCAAACTGTATATCGGTCGTAAATAATAAATAGAAGAACCTATCCCTTTCCCGGCGGTTGAGCGAAGCCGAAGTAATAGGGTGATGCAAACGTAAAAGCTACTCCTTCGGCTCTGTAGTTCTTTCACCTTTTACTTCTCCGTGAATCACTTGTAGCTGTTCAACACCTTCAGTGTTGAGTGTAGGGGTGTTTGCCTTTCCCGTGGGTTGCTACCTACGGTTATTATAGTTCAGACCCTTCAGGTCTGTTTTTTTTAGAAAAGTGGATTGTTTTATTACCATATACCTTCCAACCGGATCGTCCTTGCGAAGCCATTCGGTCAAAAAGGTAAACAACCTTCCGTCGGCTGAGCGGAGCCGAAGTCCGGTTATCTTAATACCAACCTTTTTGGATTCGCTTATTGGACTTACTCAATATTAAATTAGTAATTCAATAAGCTAATTTGAATACTCAAAATCCTCTTTATAATAAAGGGTGAGAAATGGGGTGGTGTGAAATGTAAATCTAAAGTAGTATTTAAATAATTATCGGTAAACTTTATTTAGGACAAGTATTCATCACAGATAAATCCCGAATTGCTCAAAATATTTCGCCCATGCAGGGCTTAGGTTGCAATACTGATTTCCCACACAGGGCTTCACCCTGTGCTATTATATTTGTCCCTTTCAGGGCCGGGTATGATTTGTTGGAGTTGGTGTTTAGCCTCATTAAATTTTTAGTTGAAAATGAACTTATAATCCTGATATTTTTTCATTTTAGCCCTGAAAGGGCGTAGTAACTTAGCACAGGGTGTCAGCCCTGTGGCAATAGGTAAATATTTAAATTTTGAGCCCTGAAAGGGTGGCATTCAATCCACATAAATCCCATATTATTTTAACAAGCTCGTATTTTTGAATGTTCACGAAAAAATCCCCCTTGGTCCCCCTTTGAAATAAAGGGGGATTTTGGTTTTTCAGGACTTACGAATACGTTCCTGATTTAACATTTTAACAGCCCACTTAAATTTTATCATTCAAGCTTTAAAACAACTTTGGCCGAAACTCGGACTAGTTCTAAAACAAGTTTACAGATTAATGTTTAAATACTGCAATTGGTTTTATTTTACAATTGAATTCAGTTTAGCATTTTTTTTTACTTCGCCGTTGCGTTTATTTCCTTCAACCTTGTCAGTTTTTACAGCTAGTGTGAATTAAAAAACAACAATATTTAACCAAAAAGCCGAAAATTTCCACCTAATAACTTCAATTCCCCACTTCCTAACCGCTCGCTTCCATATAAAAACCTGACAGGAGGAGTTCCGAAGTGCCCCTACCCACTTCCGAAGTCCCCTAAATCGTTTTAAAAATCGGTACGTCCCGGTAAAAATGTCATACTTTTCATTTAATGATATCAAGCTTGTAATTTTTAAAAGAAAATGTCCAGGTCGGAGGTCAAAAGCCCCACTTCTGAACTCCAGCGTTTGAGTTCAGAACCTCAAGCTTGTCAGTTTTAAGTCCACCTACCTATTTGCGAAGTGGGGGAGGTGACTTTTTAGGTGGATAGGGGGACTTGTGAAGTACCCCTATTTGGGATAAAGCCCATTGCTTTCCTCACAGATAGGTGTCAAAATTTTCTTAAAAGCCCTAAGCTTTTAGATTGGGCTGAGAAAGTGAAATGTAAAAATGTATCCGCTATTCCAAACGTTACAAATCCCTCTTTCAACAAAGGGGGGCAAAGGGGGATTTTTTACGTGAACTGTAAACCAAAAGAAGTATTTGAATAATAATCGGTAAACTTAATTTAGGACAATTCAGCTTTTCCATTTTCATTAAAATTCCCCCTAGCCCTCTTAGATTAAGGGGGAGTTGCAGCAAAGTTCTATTAAGGCTAAACTGGTGTAATTTGATTAGACTGAGCAAAGAAATGCTGTGCCAATTCTCTTGTAATTAAAAGTAAAGATCAGCAATACAACTAAATCTACTTTATAAATATTATTAAATAAAATAGTCTAAAAATTATTTATTAAAACATTAGGTTCAAATTGATTTATATTATACTTTTCAAAAAAAAAAAGCATGATCAAACTTTTTATTACAGGCCTTTTAATGACCGGACTATTTGGTCTGGCTATGGGGCAACGAGAAATACCAGCTGAGGAGAAAACGCCAGTTTTTCTGCCTGATAAAGCCTATAGCTTAGGCATAAACAGCCAGTTTGCCATCGATGGATTTTTAGATCCGGGGACATTCACCCCCATTGAGTTTTTGTTACGCAGGGGACTGCCGGGTGACCGCAGCCTTAGGTTAAGGGCCAGCGGCTGGGTGGAGAATACCAATAAAATAGAAGGGGAAGAGAACCTAAAAATTCAGCAATCCCGCTTTGCCATTGCCCTGGGACATGAATGGCACCATCCCATCAACAAAAAACTCGGTTATTATTTTGGAGCCGATCTGGAAAAGGGCTGGGATATTCACAATACTACCAGAAATCGTTCTTCTTACTCTGAGACTTACGGGGATCTTAAAGTAAGAAGATATGATTTTGACACTGCACAATCCTTAGGGTTGGTGCCCTTTGTAGGCTTTACCTATTCCCCCTTGCCCTACTTGTTCGTGTCTTATGAAATGCGAACAGAATTATTTTATAACAGTACCAAATCGAGATCGGATGCCTTTACTAAATCCTCTGCTAATCCCGATGGGTCGGAAGCCCATTCCACAGGAGGACATGATTCAAAGGCCTGGTTTTTTGATTTTCAACCTTATTCCGGAATTTTTGTGAACCTTAAATTTTAAAATGATGAAATCAAGAATGATACATCCCAAAATACTTTTGCTTCTTTTTTTCATAATGGAATATACAGCCGCTTCAGCTCAAAACGAACCTTCAACATGGAGTCTATTAGATTCCACAAGCCGGTTTGAAATCGGTCTTAATACTAATTTTGCTTTTGATCAGTTGATGTATCAAAACCAGCGGACACCATTGGAATTGATGCTAAGGCAAAAGATTCATGACCAAAATAGGTTAAGACTGCGTGTCTTTGGGATGGTTAGTAGGGCTAAGAAAATAGAGGGTGATTTTACCAATATAGATCGCATCGGGAATTTTGGCCTGGCGATAGGTTATGAATGGATAAAACCTCTGACCAAAAGATGGGAGGGGTACTATGGTATGGAACTGGAAGGACGTAAGATGGATAGACGATCGATTTTTGAGCAACCTGACACAGATCCGGAGGAGGAATATTTTGAAAGTCAGGACCAGTATGATAGGGAAATCAGGCTTTCGGTTTCTCCATTGGCAGGCCTGCGTTTTAGTCTCAGTCCAAGATTGTTGCTTAGTACAGAATTTAGATTGTCAGGTTATATGGGAGAACAGCAATTTACAGAGCGTATCTCCATAAGAGCGAAGGAAGAAGGAAGTCAAAATCAAATTCAATCTACTGAAGGTTATACACTGAAACTAAATGGTCTGCGCTTTCAGCCTTATACCGGGATTTTTCTTAACTACAGGTTTTGATGGATGTTTAATCTGCTTGTAATAAAACTTACTTATTATTCAAGATTGGTAAATAGGCATGCTCATAGGTTGATTAGCTCTTGTTTATTTAAATTTTCGGGTTTGGAATTACTTGTAGCTGTTCAACACCTTCAGTGTTGGGTGTAGGTGTGTTTGTCTATCCCGGGTTGCCACCCACGGTTATTATAGTTCAGACCCTTCAGGTCTGTTTTTTTTAGAATGGTAATCGTTTAATTACTATAACCATTCCAATCGGATCGTCATGAACCCATTCGGTCAAAAAGGTCACAAACCTCCGGGTGGCTGAGCGGAGCCGAAGTCTGGTTGCTGAGCGAAGCCGAAGGGAAAGGGTAACGTATCCCGAAACACCTACCCCTTCGGCTCCGCCCAGGGTCCGGTTATTTGAACCCAAATGCTTGCTTTAGTAAAAAGTGAAGCTAGGTTTTTATTGCTTTACTTTCCTTGGGAATCCAAAGAAGCCTTCAGGGCTTCAACAACAATAACCACGGGTGAAAACCCGTGGACAGCCGGTCAACCACCAACTTTCCAACCCGTATGAGGTTGAACAGGTTCCGTACTTAGTTTCTAATAATGCGCATATCCGTGATAATCGGTATGGATTCGGGAAAAAACAATGTTTAACAAAATACTATTGTCCCATACAACACATCAATTTTTATTAAATCATTCGGTTTAAATTGGTTTCCAATCCTTTATCTGGAATGTTAGAGCGAGTTTGATTAAGTTCAGGAATCATTCTCACAATGTTGTCCCCAAATATTCTTTTGAAAATTCACCTTTTTATTTCGGGAATTGGCAAGGGCTGATTAACTTTGCGCATGGCAGAACAGATTTTAATCCTAGACTTTGGTTCTCAGTACACACAGCTAATAGCCAGACGTGTTAGAGAACTGGATGTATATTGTGAAATTCACCCTTTCAATAAAATCCCCCCAATTACTTCAGACATTAAAGGAATCATACTTTCAGGCAGTCCTTGCTCTGTTAGAGACAATGATTCTCCTGATCTTGATTTAGATGCACTTCGCGGTAAATTACCCATTTTAGGTGTGTGCTATGGAGCACAGCTAATGGCGCAGAAATACGGTGGAAATGTAACACCTTCTGAAATCAGGGAATATGGAAGGGCCAAAATTTCTCATTTGGACACCCATTCCAAGCTTTTTAGGGAATTGACACATGATTCTCAAGTATGGATGTCCCATGGAGATACCATCAAGGAATTGCCGGAAGGGTTTGATGTCATCGCCAGTACGCACTCGGTAAAAATAGCCGCGTACAAAGTACAAGGTGAAGAAACCTATGGTATTCAGTTTCATCCGGAAGTGACCCACTCTACAGAAGGTAAGAATCTCTTGAGGAATTTTGTGGTTCAGATTTGCGACTGTGCACAGGATTGGACCTCAGATGTATTTATAGATGCTACCATAGCTTCTCTTAAAGAAACCATAGGAAAAGACCGTGTAGTGATGGGCTTGTCTGGTGGTGTGGATTCATCAGTGGCAGCAACCTTAATACACAGAGCTATAGGTGATCAATTGACTTGTGTCTTTGTGGACAACGGTCTCTTGAGAAAGAATGAGTATGAAGAGGTGCTGGAGTCTTACAAAGGTATGGGGCTGAATGTAATAGGTGTTGATTCCAAAAAGAAATTTTATGATGCCTTGGCGGGTATTTCTGATCCTGAAGGGAAAAGAAAGGCCATTGGCAGAACATTTATAGAAGTTTTTGACGAAGAAGCGCATAAAATTAAAGATGTGAAGTGGCTGGGGCAAGGAACCATCTATCCAGATGTGATCGAATCCGTTTCGGTCAATGGCCCATCAGCAACCATTAAATCTCACCACAATGTGGGTGGGCTTCCAGATTTTATGAAGCTTAAAGTAGTAGAACCATTAAACACCCTATTTAAAGATGGTGTAAGAGAAGTTGGTAAAGCTTTAGGTATTTCCGATGCCATCATTGGCAGACATCCTTTCCCAGGTCCGGGACTTGGGATTAGAATTTTAGGAGACGTGACTGAAGAAAAGGTGCAAACCCTTCAGGAGGTAGATTATATTTTTATTCAAGGTCTGAAAGACGCAGGCTTGTATGATGATGTATGGCAAGCGGGATCCATGTTGTTACCAGTACAGTCTGTAGGTGTAATGGGTGATGAAAGGACTTATGAAAGAGTTGTAGCCTTAAGAGCGGTTTCATCGGTGGATGGCATGACTGCGGATTGGGTTCATTTACCCTACGATTTCCTAGGCAAGGTCTCCAATGATATTATCAATAAAGTGAAAGGTGTGAACAGGGTCGTATACGATATCAGTTCCAAACCACCTGCAACCATTGAGTGGGAATAAAAATAATAAGAAAAGCCTGATGGAGAAGTCAGGCTTTTCTATGTAAATACGCTTAAGGAAAATTTAATTTCGTAATTTTGAAATGATGACGGTTTTTTGTGAAAAAAGGTACGAAGTTTGAAACTACACCATTAAAGAATTCTTCACCCCATGAAAATAACACTATACTTTCTATTTCTTATTGTTCCCTTGTTCACTGCCTATTCGCAGGAGGGTTTTGATCAACTTGAACAAGCTAAAAAACAGATACAGCAAGGAAATCAGGCAGAGGCAATGGAGTTGCTAAGACCTTATCTTGATAAAGAGAAATACAGTTCGTTATCAGATTATGCGAGGTATCATTTTGCTAGAGCAGCCTATGGTAACAGGCAATTTGAACTGGCTAAAGAAGCCTTAAATTCTCTTATTGCTACGAGGGGTTTCGCGAAAAAAGACGATGCCCGCTACCTTTTGGCATTGTGTCATTTTGAGCTCTCGTCTCCAAATGATGCATTGCGATTGATAGATCAAATCTCAGATGAAACCTTGAAAAAAGAGGGATACAAAGCAAGCTATAATTTTTTGAAAGTAAGCGCGTCAAGTTCTCTTGCTGTACAGTACGGGCTTTTTCCTGAAAATAAAGGCTTGGTCATGGCTTTAAAAGAGCGGCTTGAGACACAAGGTTCTATGTCCTCTACAGAAAGATCCTTGTATGAAAAAATCAGAAGTGAAGCTTTGACTCAGGGAAGTAGTAACGTTAAGCTTTCGAGCAAAGACAATGTTTTAGATATTGCCGTGGTGCTGCCTTTTAATTATGAAGGCAGATCCGGAGTGCAGTCAATTAATTCAAACAACTTTGTTTTACAATTGTATCAGGGGATAAAACTTGCATTGGATCAAGCCAAATCAAATGGGGTAAAGTTAAATTTTAAAACTTTTGATACGGAAAGAAGTGATGCCAAAGTAAGAGGTATATTAGAAGACGACTTTTTATCTAATGCTGACATCATTATTGGGCCACTGTATCCTGAGGAAACTGCGCTTGTTGCGAGTTTTGCTCAACAAAGACAAATTCCTCAAATTAATCCACTGTCCAATATTGATGAAAATGTAAAAGGATTTGAATACTCTTATTTATTCAGACCGTCTATTCAGGCAATTAGCCAAAATGTATTGGATTATTGCAGAAAATTTGAAGGGAAAAGAGTTGCAATAGCCTATTCTGGGACGAGCAGAGATGAATTATTGGCAGCTACTTTTGTAGATATGGCTAGAATTAGTGGGCTTCAAATAGTGAAGAATCAAAAAGTAACTACCAGAGATATGCAGGGTTTTTTCGAGAGCCTGGAATTGGGGAAAGGAAAATCCCAAACTGCAGATTTGATGGTAATCTTTTCGGATGATCCGAACATAGCCTCACCTACTTTTGGGCTTGTAGAGTCTTTAGGAGCAGGACTGCCAGTGGTGGTAATGGAAAGTTGGTTGTATTTTGATTTTGCTAATTACGATATGATGGAAACCCAAAATTTCCATTTTGTAGGCAATAACACCGTTGATTTTAATAATGAATTGCTGGATGATTTCAGGAACGATTACATGAATCATTATAAAATCAACCCTTCATCATTTGCTTATATGGGTTTCGAACTCGCCGATTTTGTAACCAAAGTTATCAACGAAGAAAAAGGTTTTGACTTTCAAAAAAATCTTGATAGAAGAAGTTTTATTAAAGGGAATTTAACATTTGGTTTTAATTT
This sequence comes from Cyclobacterium amurskyense, assembly GCF_001050135.1. Taxonomy (GTDB): domain Bacteria; phylum Bacteroidota; class Bacteroidia; order Cytophagales; family Cyclobacteriaceae; genus Cyclobacterium; species Cyclobacterium amurskyense. Next base: position 1,134,705 of record NZ_CP012040.1, on the reverse strand, counting down.
TTCTCGAGTGAGATTTAATAATTATGTTCCTATTCTAAGTTTGGAAGATGGAGTTTTGACTATTGAAGAATAATTAGATGACGACAAGTAAAAGCAAGCAGCTTTTTGAAAAGGCTCAGAAATTCATACCTGGAGGAGTAAATTCACCTGTGAGGGCCTTTAAGGCAGTAGGTGGCGATCCTTTATTTATTGCTAAAGCAGAAGGTGCCTACATCTTTGATGTTGATGGAAATCGATACATAGAAGCGATCAATAGCTGGGGACCAATGGTACTCGGTCACAACCATCCATTGGTGCGTGAAGCGGTTATTAAAGCCATGGAAAACGGAACTTCTTTCGGAGCTCCCACTGGACTGGAAGTAGAGATTGCGGAATTGATTACAAAGATGGTTCCTTCCGTAGAGAAAGTTAGAATGGTTAATAGCGGTACTGAAGCAACCATGTCTGCCGTTCGACTAGCTAGAGGGTTTACAGGTAGAGAGAAATTTATAAAATTTGAAGGTAATTATCATGGACATGGTGATAGTTTCCTAATAGCAGCGGGATCTGGAGCCATTACCATGGGGAATCCTAACTCTCCCGGTGTTACTAAAGGAACCGCTAAGGATACCCTTTTGGCCCCTTTTAATGACTTAGAGAAAGTTAAAGAGGTGGTGGCAGCAAACAAAGAAGAGATTGCAGCCATTATTCTAGAACCAGTAGCTGGAAATATGGGTTGTGTTTTACCTGAGCCAGGATTTTTGGAAGGACTACGAAAAATCTGTGATGAGGAAGGTATAGTGTTGATCTTCGATGAGGTGATGACAGGTTTCAGGCTTTCTCCCGGAGGAGCTCAACAGCTTTTTAATGTAAAACCTGACCTTACCACAATGGGTAAAATTATTGGTGGAGGCATGCCAGTAGGTGCCTATGGAGGCAAGGCTGGAATCATGGATTATGTATCCCCATCAGGGCCTGTTTATCAAGCGGGAACGCTTTCTGGAAATCCTATTGCAATGGCAGCAGGTCTTACTATGCTGAAATACTTGGATGAAAATCCATCTGTGTATGCTCAGTTGACTAAGACCGGAGATACCTTAGTTGGTGGGATAAAAGATAGCCTTAAACAAATGGGGCTTTCCTATACTATCAATAACTTAGGAAGCATGTACACCCTTTTCTTTACCGATAAAAAGGTGATAAATTTTGCGGATGCTCAAACCTGTGATACAGGTGTTTTTGGTAAATATTTTAGAGGGATGTTGGACAGAGGAATTTATCTTGCGCCTTCACAATATGAGAGCCTATTCTTGTCAACAGCCTTGGAGCAATCGCACTTGGATCAGATTTTAGATGCCAATGAACAAGTGTTAAAAAGCTTGTAGTCAGTTAGGTTTTTGTTATAAAAAAAGGAGGCTCTCAATATTTGAAAGCCTCCTTTTTTTATGCTAATTGATATTCTATTTTAAGATAGACTTAGTGGTTTCGATAATTTTTTGAACGATGTCATTGTCCTTCAAGTCTTGAGAAGTGCCAGTTCCTCGATTCTCAGCAAGGTCTAAAAGCTGCTCAATATTGGCAACAACAGATGGACTTCCTTCCTTTTTAATTTTGTCTATCAATTTTTCAGCAGCATCCTCCTGGCCAGAGTGCTTCAAGGCCAAAACAACAAGGGCTTGCTCTTTGCTGTTGCTATTTAGTTGGTCTCCTTGAGAAATTACAGCTTCCAGGTATTTTGAGAATTGCGGTCGATTATTTTTAGCTTTGTTTACCGCAGCAGCCAAGTAATCTTGGAGAATCTCTCTTGGGTCGAAAGGTTTTCCTACACCTAGGTTTTCTGGCCATATTCTTGATTTTTCAATTTTACTTGCTGCAGCATTCCATTTTTTTGACTGAATGTCTTGAAGTGCAGCATTCAAGTAGACGCTTTCGTAAAGGGTTCTTCCTCCTCCAGCACCCTCATGAGGCAAGACCTGAATTTTATCCAAGAGGTTCATGGCTACTTTATAATCTCCATTTGTGTTGAGGAGTTTAATCATTTCCATCTCCAGTACATAGTTGCCAGGAAAGGCTTTTGTTGCTTCTTTTAGAACAGCCATTGCCTTTTGTTGATCTCCGGATTTATTATGGTATTTGGAAATTTGAAAATAGGTTCTCCATTGTTCTTTGTCCAATTCAAGTGCCCTTTCGAGGTCTTTCAGATTGTTCTCTTGGCTTTCATATTTATCCAGAAGGAGTGCTCTACTCAAGTAAAAAGAAGCTTCATCCGCAGACTGGTTTATTGTTTTTAATATTTGTCTTCCTTCATCCTCCTGTCCCAGGGCCATAAGGTTGAGAGCCAGGTAATAGTCAATTTTCCATGAAGTCACTTCAGATTGAGCCCATTTAAGCATAGGTAAAGTTTCTTTTCTGAAGGGTAGGACAAACTCAGTAGGTTGAGCGATCATTTTCTCCAGTTGGGCTTCTTTTTGCGCTGGATCCATGCTCGCTATCCATAAGTATACCAATGCATGAGGGGGACTGTTTTGTAATAATTCTACAGCGTTTTCTTTTAGTCCGTACTTTTTATAGACAGCAGCTAGCTCCAAGTAAGTTTGATAAGGGAATTCATTGTTTATTACTTTTTTGAATTCATCCAATGAGGCAGGCGTTTTATCCATTAGGTACCGCTCAAATCGAATAAAGTGATTCAATGGGTCAATTTCCCAAAGTTTATCCAATGTTGCTTTTGCCAAATCTTTTTCACCTTGAAGTCTTTGGATTACCGCCAAAGCCTGTAGTGCCATTATATTGTCGGTGTTGTTTTTAAGTGCTTTTTTCGCATAGTCTTTAGCCAAGGAAAGTTGCCCTTCTGAAAGGTAAATCTCAGACATGATGGTGTAAGCGGAGGAACGGAACTCCATTGACCTAGCGGCCCAGCCATAAGCTTCAAGGGCTTGTGTGGTTTGCCCTTTTGCTAAATAAATACTTCCGGCTACAAAATTCGCCTGATGGTCAAAATAATCAGCAGACAAAGCCTTATAAATGTTCTCTAAGGCCTCATCATATTGAGTAAAACGCAACAGAAGTTCAGCATAATCTATCCTTCCTTGTTGATGTCCGGGGTCATTTTCTAGTAGCTCTTCATAGGTAGCTTTTGCCTTTTTGTAATTTCGGCTGTAATAATATTGCCTGGCTTCGAAATACAATTTTTGGTTTGGAGATTGTTTAGGTGCATTTACCTTGTCAAAAGGCCTGATGAGTTTCATGTCATCCGTTTCAGACCATTTGTACAATTGTTCACCTTCAAAAGATACCACAAGCTCCTTGATGGGGGTGTCCACTTGGATTTCATGGGAGATTACGTCCATGGCATTTCCCTTAACAGGAATAGATTGAGAACTACTCCCATTGATTTTTATGTCTATTGACCCGTCAACTTTTTGGAAAGGGTTGAATCCCAATTTTACCAAATTGTTTGTTTTCTCTAGATGAATCACACCTTTTTTGGACACATTGCTAATGCCTCCTATTTGTTTAACGGGGAACCAAAAGTTTGACCATTGATCTATAGTATAAGGGGCAAAGCCTGCTTTGGTAAGTGGAGTTTCCACATTTTTTGATGGGGAAAACTGGTTCAGCATTCTTCCAGCCTGAAATTCCATATATTGACCGTTCTTATCTGTCAATAAGTCTTCCCAAATCCCTCCATTTCTTGATAAAGCCCATAACCATAGTTTCTTTCCAGGGCTGTCGTCGTAGGTGGAAAAATGTCCAAAACCTATTCCTTTGTCGTGAAAATAACCTCCGAAATGATTTAAATAGGATCCGGCAATATGTTGGGATTTGGCTCCACCAAAATTATTGTTTTTATATAGATTGATTTCAATCCCATCTTGTACTGGCCAGTCTTTTACTTCTCCGCTATGTTGTAAGGCGATGTGACCGGGATAATAAAACTCTTGGTCATTTGCCACATGAGCTGCTGCTGTCATCCAGTTGTAATAAGGCTGTCTTAATGGTTCAGGATTGTACCAAGTGGCATCCGTTTCAAAATAGGCTTTGTCCTTAGGTAAGTTGATTTTTACTCTCCATTGGGTCCTTGAAGGAAGGTCAATGGTACCTACTACGCAGGTCACACTACCATCTTCATTTGTGTAATAAATATAATCCACAGGACTGGCCGTAGCTGGAGAATGACCAATGATGCCGAAATTAAATTCTATGCCTCCTGAGGTCCAGGGACCACGCATGGCAATGTTTCTAAATTTCACGACCTCATTTTCATAAATAAAATCTTCTGAAGTTGATTTTTCTATTGCACCCCAGATTCTGCCACCTATTTCTGGCATTACCGTGACTTTCAGGAATTCATTTTCGAGTGTAATAAGGTTCCATTCTTTATTCTGAGACTTTACACTATAGCCATCAAAAGTGAAGTAGGGGTAAATGTTCGGCTTGTAGGCCAATGAAGGAACTGGGTTAGGATCTGAGAAAGGATAGGTCTCAAATACGGTTGCTTGTTGTGTAACCCGAGCTTCTTGAGCTGTGCCAGGTTGGCCTATGGCTAGCATTAAAGCCAGGAAGACTGCTATTTTTAATTTCATGTTAAATAAGTGGTTTATTAAATGGGGGAATTGGCTGTTGATAATGGAATGCCCCCGGACTAAAGCGTTTCATTACATTTGAACTCATTCCTCAAATGTATGATTTTTTGGGCTAAATGGGTACACGTGAATTCCTTCGGTGTTTTATTGGTAAAATTTATTTAATACTAATTAATAACCAATTCATTTTTGATAAAGGGTTATTGCCGTGTTTGTAATTGAAAATAAGAATGGTTTTATTTTTCTTTATTACTGGATTAGTACAAAAGGGGTGAATTGGGGAGCAAGCTAGCCTAGGTGAAACCCTATGATTCCAGTTTCAGTTAAAGCGAATCCCTGTACAATTTTTACGGCTTTTTAAACCTGTTAATCTTAATTATTGGCACATATTTGGACAAAATAAGGTAATTTTAAATCCTAAAGGGCAGAAGAATTTGTAATAGCCTGAGTTTAATCAAGTAGCCATTTTAACCATTAGTTGGAAAGGCTTTGACCAAAAAATAAAAATAGCATGAGTGTAAAGATTTATGGTATCAAAAATTGCAATACGATGAAAAAGACCTTCACCTTGTTTGAAACCTTAGGGAAGGAATATGACTTTATCGATTATAAAAAGCAAAAACCAGATAAAGGGCTTTTGGAAAGTTTTATTGACAGCCTGGGTTTGAATACTGTGGTCAATCGAAAAGGTACCACTTTTAGAAAGCTGGAAGAAAGTGACAAAGCAGCTTTGGAAAGTATAGAAACTGCAATTCCTATTCTTCAAGAAAAAAGCAGCATGATTAAACGTCCAATTCTTGTGTTTGAGGACGGTAGCATGCAGGCAGGATTTGACGAAGAACTGATCCGGTCTAAATTTTAAACGGGCAGTGATTCTGTTTTTTTAGATAAATTTTGATTGGACTGACTTGTCCATAGGCAACAAGTCTATTTCTAAGTATCCTCCTGACGCATTAGGGCTGGTTAGGAATTGAGGGATACCATTGGCCCAGTCTATGGTTTGTTTGTGGATATGTCCTGCCAAAACACCTAAAAGGTTTTTTGTATTGAATACCTCTCTATGAAATTCCATGGTGGTTTTACTATGCCCATTTTCTGGCCAGCGTTGCCTACGTTCAATTTCAAAATTCCTGTCATTTTTGGCATTATAATCAGGATGCCCACAGCCATATCCCAAGCTTCTTCCTGGTGCATATAAAGGGATATGCATCATTAGAAGGGTGGGCTTTCCTTTTTTTACTTCTGCTTTATAAAACTCAAGTTGCTCCGGAAGTATTTCATAATAGCTATTGTCAATATTTACCAGATTAACACCTTTAACTTCAACAGAATACATCAGCGGGTTTCTGCCTTTGTATAAAGGAAGCAGCCGTTTATTAATCCATGTTTCTCTTAGTTCGTGCAAGCTTCCCTTCATTCCTTCATAGTGCCAGTCATGGTTTCCACTGGAATAGAAGTAGGGGATGCCTATTTTTTCCAGCCGATCCAATGCCCACTCTATGGCCGCTTCTGACGGGAAACTAAATAAGTCTCCCGTCAGCGTGATGGCATCTGCTTTCTCCTGCTTGGCGATTTCAAGAGTAGCTTCAAAAGCTTCTTCAGGGTGCGTGGGATTCCCGGTAAGAAAATGCTTTGTTTCATTGTATGCTTTAGCCATGCGGCCACTGTATTCTTTGTATTTTACGCCCCTTTCGTCATCTTTCCATAAATGGGTATCAGTGACATGCATGATCTTTACCTTTTGGCTAAGATCAGGGATATTATAGGTGATTTTATGTCCGTTGACACCAATTATAAATGGGTTTTTATTGTAGTCTGCTTTTGGTTGAGCAGCCAATAAACCATCACTTACGCCAAGCGCTAACCCCGCAGATAGTGCTCCGGCATTTTGGAAAAAATGTCTCCTTTTCATAAATCAGTTCGCTTTTATTCGTTCCACATTGGTGCAGTAAGTCCGTTCAGGTCCCAAACTACTTTGCCAGAACGAACGGTTAACTCATTCTCAATTTTGTATTTGCCCATCATTTTACCAATGCCAGTTTTTTCAGTGAAGCCGAAGTCACCTTCAAGTACATTGAATACAGCAATATCAGCAATGGCTCCTGGGCTTAAGTGGCCTAATTCTGTTCGCTTGATTACCTGAGCAGGTGTCCAGGTAGAAGCAGCAACCACCTCTTGAAGGTTCATGCCTATGTTGAGAAATTTGGACATGACATTGTTCATGTTTTTCATGCCACTCATGATACTGCTCAAGTGACTGTCTGTGCTAATTGTGTTGGGTTTGATGCCTTGCTCAATAGCAGGGATAGCATGTTTGAAGGAAAAACTGGATCCACCATGTCCCACATCATAGATAACACCCCTTTCTTGTGCTGCTTTAATAAATGGACGTAATTTTCCATTGTCATCTACCAAGGCTTGTCTAGAAGGAACGCCACCACCAAAGATATGTGTGTAGATGTCACCCGGACGAAGTTTTTCCATAAAGAGGGTTTCTAAAGATAAAGGAGGGTTTGCTCCGCCGAAATCTACCATTACCGGAATGTCTGCCAATTCTCCGGCTTTTACCAATCGGTCAATCTGTTCCCATTGATGGCCAGAATAATGGGCTACTTTGACCCCAACGATATAATCAGGATATTGCTTGGCTACCAATGCAGTCATTTTTGGATCCATGTCGTCCAAGTTTTGTTCATAAAGAGAACCCTTCATTCCATGACCTACGATATTAAGCATTACCAATACTCTTGTGCGGACCCTGTCGATAACCTGTTCCTTAAACTGCACAAAATTGCGCCATCCTGAACCTCCTGTGTCTACAACAGTGGTAACACCAAATGGGAAGGTATATCCATCAGGATGAATGGCACTGTAGCCACTGCTATATTGTCCTTTAGGGTCTAAACCATAAAAATTATGGGTGTGTATGTCTACAAGTCCTGGACTTACATACAATCCTTTTACATCGATTACCTCCGCGGCTAAATCTGATGAAATGGATTTCTGTACTAAAGCTATTTTGTCCCCTTTTATTGCGATGTCCATAGGCTCGTCAATATTGTTTTTAGGGTCCATTAAATGACCACCTTTGATTAAGAGGTCGTATTGCTGTGCAATTAGCTGTAAGGAGCCAAATCCAAACAGAATTATAGTGAAGGCCAATTTCAGCCAGTGAGATGAAAGTTTAGTAATACTGTTCATGCGAGATAGGGGAATAAGTTGATTTTATTTTTCTTGGGATAATTTAGCCCATTAGCTGCGTAGAAGCAAACATTTTTTTTTGATCGGTCTTGGGAAGAGGTAAAAACAAAACGGAGGATGTAGGTCCTCCGTTTTGTTTATTTATATGAATATTTGAAATTTTAACCTCAGTGTATGCAATCAGGTAGGTTATTGGCGGAAGCATCATAAAGTGATTTCCCTACGAAATAGAAAGCCTATTGCCTCTTTTGGGTTAAACAGCTTCTGAAATGATTTGGTGAATGTCTTCATCCAGTATTTCTTTTTTCATGTCAGCATGTTTTAAGAAAACATTATAGACTTTGTCTAATTCTAACTTCGAAAGCGTATGACCTACTTTGTGCGCACGATAAGCCAATGCTGCCCTGCCTGATCTGGCAGTAAGTACAATCATTGATTCGTCTACACCTACTTCAATTGGATCAATGATCTCATACGTTTCTCTGTTCTTAATTACACCGTCCTGATGTATTCCTGAAGAGTGAGCAAATGCATTAGAACCAACGATGGCCTTATTAGGCTGTACCATCATTCCCATCTTGTCGGCTACCAAGCGACTGATTGGATTAAGCAATCGGGAATTAATATTGTTGGTAACGTTTAGTCTTGGGTGTTGCTTCATTATCATGGTTACCTCCTCCAAGGAAGTGTTTCCCGCTCTTTCACCGATACCATTGATGGTACATTCAATCTGTCTTGCGCCATTCATTATAGCAGCAATGGAATTGGCTGTGGCTAGCCCAAGGTCATTGTGGCAATGCGCTGAAATAATCACGTTTTCAATGCCTCTTACATTGTCAACGAGATATTTGATTTTGGCGCCATATTCGTCGGGTAAGCAATAGCCGGTGGTATCTGGGATGTTTAGCACAGTGGCTCCAGCCTTGATGACAGCTTCACAAACTCTCGCAAGGTATTCATTGTCTGTCCTGCCGGCATCCTCAGCATAGAATTCAACATCTTCAACAAAGCTTTTAGCATGAGCAACAGCCCCAGAAGCCCATTCAATGATGTTCTCCCTATTGCTATTGAATTTGTGCTTGATGTGGTAGTCAGAAGTTCCTATACCAGTATGTATTCTAGGTCGCCGTGCAAATCTTAGGGCATCAGCAGCCACCTCAATGTCTTTTTTTACTCCCCTGGAAAGCCCACATATAATGGGTTCCGAAATATTTTTTGATATTTCAATAACGGAATTAAAATCTCCAGGGCTAGAAATAGGAAAACCTGCTTCGATCACATCTACACCTAAAGCCTCCAGTTGTTGTGCAATTTCAATTTTTTGAGGGGTGTTTAATTTACATCCGGGCACTTGTTCCCCATCTCGTAGGGTGGTGTCAAAGATCAATACGTGATTCTCATCCATAGTTTTAATATTTTAATAAAATCTAAAGTAGAACCTTCCAATTAGCCAATAAATTCATTTAACTTTATATGTCCGATGCCTAATGTTAAAAAATTTATCATTAACACCTGAAAATGAGTGTTATAAGTGTTTTTAAATTATGATATCCAATAGTAAAAAAGATTTTTTATTTGACCTGATAAACAGTCTTTCTCCCTCCGAAAAAAGAAATTTTAAATTGTTCGCTAAGCGGCTTGCCTCAAATGAAGGGGCTAAATTTCTTTTGCTTTTTGATGCATTGGATAAAATGGGGGCTTATAACGAACGGGAACTGCTGGAAAAGGCACCGGTTACAAAAAAGCAATTGTCCAATATGAAAGCTCATTTGTACAAGCAGGTTTTGACCTCTTTACGTCTTTTGTATGCCGATAGGAATATAGAGTTGCAACTGAATGAACAAATTGATTTTGGAAGAATTTTGTTTAATAAGGGCTTGTATATGCAGGGTTTGAAAACCCTTGAAAAAGCCAAGCAGGTGGCAAGTTTATATGGCCTCGATACGATAATGCTAAGGGTTGTGGAAATGGAAAAAGTCATTGAATCCCAGCATATCACGAGAAGCATTAAAAATAGGGCGGATATTCTAAGTGAGGAGGCTGCTGTCTTGTCAAAAAAAGTGGATCTTAAAAATAGGTTTTCAAGTCTTTCCTTGCAGCTGTATGGGATTTATTTAAAGACTGGTTATATCAAAGATAAGGAAGGCAGGGAAATGCTGGAAAATTTTTACAAGCAGAACATGCCTGTATATGATTTTATGACGCTTGGGTTTTATGAGAAAATGTATCTATTCCAAGCCCAGGTATGGTATTTTCATATTATTCAGGATTTCCCGGTTTGCTATAGGGCGGCCCAGCATTGGGTAGATCTCTTTCATTCAGAACCTCAAATGATCAAAGTGGCCACAGGAAGCTATTTGAAGGCTTATCATTACTTGCTGGATACCTTGTTTTATATGGGCTATTATGAGCGGTTCGCTAAGGTGCTGGAGGAATTTAGACTTAGCTTGCGACAAAAGGACTTTGTATGGGATGGGAACAGTAAGATCCTGTCATTTCTCTACCTTTATTCCAATCTAATAAACTTCTATTTTCTTAAAGGGGATTTTACCAAGGGGGTAAAAGAGATTGTGCCTGATTTATTAAAAGACATTGCACCTTTGAAGCGAAAGCTAGATGTGCATCATTTGATGGTTCTGCATTATAAAATTGCCTGCCTTTATTTCGGAAGTGGGGATAATGAAAGGGCTATTGTGTACTTGGATCAGGTGATTGAAAATAGCCAAATAGGATTAAGGGAAGATTTGCAGTGTTTTGCCCATATTCTTAAGCTAATAGCTAGCTACGAGGCAGGGATTGATGAGAAGTTGGATGGGCAGATTAGAAATGTCTATAGGTTTTTAATCAAAATGGACGATTTGCATCAGGTGCAAAAAGAAATGATGCACTTTATTCGTAACCTTAGCCGGATTTATGATCACGAGCTTAAAGGGGCATTTATAGAGTTACGAGAAAAATTACTTGCCTACGAGAACCATCCCTTTGAAAAAAGGGCGTTTTTATACCTGGATATTATCTCTTGGTTGGAAAGTAAAATAGAAAACAGACCTGTACAGGAAATAATCCGACAAAAATTCTCAGAGAAAGTTAAGCGGGAAAAATATAAAATATCAGACAATAGTCTATAAAAAAGCAGCCTGCTCCAGAATAGAGCAGGCTGCTTCGCAGGAATATGTAAGAAATTTAGGCTAAAACCTCTTTTTCCATGATTACCTGTCCTTTATAATACAGTTTACCGTCAAGCCAGAATGCTCTGTGGGGTAAATGAAATTCCCCGGTGGTAGGACACTGAGCCAAACCAGGTGCATTTAATTTATAATGTGTCCTTCTTTTATCTCTTCTGGTTTTGGAAATTTTCCTTTTAGGATGTGCCATATCTATGTAATTTTTAGATTATTCGTTATTTTTTAAATTTTTCAAAGCTTTCCAAAACGGGTTTCGGTCGTCTTTTATTTGTTCTTCTGTCAAGTCACTTTCTCCTGCTTCATAGACAATCCAACCTTCATCTTCGTCGTCTTCATCTTCTTCTGTCAGGTGATCAGGGTGAATTTTTTTTGCAGGGATTCCGAGCAAAATAAATTCATAGATCAATTGCATCACATTGATGCTCTGTGTGTCATTTGTTATGAAATAGATCTCATCATCTATTTCAGCTTCCTCCTGTCCGTACTTGTATATTATCTTATGAGACAAGTCGGTTGGATGATCGAAATTTTCAAGACTTCTGTCACAGGTTATATTTACCTTTCCCTTCAAATTAAAAATAACTTCAATTAAGTTAATTCTTTTGTCAAGCTCTATTTCTACTTTAATAGCGACATCGTTTACTATATCCCTACTGTTTTCAAAATGATCTAGGAACTCGGTATCAATTTCAAAGGTGAAATTGTGCCTGCCTTCTTTCAGTCTGATAATGTCAATATCGAATTTCCTTATGAATTTCATTTTTCGAATTAAGACCGCAAATTTAGAAAAATATTTCTGATTAATAAAATCTACCCTTTAATAATTTCATTAAGTAGCAGTTAAGTTTTCTTTTCTCTTAATCATATCGTGTGCCAGAAAAATTGCAGAACGCATAGAACCGGGGTCAGCGTCATTTTTTCCAGCTATATTGTAGGCTGTTCCATGGTCTGGACTTGTTCTGATAATCGGCAGCCCTGCGGTGAAATTTACCCCTGAATCAAAACACAATGTTTTAAACGGGATCAAACCCTGGTCATGGTACATGGCCAAAACCCCATCAAACCGTTTTTGGTGCATCATTCCAAAGAAACCATCTGAGGGATAGGGGCCAAAAACCAAGGCGCCTTCTTCTTTAAAGCTTTTAACCACAGGTTGGATGATTTCCTGTTCTTCATTTCCTAATAATCCATCTTCTCCAGCATGTGGATTCAAGCCAAGTACCGCAATTTTAGGTTTTGTAATACCAAAATTTTCCTTGAGAGACCGAATCATGATTTTTAACTTCGCCCGAATGGCTTTTTCGGTTACTCCATTTACAATGTCTTTTAAAGATACGTGACCAGTAACTAATCCAATTCGCATGTCTTCAGACACCATAAACATCATGCTTTCCTTGGTGTCAAAAGCATTTGTTAAATATTCAGTATGCCCTACAAAGGGTGTCTCAGTACTGTTGATATTGTTTTTGTTGAGTGGCGCAGTGACTAAGGCGTCCAATTGACCGCTTTTTAAGTCTACTATGGCTTGATCTATGGCAGCCAGGGCCATACTGCCGGCATCTCTTGTTTCTACCCCAGGCATCACCTCAGGTGATTCCTGTACAACATTGATTACATTGATTTTTCTATGGTGAACTTCTTCAATGCTTTTGACCTGAATGAAATTAAAATCGTTTAGCTCCAAAGCTTTTCTATAAAAGGTAAGGGCTTTGCCATGGCCATAGATCACAGGTGTAATCATTTTTTGCAGTCGGTTGTCCAACAAAGCTTTCATTGTCACCTCCGCACCAATTCCATTAATATCACCTATACTAATTCCGATTACGGGTTTATTCTTTTTTATGTTCATGGCCTTTTTGTCTTTGGCTTAATGATAAACTTTTTTTTAATTTTATTATTCAAAATAAAAGGTTTTCAAACGGGGTGAAACCAGTGTTCAATTACAGCTATTTGGCACTCGTTTATCTAGCCAGAATGAGTAGGCAATTGAAGCGCTTTTGAAAATATAATTTAATAGGATACTTCTACTCTGAAGCGTGAATTAACGGCTTTTAATTGATCAAAAGCTGCTTTTGATAATTTTATCAATAGTTTGTTGTTGTCCCCAGTTTCTGGTAACACCCCAACTACTCTTGCAAATACCGTAACATCATTTTCTTCATTTCTAACTCTCATTATTGTTCCTACAGGAGCGTTTCTGTGAAGCACCAAGAATTTTTTGTGATTACCAGTTCCTTCGATAACTTCCGCCTGACCACTTTCCGTTACGTTTTTGAAAGCAGTGGATGTGCTGATGTTCTTTGTTGGAGGGGTTGCACTTTCAGAGTTGGTAAGCTCTGCACTAGGTTTGTTATTTCCTGGCAATTGAGTGACTGGGATATTGGCATTGGTTTCCCTACCTACTTTTAGGGTTTGTCCAACAGATAAGTTGTTTGAAGAAAGCCCATTCCATTTAATGATGTCTTCAACGTTTGCCTCGTACTTTCTGGCTATAGCAAACAAAGTTTCTCCTTGAACTACCTGATGGGATATCCAATTGCCTGTAGTGGATACAGAAGGAGAAGTAGGAGCAGTAGATGGACTGGCAGGCACTGGGGCCGGAGCTTCTTCAGTTTTAACTTTTTCTACCTTTTCCTTAGGCTGTTTTTTCTTTGTGTTTATTTTTTCAGCGGCAACGGCTACTGTTTGAGGTGTTGCTTCAACAGGTTTTTCTACCTTCTTTTCTACAACAGGAGCTTCTAATTGCTCGATGCCTTCTATGATAAGCGCTTGGCCTACGCTTAGATCAGTGCCTTTCAGGGCATTGGCCTCCATTAGCTTTTCCATGCTAATATTATATGACTTGGCAATTGAGAAAAGCGTTTCTCCAGGTGTCACATGGTGTACTTTAGCACCCTCAGGGATAGCCTGTTTCTCAATATAGGGAACCCTGATACGTTGCCCAATTTTTAGCCCATCCTTTAAAGTATCATTGTTTTGGACGATTTCATTTACAGGCGTATTGTATCTCCTTGAAATTCCAAATAAAGTCTCTTGAGGATCTACTTGGTGAATAATATAGGATTTACCTCCTATTTTTTCTACTCCTACAGAATCCCTATCCACAAGTAATGCTCCTTTAGATGGGACAGCAAGGCCAATCATCCCTATAATCAATATCCAGCACTTCATTTTACTATCGGTTTTTAACAATAAATTTCTAATAATCATGCAAATTTGATATTTATTTTATCAATTGCAACTCCATTTTATACCAATAGGGGCGATGATCATTTTTATTGGTATATTCATACAGAAATATTAAACAGGTATTTAAAATGAAATTCTGGTTTAGCTTATCCATCTATATTTTCGTCAATTTTATTGTGGTTCCATTTGTTCAGGGACAAACTGAACAATCTAAGGACTCTTTAAAGACCGTGTATGTGTTTGAAATGAAGGATGATATAGATCCTAGAATGAACAGGAAAGTTAGAATGGCAATGGAAGATGCGGTGGAGAAAAAGGCTGCATTGATCATTGTTCATATGGACACCTATGGAGGGGCAGTTAATGATGCTGATGATATCCGAACAAGCTTTCTGGAATCCAAAATTCCCATTGTATCATTTATTGATAAAGATGCGGCATCAGCTGGGGCATTGATATCCATAGCCTGTGATAGTATTTATATGGCAAAAGGAGGAAGTATCGGGGCTGCTACAGTGGTGATGGGGGGCTCAGGTGAGGCTGCGCCGGACAAATACCAGTCTTATATGCGTTCAATGATGAGAAGTACTGCTGAGGCTAGGGGGAGGAATCCTCAAATTGCTGAAGCCATGGTAGATGAAAATATTGAGGTTGAAGGAGTTTCTAAAAGTGGAGAAGTCATTACCTTCTCTGTCTCTGAGGCTATAGAAAATGGTTTTTGTGAAGCTCAGGTTTCTTCTATTGAGGAAATTGTTGCTAGATATGGGCTAACAAACTATGAGATCTACAAATATTCTCCTTCAGCTACTGAAGACATCATTTCTCTTTTTCTCAATCCGGCGGTAAGTGGGTTTCTGATTTTGATCATTTTTGCTGGGATTTATTTTGAGATACAAACACCAGGTATAGGTTTTCCGCTTGCGGCAAGTGCTATAGCCATGCTATTGTATTTTATCCCCTATTACCTTACAGGTCTCGCAAGCAATTGGGAATTGGTGGTCTTTATAGTAGGGATAGTCTTATTGGCCCTGGAAATATTTGTCGTACCGGGCTTTGGGGTATTTGGAATTCTGGGGATTGTCTGTATTCTTTCCGGTTTAACAATGGGTATGCTGCCAAATGAACAGTTTGACTTTACTTTTGTAAGTTCCGGGAAACTGTTTGCAGCCTTATTGACAGTGATATTGGCCGCAACCATTGCTACGGTTCTGATCTTTACTTTGACACCCAAAATCAATCAATGGGAAAGTTTTAGTAGGATTTCTCTGGCTGATACACAGCAGAAATCTGAGGGTTATACCTCTTCTTTTTATAGTCAGGAAATGCTTGGTAAGGAAGGGGTTTCTCATACCCGCTTGATGCCGAGTGGGAAGGTAATCATAGAGGATGAGATGTATGATGCTTATTCTAGGGGAGAATTTATTGATAAGGGAGAGAAAATCAAGGTGATAAGTACTGAGGGTACCTCGTTGAGAGTGAAAAAAAATGAGGTTTAATTTTCTACCTAAGGAATAAAAATTCAGTTCTTTCATCATGCCTCTCGATTTTTACTAAATTTCGAAATCAAAACCCTCTTTTTAAGGAATGAGATTTATTAGAAGAATTTATTCTATCTATGGCAGCATCGGATTTATTATGGCCTTCCTGATTTTGCTGCCAAAATTTATTTATACCATTGAGGTCCCGGGTAAGAAAAGTCAAGGGAGAAAATTAAACAGAATTTGGTCAAAGCTGTTTTTTGGAATGCTATTTTTTAAAGTGAAAATAGAGAACCGAAATCACCTAAAGGAAAGCGAACAGTTTATTTTTGTGTCTAATCATTTTTCCTATTTGGATATTCCCGTGCTCGGGTTAATACCATTTGATCTTGTGTTTATAGGTAAAAGCTCACTGGCTAAAGTGCCATTGTTCGGATACATGTTTAAAAACTTACACATTGCAGTGGATAGGAATAGCTTAAAAAGCAGAGGAGAATCGATGCTAAAAGCCAAAAAAGCGTTGGATGAAGGTGCTAGCGTGGTGTTTTTTCCTGAAGGAGGGATTTCAAGTGAGGCTCCGCCTGCCATGGCAAGGTTCAAGGATGGAGCTTTTAAATTGGCTTTAGATAAACAAATTCCGATTATTCCTGTCACTTTATCTTACAATCACTTAATTTTGCCAGACGATGGTAAGTTTTTGTTGCGCTATAAACCGGTAAAAGTAGTCATCCATGAGCCTATTACCGTAAAAGGTTCCGGGCCTAATGAGGTGAAAGAAATTAAGGAGAAATGCTTTGCCATTATCCAAGAGCAACTTAATAAAGACAATAAACCATTAGCATTTAAAAAAGAAAATTCATGAAACTAGATATCAATTCTCTTAAAAAAATAGCCCACCTAGCCAGACTTGAGTTTGACGAAAACAGTGCGAAAAAAATGACCACTGATATGACGCAGATCCTTGACTGGGTAGAAAAACTAAATGAGGTGGATACCGACAATGTTGAACCCCTTATTACCATGTCTTCTGAGGAAAATGTAATGAGAAAAGATGAGGTAGGACAGCACTTGGACCATGAAAAAGGGCTTAAAAATGCACCGCAGAGAGATTCCGATTATTTCCGTGTTCCAAAAGTAATGGAATAATGCGCCGGTCAATCTGGCAGAACTTAATCTTTTTCTTTTTTTTGGCTGCTCTTATCGGTGCAGGGATAGGATTGTTGTGGTTAGAATTTGCGGGAGATTCTTTTCAATCTGCCCAACTTTTATCGCTTGAAGAAAGAACTAATGTTCCTTTAGGAAGCTTTCTTTTAGCCTTGAGTTCTTTAGAATTAGAGGTTCAGAATTTCTTGCTTCTTGATCAATTTGAGACTGCCCCATTGCTTACTTACCCCATCTTGACACAAGTGATGGGGATTGGTGTGTGGCTGCTTTTGTTGTTGTTTATTGTTTTGATAACACTATTGAAGCGACAGGCATTTTTGATAGGAGCAGGAGTGCTGATATTATTGTTAAGCGTTAGCGGAGTAAACAGCTTAAATATTGGAGGGATAGGGACCAATATTCCCTTGGGGATCTGCTTGCTGTTCCTTTTGGCTCCAGCAGCTATCATTCGCCTCTTTTTCAATTATTTGTCATTAAGCTTTAGGATGACATTAATTCTGGGTTTGGGGATAGCGGGATTAGCTGTCTTAATTTACCTTGCTCAGGCTCCTTCACCGACTTATTTGTTGTCAGAAAATCTGTTTTTAATGGCCCTTGTCATGGGCAGTGGTTTTATTCTATACATTGGGCATTCTTTTGTTTCTGCAACTTATTTGTTTTTAGCCAAACTGAATAGAGGTATTGGCATCAAGATCGGTTGGCATTTCGCCGTTGTGTCTACAATGTATTTGGTATTAGCGGCTTTGGTTTTTCTTGAAGCTACAGGTGATTGGCACAAATGGCCCTTACCTTCATTCCAACTTTTATTTTTTCTTATTGCTGTTGTCGGCTTTTTCGATATTCACTTTAGAATTAAATATTACCCTCAGGCTTTCAATGAGCCTTGGATAGGTAAGGCTTTTTATCTGGGAGGGTTTGCGATTTGCCTTTTGGTGCTTTTTAAGGCGGAACTGTCAGGAAATACACCCATGATAGATTTTACGCATCATGTATTTGCCTATAGTCAGCTTGGTTTTAGCGTTTTATTCTGTCTATACATTTGGGTGAATTTTTCTGCTATAATAAATAGTGGGAATGCCATTGAAAAAATAATGTATAAACCGCCCTTTTTCCCTTATTTTCATATGAGGCTAGGAGGAACCATAGCGGTGTTGATTTTGATGGTTTATGCTGCGGGGATTATTGCCATACAATTTGGTACTTCATCAACTCACTTGTCAGCTGATTATTATTATACTACCAAAAGACCAGTTGAAGCATCCGTACTCTACGAAAATGCCTTTGATAGGTATCGCTCAAACGACCATGCACTTTATGCAGTAAGCAATATATATCTGGAACAAAATCAACCTACTCTGGCTCTCAAAACATTAGAAAGAAGTTTTGAACAGAACCCTCAGGTAAAGGATATTTTGCTTTTGAGTAAAATGTTAGAAAAGCGTTCAAGGGCCAATGAGGCAGTTTTTTATTTGGAAGAAGGATTGAAATACTATCAGGGAAACCCTTTTTTAGCAAATAATCTCGCGCTGGTTTACCATAGGATGAACCTTCCTAAGGAGGCATTAAATACCTTGGATAAAATGGAAGGATTTGAGGAAGTGAGCCTGCTTAATGCTACCGGGATTAAAATTGCGCATGGTTTGCCTTTGGAAGAAGAAAATCTTTCGGCTCCTGGTCTAAAGAATGAAATCAATCTGTTAGCAGCTAAGAATGCAGGGGGAGAGACTGTGCCTTTAGAGATCAATTCATTTGAGAATGACCTTACCAATGATTTGATAGGAAGGTCATTGATTAGGAATTTTCTAACGAATACCGAAAAAGGTTATTTTAATAGTATGCTAAGTGCAGACCTTGATTCAATGCTAAATCAGGAAGAACTTTCCTTATCGGTAGAGCAAAGTTTAAAAGAATCTGGCTTGATATTGAAGTACAAATCCGGCGATATTAAGGGATTACTTGAACACTTAAATGGAATGGCCTTTAGGTTCAGTCAGGATGCAGGTTTTTATCATGCATTTGCAGGATGGGTTCTATCTGAACAAGGTGATTTTGAAAAAGCAGCGATTGAATGGAAGCAAGCATCCTTAAAAGGCTATTCGAAATTCACATCTGACCACTTGCCATTCTTGTATTTCGGTGAATTGAAAGAGGAATCGGCCTTTATTTCAGCAAGCCAAAAAGTGGATTTCCCTGATTGGATGCGATTTGATAAGTCGGGACAATTGTTAGAGAATGACACTGTAAAACTTTACCAAACCTTGGCAAGACTTCCAGGGATGTTGGGTAAAGAATTATTGCCAACATTGAGGTCTTTGGAAAGTGATAGAAATAAAGAAATTCTTGCCGGAGAAATTATAAAAAGAAAATCTCACTGGCTTGAAGAAAATACGCTTGAGGAACTGCTCCCAATAGCAAATAATAGCGGGCAATTTACTGTGGAAGGTTCTTCTCTTGAAGAGTATCTCCAAAAGGTTAAGGTTGGCGGGACACTAGCCAGTGATAATAGTGAAATTACAGTCCTTAACCCGTATTTGACACCTATGGTTTTGGCGCAGATGGAACAAATTGAGGAGGCGGAGAAACGTTATGAATTGCTACAGGGAGCTTGCCAATTCAATAAAGATCCGGTTTTGTGGGTAACGTTAGTGAAATATTGCCGTATAATTGGATTAGACCAATATGCCAGTGCCAATTTAAGGCTAATGGCTGAGTGGATTGGTCAGGAAGACCTAACTGAATTACAGTTGAAATTTCTATAATTCCTTTGGTATAATTTAACAGGTTGAATTCCTGTTTTTGAGCAATATACCCTATCTTCACATTCTAAATCCCAAATTATGCCAGAAATCATTAAAACCAAAGAAATACGTAAAGTATACAGAATGGGAACCGAGGAAGTCAAAGCACTCAAATCGGTGAGCATTAGTGTAAACAGGGGAGAGTATGTGGCTTTTATGGGGCCTTCCGGATCTGGAAAGTCTACTTTAATGAACATTATTGGCTGTTTAGATACACCTAGTTCGGGGCAATATATCTTGAATAGCAAAGATGTGAGTGACATGAGTGAAGATGAGCTGGCAGAGATAAGGAACAAAGAAATCGGTTTCGTATTTCAGACTTTCAATTTGTTACCGCGGGCAACTTGTTTAGAAAATGTGGCCTTACCTTTGATTTACGCAGGGTTTAATAAAGCAGATAGAGAAGAAAAGGCTTTTCTTTCCTTAAAAAGTGTTGGCTTAGATGATAGGATTCATCACAAGCCCAATGAACTTTCTGGTGGGCAAAGACAAAGAGTAGCTATTGCCCGAGCTTTAGTAAATGATCCTAGTATCATTTTGGCAGATGAACCAACGGGTAATTTGGATAGTAAAACCTCCTATGAAATAATGGACCTTTTCCATGTTTTGCATCAGAAAGGAAACACCATTATAATGGTTACACATGAGGATGATATTGCGCATTATGCGCACCGAGTAATTCGGCTTAGGGATGGGCTGGTAGAGTCTGATGAAAGAAATCCCAACCCAACTGTTATAGATAAAACGGTTATTTGAAATCAAAAAGAATTAAATGAAAATATACACCAAAACGGGAGATAAAGGCAAAACATCCCTTTTTGGGGGTACCAGAGTGAATAAATCTCATTTGAGAATTGACGCTTATGGTAATGTTGATGAATTAAATGCAAATGTAGGTTTACTGAGAGATCAGGTAAAGAATGAAAAGATCTCCGGGGTTTTGTACAAAGTTCAGGACAGGCTATTTGTAATAGGAGCGATCTTGGCTTGTGATCCTGATAAGAAAGGAATGAAGCTTCCTGAATTTAATGAGGAAGATGTTCATTTTCTAGAATTAGAGATTGACAGAATGGAGGCAAATCTTCAGCCTTTAAAGAATTTTATCATTCCAGGAGGTCATCCAGTAGTTTCTTCGGCACATATTGCACGGACAGTATGTAGGAGAGCGGAAAGGTCAATGGTGTTGTTGTCGGAAAATTCTCAAGTGGATGTAGTATTATTGGAATATGTCAATAGGCTTTCAGATTATTTGTTTGTTCTAGGAAGGCAATTGGCAAAAGATTTAAATGTAAATGAAATCACCTGGCATGCAGGTGCGTAAATAATTATGGATAAAACATTAAACATAGATATAATTAAGTCATCAACATCAAAATTGGAAACCACTAATTTTGATGAGCTTTCATTTGGACAGACCATTAGTGATCACATGTTTGTGGCGGACTATATAGATGGTGCTTGGCAAAACCTAAAAGTTGTGCCTTATGCTCCTCTACAGCTTAATCCAGCTAATGCAACCTTGCATTATGGCCAATCTGTCTTTGAGGGAATGAAAGCATATCGAAATGAACAAGGGGAGATCTTGGTTTTCAGAGGTGATGCCAATCAGCAGAGATTAAATGAATCTGCGAAGAGAATGTGTATTCCTGAATTGCCTAAGGAAATTTTTATGGAGGGAATGCGTAGCTTATTAGAAGTGGATAGAGAATGGGTACCTAAGCAAACAGGATGTTCTCTGTATCTCCGTCCCTTTATATTTGCAGCAGATGATTACTTGGGCATTAGACCATCAAAAAAATATAAATTTATGATCTTGGCTTCTCCTGTAGGGAAGTATTATGCGAAACCTGTTGCCGTGAAGGTAGAAACCAGATTCGCAAGAGCCATAGAAGGAGGAACAGGAGCAGCAAAGGCAGCAGGTAATTATGCCGGCTCACTCTATCCAGCATTGAAAGCCCAAAAAGATGGCTATGACCAACTTTTGTGGACAGATGGAAAGACCCATCAGTATATCGAAGAAAGTGGAACCATGAACGTCATGTTTGTTATAGATGGGGTGTTGATTACAGCGCCTACTACCACTGGCACTATTCTTAAAGGCATTACTAGGGACAGTGTTTTAACCTTGGCCAAAGAGATGGGAATGCCTGTTGAAGAGCGATTCTTAACAGTCATTGAACTTGAAGAAGCACTCAATTCCGGGAAATTGGAAGAGGCATTTGGAACAGGGACCGCAGCAACAGTCGCATTTATAAGATTAATAAATATTCATGGCAAAGATTATGAATTGCCTGAAGTTTCAGAAGATGCATTTTCTGTTCAGATCTTGGAGGGCCTCGACAATATCAAATATGGCAAAGTTCCAGATAAGTACAACTGGATAATGAAGTATTAATCCTTGTCAATTTAAGTCTTGTGAATATTGTTTAGCTTATGAAAGTCCTTATCAGGGCCCTATTGTTTTTAAGTCTGATTTCCTTAGGCCAAGGGACAGTATTAGCTCAGAATTACCTGATCTTGCAAAAAGGTGCTAACGAAAAATCACGTATTACCTATGAGGTGGGAGATGAATTTATCTATTTGCAAGAAGGGAATGATTACTATATCAAAGATGTGATTCGTGAAATTGATAGAGACTATATTGCTTTGAAAGAGAATGTTCTAAGCTTGAAGCAAATTAAAGCCATAGACATTAGAGATAAAGATGAGCGAAATCAAACCCTAGCTAATTTAACCTTGCTGCCAATAGCAGGAGGCACCTTGTTGATGCTGGCAGGTGGGATAAATAGTCTGGCTGCGGATGGTGGAATCCATTACAGTACAGGTGTTTGGACGACTTCGGCAGCCTTGATAGGTGCCGGGATATTGATAAAAAGCCTGAGGTACAAGAAATTTAAAGTAGGGAAGAAGAAAAAGATAATGGTCATCACCGTTGAGGCTTCAGAATAGACTAAAACATTATGATTCTCACATTGCCCTTGGGAGAAGAATCTAAATTACATTATTGTAAGAGAAGGGTTTGGCTTTAAACCCTAATTCCCCATAGCTGCTTATAAGTGTTTACCTTTTTCAATCCAATGAATTAAATTGGTTATTTAGTAGTAATTCAGCAAATTTGCATTTTAAATAAATAAATAAATAAAACATTATGACATCAGATCAATTGAAAGATTTGAAGGCCCGAGTAACGGCCTTGAGGAGGTATCTTTGACTACGATCGTAAGAAATCAGAAATAGAAGAGTTTGAAGCCATTTCATCACAACCGGGTTTTTGGACCGATACTGAAGAGGCAGAAAAAGTAATGAAGCAGATCCAAGCGCGTAAAGCCTGGACTTCTCAGTACGAAACCATAGATACAGGCGTCCAGGATTTGGAAGTGCTATTTGAGTTTTATAATGCAGGAGAAGTTTCGGCAGAAGAATTGGATATTGAATTCGATAAAAACCTCAAACTAGTTGAGGACCTGGAATTAAAGAAGATGCTCAGTGGAGAAGAGGACCAACTTAGTGCTATGTTGGAAATTAATCCTGGTGCCGGTGGTACTGAAAGCAATGACTGGGCCTCAATTCTTCTCCGTATGTACATCATGTGGGGAGAGAAAAATGGTTATAAGGTGAGAGAAGTAGATCTTCAAGAAGGTGAGGTTGCAGGGATAAAATCTGCTACTCTGGAATTTGAAGGGCCGCTAGCATATGGGTTTTTGAAATCAGAAAGTGGTGTTCACCGATTGGTCAGGATTTCTCCATTTGATAGTGGAGGGAGAAGGCATACATCTTTTGCCTCTGTTTATGCTTACCCTGTAGTAGATGATACCATCAATATAGATATTAGCCCTGCTGATATTGAATTGCATACATCGCGTTCAGGTGGTGCTGGGGGGCAAAATGTAAATAAAGTTGAGACGAAAGTACAACTTACGCACAAGCCTACGGGCATAGTGGTAGTATGCCAGATAGAGCGTTCTCAATTAGCGAATAGGGAGAAGGCCATGCAAATGTTGAAATCCCGGTTGTATCAACTGGAGATGGAAAAAAGAAATGCAGAAAGAGCCAAGGTAGAATCAGGGAAAATGAGGATAGATTTTGGTTCACAAATCAGGAACTATGTTCTGCATCCTTACAAATTAGTAAAAGATGCACGTACCGGACATGAAACTTCAGATGTTCAAGCGGTTTTAGATGGAGGACTAAATGAATTTATTAAATCCTATCTATTGGCCCAAAGTGAAGAAGAAGTTAAAGATAAAGATTAAAAAAAAGCCTGAATTTTCAGGCTTTTTTTTATCCATTTAGGAAGAAAAGCTGGTAGCAATTACGATTTGGATTAACGATCACTGTCGTTAATTAAGTACGATTTCATCTACCATTAGATAGGCTTTTTGTCCTGAAGAATTATGCCAAGAAGGTAATTTATCTACTGGACTGGCTACTATTTTTAAATGTTGTATTCCATTTTCTGAATAAGGAATTTCAACCTGTCTCAAAAAAGAAGGGGAATTTTTTTCAAGTGCTTGTGGACGGAAAGTTTTTGAAAGTTTCCAGTTTTGACTAGCATCAGGTCTTGTCCATATTTCTACCTCTTTTGGAGGGAAGAACCTTGATCCTATGTTTTGCCATAGAGAGATAGCCATTGATGAAATATCGGTTGGTTCTTTGAATTCCATTTCCACTTCTAGAGGATTGTTTAAAAAACCCAACCAGTTTAGATTCCATACATCTGGTATGGCTTTCTTTTTGTCGAAAAGGCTTTCTTTACCATCCCCTTTATACCTATCCTCTGGTAGATGAAGCATCTGAAAGGAAGTTGGGCTTATGGTAGCCCTGATAAATTCAGCTTCTGAAACGGTACTGCCTATCCAACCCTCTGCAAAGGCTCGGGCTTTAATGGTTATGTTTTCTTTTATTTCAAGAGGCTTTTCATAAAGCATGAAATTACTACTATCGGGTTCACTACCATCCAAGGTGTAATAGATGCTTGTGGTACCAATAGGATGGGTGAGTTTAACTTCAAGTTTATCTTTAAAAAAGGCTTTGTCAAAACGAATTACTGGTGGGTTTAACATCAGTAAGGTTGACTTTTCCTCTGTACCTATTTCAATGGTGGTTTGAGGCAAGGCAGCTATTAGTTTTTCCAGTGATTCTTTAGAAAGTCCTGTATTCCAAAGAAAAAGCTTTTTAACATTCTTAAGCTTGGATATAGGTTCTATAGCCTCATCAGTTAAATTATTTCCAGCCAGAGAAAGTAAAGAAAGATTCTCCAGACCCATCAATGCCTGCAAACCCTCACCTTTGATATCGGTAAAGTTCAAATACAGTTTTTCAAGGTTAGGGAATGCACTAAGTGAAGCCAAATCCTCATCCTTCACAGGCATGTTATTTAAATTAATGGAGATTGTTTGCACTTTGACTTCGGAAAGCTCCTTCAGGGAGTTAGGATCAAAGTTCGCCCGGCCAAAATAACTAATAGATAGGGCAGGGGATTCTATTCCTAGAGGCTGTATTTTGCGGTAGAAATTATTAAGGGCCTCAATTTTTTCATCAGAAACTGCAGCAAATTCATAGACTTTTGGAGCTGTAGAAAATTTTTCAACTGCCAGTTTATAAATGCTGCTGGTATCAGGCAGTGCCATAACTTTCTCATCAATAATGGCTCCGGAACTAATCCAAGCCTCCAGAATTAATCTTTCCTCTTCGGTAAGCTGGGGCTTGCCTTCAGGAGGCATGTGTTCTTCATCCTCTTCAGGTAGGTTTATTCGGTGAGCCATTAGGCTGTTTTCTAAGTCAAAAGGCTCAACGGCTGGTCCGGATTCACCACCTTTTAATAAATTCTCAGGGGTATCCATTCTTAGTTCCCCTTTTTGCTTGGATGCTTTGTGACAGCTAAGGCATTTATTTTCAATAATTGGATAGATCAAGTGAGGGAAAACCTCTGCTTCTTCCAAGCTTACCATCACTACTTCATTATTTTCAATAGGTGCAGTGATGAAATTTTCACCATGAGTAATTGATGCACCTAAATGTCCTGAAACGATAACTATCAAAGCTAGGAATGATGCACCGACTTTAATTACCAACTGCTTTTGACTGTCGATAAAATAATAAAGTAAGGAAGAACCCCAGAAGATCCCCAAACCGGTCCACTTGTGCCAAAAAAGCGCCTCTTTCGCGTACCCTGTTTCATGAGACAGTAATAGTCCGGCAATTACGGTAAAGCCAGCTGTAAGTGCTCCAAGTAGCAATAGGTCTGTCCCGTATTCTCTGCTGTCTTCCTTTTTGGGGAGGAATTCGGGAATGCCTACAAGTAAAACAGCCAATAAAATGATTACAATTGGAAAATGCAGTAGAAGTGGATGCATTCTACCAAATACATGAAGCCAGTCAGGAATCAATACCCTGCTTTCTGCAAGCACTAAGAACAATACAAAGACATTTACAGCAAAAAGCACCTGAGCCAGAATGGACTTCAATTTTGATGTTAACATAGATGGGGAAATAGATTTTTTACTTCGGGTTAAAATTGTTAGGCCATAAGACCATTGACTATATTTCCGGCAACATCTGTAAGCCGGTATCTTCTTCCCTGATGTCTAAAGGTGAGTTTCTCGTGTTCCACGCCCAGTAAGTGTAACATGGTGGCATGAAAATCATGAACGTGTACCGGATCCTTGACAATGTTGTAACCAAATTCATCAGTCTCTCCATAGGTGACGCCTGGTTTTATTCCACCACCTGCCATCCACATCGAAAAAGCCCTTGGGTGATGGTCTCTTCCGTAGTTGTCAGCTGAAAATCTTCCTTGACAGTAATTGGTTCGGCCAAACTCTCCTCCCCAAATGACCAAGGTTTCATCCAATAAGCCTCTTTGCTTTAGATCTGTAATTAAGGCAGCGGATGCCTGATCTGTATCCTTGGCTTGTAATGCCATCTCATTAGGGAGGTTGCCATGTTGATCCCAGCCTTGGTGATAAAGCTGCACAAATCTGACGCCATTTTCGGACAATTTTCTAGCTAGCAGGCAGTTGGCCGCATAGGTACCGGAAACCAGACACTCAGGACCATATAGTTTTACAATGCTGTCTGGTTCTTTACTTACGTCAGTGACTTCAGGAACAGCTGTTTGCATCCGGTAAGCCATCTCATATTGTTGAATTTTGGCACTGATTTCAGGATCGCCGAATGATTGGTAATTTATTTGATTAAGTGCTGAAATTTTATCCAGCATCCTCCTTCTATCCATTTTGCTCATACCTTCTGGGTCATTGAGGTATAGCACAGGGTCATCACCGCTAGAAAATTGAACACCTTGGTGAACTGATTCCAAAAAACCATTTGTCCATAGCTTAGAGTAAACCCCTTGTCCATTCCCTTTGCCTCTTGATAAGAGCACACAGAAACTAGGTAAATTATTATTCTCACTTCCAAGGCCATAGCTAAGCCATGCACCCATACTAGGTCGGTTCCCTACCTGTGCACCTGTTTGGAAGAAAGTAAGGGCAGGATCATGGTTAATAGCTTCTGTATGCATGGATTTTACTATACAGATGTCATCTACAATCTTAGCCGTATGAGGAAAAAGATCACTTACCCAAGCCCCAGATTTCCCATATTGCTTAAATCCATAAGCAGAACCAACCAATGGAAAGGACGATTGTCCGGCAGTCATACCGGTCAGACGCTGTCCCTGTCGAATCGAATCGGGAAGTTCTTCTCCAATTCTTTTGTTAAGCATGGGTTTGTAATCGAAAGATTCTAATTGGCTCGGAGCTCCGTTTTGAAACATATAAATAACTCTTTTCGCTTTGGGTGCGAAATGAGGGATGCTTGCCATTAATTTGTCCGTGTCCAGTTGGGGTTGGCCATTAAATAAATCTGGTATTAAAAGAGATCCCAAGGCCACACTTCCTAAGCCCAGACTTAACTTAGATAGGAATTTCCTCCTATTTTCATTCAATCCATTTTCTACAATTTCTTTTTCCATATCAGGTTTTGGTAATCGCTTCTTCAACATTGTATATAGCCACCAATACTTGCATAAGGGCAGCCGTTTCGGGGGTGTCGCTAAATTGATCCAAAGGAAACTCTCCAGCTTTCACCGTTTCTAAAATTGTTTCAGGCTTTTGCTTGAATCTTTTTAGTTCTTCTTGATGGTACTCTATCAAAAGGGCCAACTCTTCTTCTTTTGGAGCTCTACATATGATTTTGAAAAAAGCCTCTTTTATTGCTTCATCATCTTCTTTTCCCTCCCTTATTAAGTTATTGGCAAGGACACGTGATGCCTCAAGGATCAATGGATCATTGAGCATGGCCAATGCCTGTAAGGGTGTGTTGGTTCTGTTTCTTGTTACTTCACATACGTCCCTATTGCTTCCATCGAAAATGATTGGTTTAGGTGGGGGAGATGTAAGCTTGATAAAGGTGTACAAGCCTCTTCTGTAAAGGTCATTTCCTATGTCTTGTCGATATTCTGCCAATTCTCCTCTACCCGAAGTAGCTGCTTCCCATAAACCCTCAGGCTGGTAAGGTTTGACACTGGGACCGCCGATCTCATCGGATATAAGCCCGCTGCTGGCTAGTACTAAGTCACGAATGTGTTCGGCATTTAGTCTTATCCTTGGATATCTGGCCAAATAAAAGTTGTCCGGATCTGCCTCTATTTTGTTTTTATCCACCGTAGCTGACTGTTGGTAAGTGGCTGAACTCAATATTTTTTTAATTAAGTACTTGACGTCCCAGCCACTTTCCCGGAAATCAACAGCTAGCCAATCCAGTAATTCCGGATGTGTAGGTAATTTTCCCTGCATACCGAAATCACCTGCAGATCTCACTATTCCTGCGCCAAAAAACTCCTGCCACATCAAGTTGACAAATACCCTTGCCGTTAATGGATTATCCTCAGCAAATGTCCATTGGGCTAAACCCAGTCGGTTTTTGGGGTATTTGTTTTCATCAAATTTGAGAATGGCCTCAGGGGTGGATGGGGTAACCATAGTGGTAGGCTGATCGTAAATGCCTCTATCCAATATGTAGGTTTGTCTTAACGTGTCTTTGAAATCATCCATAACCGAAACCATAATTTTGCTGGTGTCCTGATGATTAACAAAATCTAATATTCCTTCCAAATCCTCTTTTTCTACCCACATTATAGGGTGTTTAGCTGGTTTGGATACGCTTACATCTCCTTCATAGCCTTGCTCAGGAGTATTGTTGAAAAAAGAATACATTTGAAAATAATTCTCCTGAGAGATTGGATCATATTTGTGGTCATGACACTGTGCGCATTCTACAGTCATACCAATTATAGCTTTGCTAAAAGTATTGGTTTTGTCTAGAATGTATTCCACCCGGTATTCTTCTGGTATTACTCCACCTTCCTCAGTGTATTTATGGTTCCTATTAAATGCGGTTGCCAAGATTTGTTCTTTGTTTGCATTCGGCAACAAATCTCCGGCTAGCTGCCAGGTTATAAATGTGTCGTAAGGTAGGTTTTTGTTGAAAGCATGGATGACCCAGTCCCTGTAAGGCCACTGTGTTCTGATATTATCGTCTTGGTAGCCATAAGAATCTGAATACCTTGCAATGTCCATCCACAATACAGCCATCCTTTCTCCAAAAGAGGGTTTACTAAGTAGCTTATCTATGATTTTTTCTGTTGCATTTTCAGAATCGTCGGCTTCATAAGAACGCATCAGTTCCATGGTCGGAGGTAATCCGGTAAGGTCCAGACTTAGCCTTTTGAGAAGAAGCATTTTATCAGCAGGTTCATTTGGTTTGAGGCCCAGTTGGTCCAATTTGGCCAATACAAAATGGTCTATTTCATTGTTTGCCCATTCAGCATTTGAGGTTTTGGGGAGTGGACTTTTTGTGGGAGGAACAAATGCCCAGTGTGGTTCATATTTAGCTCCTTGCTTGATCCATTTTTTAATGGTTTCAATCTCTGTAGCACTAAGTTTAAGATTAGATTCTGGAGGAGGCATCATCTCAGAAGCATCCGTCGATTCAATTCTTGCAACAATTTCTGATTTTGCCGGATTTCCCGGCACTATGGCATGTGCTCCGGGATTTTCTTTAAGTGCGGCGTACGCACTTTCCTCACTGTCAAGCCTTAAACCTGACTCGCGTTTGTTTTCATCAGGTCCATGACAAGCAAAACAGTTGTCTGACAAAATAGGTCTAACGTGAAAATTATAACTGACCTGATCTCCAGATGTCAGTACATCAGCTTCTGATGCTTTTTCTGAACATGAGGTAAAAATTAAAATCGATACTAGAAGTATTTGGGTTAAGTGCCTAAGCATATGTTTTCTTGGCTTGCTTAAATTGTTAATAATGAACAATTTCATAATTTAAAGCTAAATATACAAGCAATAATTAGAATTCTACTTGATTGGTAATACAAGAAAATATTATTCCAAAAAAACCGTATAATCACATTTAAAAATTGGGTAAAAAGTGATCTTAGCCATTAAGTTAATAGTTGTATAAGCGGAAATGGCTAAGCTAGGAATAAACTTCTGGTTAGGGTTTAGGAAAAGTAAATAGGTCTCATTTTGGGGAAATTTAGTATCTTAAATCCTAAATATGCAATAGACAATCTATTACGTGCTGAAATCGCTTCAAAATCAGCCGTTTCGTTGCTGTTTTCAATTTCACCATAGCGGTGCTATGCTTAATTTTCCAAACAGCCTGGTTTTCTTACGATAGTCACCCAACCTATGAACACTGGACAGGCGTTACCCATTGACTTTTGTCAGGACGGAGAAATCCTATTACATAATCCGGGTTTAATTGCAGTGAATTATAGTCTGGGATAAATAAAAAAAGGAGAAGTTTTACCTTCTCCTTTTTCAGTGGTGTATTCAATTTATATTGTTTTAGTCTTTTTAGGATTTTTTCACCTTTGAAAAATCAAAGTCTTCCAGAAATTTCGTAGTGAAATTACCTGCATTAAATTCAGGGTCTTCAAGTAAAGCCAAGTGGAAAGGAATGGTGGTTTTGATACCATCGATCACAAACTCTTCCAGAGCTCTTTTCATCCTAACAATAACCTCTTGTCTAGATTGAGCACTTACGATAAGCTTAGCAATCATAGAATCATAGTTGGGAGGAATAACATAACCGGCATAAACATGACTGTCGATTCGTACTCCTTTGCCTCCAGGGAGGTGAAGATTTACGATTTTCCCTGGGCTCGGTCTGAATCCATTAGAAGGGTCTTCCGCATTGATACGGCACTCCATGGCGTATAATTTAGGGAAGTAATTTTTCCCACTTATTTTTTCACCAGCAGCTACCTTGATTTGTTCTTTGATCAAATCAAAATCAGTTACTTCTTCTGTGATCGGATGTTCTACCTGTATTCTGGTATTCATCTCCATAAAGTAAAAGTCCCTGTTTTTGTCCACCAAAAACTCTATGGTACCTGCACCCTCGTAGCCTATGGCTTCTGCACCTTTGATGGCGGCAGTTCCCATTTTTTCTCTCAACTCATCAGTGATAAATGGAGAAGGGGTTTCTTCTACTAATTTTTGATGCCGCCTTTGAATAGAACAGTCTCTTTCAGATAAATGACACGCTTTGCCAGAAGAATCACCTATGATCTGAATTTCAATATGTCTTGGTTCTTCGACAAATTTTTCAAGGTACAATCCGTCATTACCAAATGCTGCTGCAGATTCCTGACGTGCATCGTCCCAAGCTTTCTTGAATCCAGAAGGGTCTTTTACTATACGCATGCCTCTACCGCCACCGCCAGCTGTAGCTTTAAGAATAACTGGATAACCAATTTTTTCCGCCAAAGGAAGTCCTTGTTCGATGGACTCTAATAAGCCTTCAGACCCAGGGATAGTAGGTACTCCTGCTGCGGCCATGGTGGCTTTGGCAGTGGCTTTATCCCCCATTTGGTTGATCATTTCCGGACTGGCTCCAATAAATTTTATATTGTATTCCTCACAAATTCGAGAAAATTCAGCATTCTCAGAAAGAAAACCATAGCCGGGATGAATGGCATCTGCATTAGTTATTTCTGCAGCTGCAATAATTCTAGGGATGTTTAAATAAGAATCTTTACTAGCCGGTGCGCCTATGCATACTGCCTCATCGGCAAAGCGTACATGCAAGCTGTCCTTATCAGCAGTGGAATAGACAGCGACAGTTTTTACTCCCATTTCCTTACAGGTTCGAATGATCCTTAAGGCAATTTCTCCCCTGTTTGCTATTAATATTTTATTAAACACTATATAAAGTCGATTTGGTTAGAAAACAATCAATTCTGAGGTTCAACCAAAAACAGAGGTTGGTCATATTCTACTGGAGATGCATCATCTACCAAAATCTTTACGATTTTACCTGAAACTTCAGACTCCACTTCGTTGAAAAGTTTCATTGCTTCAATGATACAAACAGGCTGTCCTTTTTGGATAGAATCACCCACGTTTACAAAGAATTCAGCATCTGGATTCGGTGACCTATAGAAGGTTCCTATCATAGGAGACTTTACTTCGAGAAGGTTTTGTGCAGCGGGGCTCGCTTCGGTAGGGGCTGGTGGCGCTACTTGCGTTGGAGCCTGAGTATATTGCGGGGTAATATTTTCTGATGGTTTTGCTGCTGGAGCTTCCGAGTTCTTTTTGATGGAAAGCTTGAACTCGTCCGTCTCTATTTTGACCTCTGCTAGTCCGGAATTGGAAATAAAGTCAATTAATTCTTGTATTTCTTTTGCTTTCATAAATCTATTTCTTTGAGAATGACCTGTCTTATGGTCACCCTGTTTCAAATATACTTGATTTTAACTAAAGTAAAACTATGTAAATTAATGAATAATTTTAGTGTTAAAAGGATTATTTCACTCTTTCTGAGTAGGAACCATCACGTGTATCTACCTTAATCATAATGTCCTGATCAACAAATAATGGGACCATTACGACTGCGCCGGTTTCTAGTGTGGCTGGCTTTAATGTGTTTGTGGCGGTATCTCCCTTGATGCCAGGTTCGGTGTAAGTTACCATTAATTCTACAAATGCAGGAAGTTCGACACCTAGTGGGGTCTCGGTTTCATCGTGGATAAGGATGTCTACCATTTGTCCTTCTTTCAACAATTCAGGCCTTTCAATTAACTTTTCTTCAATTGGGATTTGTTCGAAAGTTTCAGTGTCCATGAAGTGATAGCCCATGTCATCATTATAAATGTACTGATGTGGTCTTTTTTCCACCCGAGCCGTTGTGACCTTTTCGCCAGAATTGAATGTCTTATCCAGCACTTTTCCGCTAGTAAGACTTTTTAGTTTAGTTCTAACGAATGCTGGACCTTTTCCAGGTTTTACATGTTGAAACTCAACGATTGTCATGATGTCATGATTGAACACCAGGCAGAGGCCATTTTTGAAATCAGCAGTACTTGCCATATTTGCTTTGTTTTTGGTTAAACGCTTTTTGGGTCATATCCCCACTTTAAATATACTGCTCCCCAGGTAAATCCACCTCCGAAAGCAGCTAAAATAAGATTGTCTCCCTTCCTTAGCTTAGATTCATAATCCCATAAGCACAGTGGTAGAGTGCCAGCTGTAGTGTTGCCATATTTTTCAATGTTCAACATTACCTTTTCAGAACCAATCCCCATTCTTTTAGAGGTAGCGTCAATTATTCTCTTATTCGCTTGATGAGGTACTAGCCAAGCGATATCATCAGCAGTCAAATTGTTTTTCTTCATTATTTCAGCACTTACCTCTGCCATATTGGTCACCGCAAATTTAAATACCGTAGAGCCCTCCTGAAAAACGAAGTGTTCTCTGGCAGTAACTGAGGCGATCGAAGCAGGCTTTTTGCTGCCTCCTGCCTCTATACGAAGGTAATCTGCACCCGATCCGTCAGTGTGCAGCATCGAGTCCATGACGCCAAGTGGTTCTTCAGTAGGTTCAAGCAAAACAGCTCCACCGCCATCACCGAAGATAATACAAGTTGTACGGTCCTGGTAATTTACAATAGAGGACATTTTATCTGCACCTATAATGATTACCTTTTTATGCGCGCCCGTTTCAATAAACTGACTACCCATAGTTAAGGCGTATAAAAACCCAGAACAAGCCGCAGAAATATCAAAACTGTAGCAGTTTTTAGCACCCACGTTATGGGCGATGATATTGGCTGTAGCGGGAAATAACATGTCTGGTGTTACGGTTGCACAGATAATCAAGTCGATATCTTCTGGATTTGTATTGGTTTTTTCCAATAAACCTTTAACTGCTGCTGTGCCTATGACTGAAGTGCCTTGATTCTCCCCTTTTAAAATTCTCCTTTCTTTGATACCTGTACGACTGGTAATCCATTCGTCATTAGTATCTACCATGGTTTCCAGTTCTTTGTTGTCAAGTACATAATCGGGTACCCAGCCATGCACTCCTGTAATAACAGCTCTTTTTTTCATCTGATTGGTTCTAGTCTCACATTGGAAACGGGTTGTCCTGTCTTTCGTGCGATTTTTTTATGAAAGTTAATTAGGGCAAATTCCCTATTAATTTATACTGTTTTTGTTAGAAGGTGTCTACAGTATTAAAATTTCGAATCCCAAAATTATTTAAAATGTACTTGTCCACCAAAGAATTCAAGAATATGTGAAAAATAAATAATGATGAAAATCAATATTTTAACCCATATTAGGCATTAAAGTTTCTTGGAATCAGACTTGGTTTTAACCGATATGCTATGTAACAATCAGTAAAACAGTGGGTTGTGGTATTGGTGAATAATGCGTTAAGTCTAAGTGGAATAATGCCAACAGGTTGGCTGATTTAGAATGACTTTAGCAGATTTATGGTTTATTCGGATTTTACAGATTCAATTTGTAGTTTGTGTACAGGGATAAAAAGCCTTAAATTATGAGGGAGTTGAATTGTACCAGTTTATATAATGAAAATCAATATAAATAATAAAGAATATTTGGTGGATGTCGCCAATAACCCTAGCCTGTTGGAAGTCCTTAGAGACCAATTGGATTTCACAGGTACCAAATATGGTTGTGGTGAAGGAGCTTGTGGCGCGTGTAAAGTTTTAGTCAATGAAAACCCCACGCCCGCATGTATTACACCTGTGACTTCTGTCGCAGGTAAAAAGGTTACAACCATAGAAGGGTTGGAGGTCAATGGAGAACTTCATGCAGTACAAAAGATTTTGCTGGAAGAAGATGTCTTTCAGTGTAGTTACTGCGCCCCAGGTATGATCCTATCTGCTGTGGCTTTATTGAAAAAACGTCCGAATGCCAATGAGAAAGAATTGATAGATGGGTTGAATGGAAACATCTGTCGATGTTGTACCTATCCTGCTATAATCAATGCACTCAAGAAATTGAGTCAAAACAATAGTGAATAATGAAATTGAAGGTGAATAAAATGCAATCCTCAGGTAATAAAAATTCCAAAAAGCTTGCTGGTAAAATTACCAGAAGAAGCTTTTTTAAGTATTTGGGAGCAGGATTTGCTACCTATATGGTTTGGTCCGATGTTTTAGTCGCTTCGGCCTTATCTACCAATGAAAATCCAACTGCATTTCCTGATCAGGATCTTATAGGGTCTTGGATTCACATCTCACCCATTGGTCAGATTACGGTTTTCACAGGGAAGGTAGAAATTGGCCAAAATATTAGAACTTCCTTAAGTCAGGTGGTGGCCGAAGAACTGTCAGTTCGTCCTGATGCTATAAATATGGTCATGGGTGACACTGCCTTGACTCCGTACGATAGAGGTACCTATGGAAGCTTAACTACCCTCCAGATTTCTCCCATATTGAGAATTATGGCCGCTAACCTAAGGCATCTTTTGATGGAGGAAGCAAAAAAGACTTGGGGCATTGCCTCTTCAAACTTAATGTTGAAGGGAGGAATGGTAATTGATCCCAAAACTAACAAAAAGCTGGGATTTGGTGATTTGGTAAATGGAAAGTCTCTTTTGAAAAAGGTGGACAATAACATTAAACCTATAGCTCCGGAGAAATGGAAGATAGCGGGGCAGTCTATTTCCAAAATTAATGGCAGGGATTTTATTACGGGTAAACACCGATACGTTTCTGATCTGGTTTTGCCAGGGATGGTCTTCGGAAGAGTATTGCGCCCACCTTTTTATGGGGCAAAATTACTTTCGGTTGATACCAGTGCTGCAGAAAAAATACCAAGTGTTGAGGTGGTAAAGGATGGTGATTTTATTGGTGTAACTGCAGCGAGCACATTGACCGCCGCAGTGGCTTTGGCCTTAATTGACAGTACTTGGGAGCAAAGCCCAACTACTGAACGGTCTGAGCTTTTTGAACAATTGGTAAAATCTGCCTCTGAGAAGAAAAAGGTAAATAAGGAAGTGAAAATTGCCTATGATCGTGGCGATATAAAGATCAATCAACGTTTTGAAATTGATTATATAGCCCACGTTCCTTTAGAAACCAGAGCAAGCTTAGCATCTTGGGATAAAGGATACCTGGAAGTTTGGGCCGGAACACAACGACCCTTTGGCCTGCATGAAGAATTGCAGAAATCCTTTGACCTAGCCGTTGATAAAATTCGTGTCCATGTACCTGATACTGGGTCTGGATATGGAGGTAAGCAAACGAGTGAAGTAGGACTTGAAGCAGCAAGGTTGTCTAAACATGTCGGCAAGCCTGTGAAAGTTTGCTGGACCAGAGAGGAAGAGTTTAAATGGGCTTATTTTAGACCTGCCGGAGTAGTTGAGTTGAAGGCATCTTTGACCAATGGTAAAGTTTCTTCCTGGGAATTTCACAATTATAACTCAGGATCAGCAGGTATAGATTTTCCTTATACCTCAGCCAATAAACACCTTGAATACCATCGTTCATCCTCTCCCTTAAGACAGGGGTCTTATAGGGCTTTGTCCTCTACGGCTAATGTTTTTGCAATGGAATCAATGGTGAATGACCTGGCCATAGAATCTTGTGAAGATCCAGTACAATTCAGGTTAAAAAATTTAGAAAATCCAAGGTTAAAAGCTGTAATCAAAGCAGCAGCCCAATTCTTTGAATGGGGAAGGCTTAAGAATCAAGAAAATATAGGGCATGGGATGGCCTGTGGGACGGTAAAAGGAGGCTTTGTAGCCACCTTTGTTGAGGTAGAAGTGGCGCAACCGAGTAGGGAATTGATTATTCGTAATGTGGTAACAGCATTTGAATGCGGGGTGATCATCAATCCAAGGCATTTAGAAAGCCAGGTAACCGGCTGCGTTCTCCAAGGCTTGGGTGGAGCGCTTTTTGAGGCAGTAGATTTTAAGGAAGGAAAGCTTACCAATGCCAGCCTGATTTCCTACAGGGTGCCAAGGTTTAGTGATGTTCCGAAAATGAAAGTTATATTATTGGATAGAAAGGATTTGCCATCATCTGGAGCAGGGGAAGCTCCAATTGTATGCATAGCACCAGCTTTAAGAAATGCTATTGATGATGCCTCAGGTGTTAAGCTTTATAATTTACCTATGTTGCCATCAGGTACTGTTCCTGACAATACCTGATGGCATTATAAATATTACATTACAATATGTACTGTGAAAGGTCCCTGTTTTTCACAAGGGAATTTAGCCTTTCATTGACTAGCTCTTTTGTAATCATGATCTTGCTATTGGGCCCGATGCTGTCCGGAACTTCGAACAGGAAGTCGTTTAGCAAATGACTCATGACTGTATGAAGCCTTCTGGCACCAATATTCTCAACTTCTTCGTTAATACTAAAAGCGATAGTTGCAATTTCCTGAATGGCCTCATCAGTATACTCCAGATAGACTTCTTCAGCTTCAAACAAAGCTTGATATTGTTTTGTCAATGCGTTTTTCGGATCTTTTAAGATCTTGTAAAAGTCTTCCTGGGTAAGGCTTGTCAATTCCACTCTGATAGGAAATCTACCTTGCAATTCAGGGATAAGGTCAGATGGTTTGCTTACATGGAAAGCTCCTGCTGCTATAAACAATACATGATCTGTGTTAACCAAACCATATTTGGTATTGACTGCACTTCCTTCAACAATAGGCAACAAATCACGTTGCACACCTTCCCTGCTTACATCAGGTCCACTTGATTTGCTGGAACCAGAGGCAATTTTATCTATTTCATCGATAAAAATTATCCCGTTGTTTTCTGTAAGCTTTATGGCTTGTTCCTTTACTTCATCAAAATCTATTAGCTTAGAAGCTTCTTCTTCCATTAAGATCTTCCTTGCTTCAGCTATGGTTACCTTTCGCTTTTTAGTGCGTTTTGGCATCATATTACTTAGCATATCTTGAATTCCAGCCATGCTGGCTTCATCCATCATGCCATTTCCTACCATGCCAATACCTGCTGGAGAGGACTGTTTTACATTGATCTCGATCTTTCTGTCTTCCAGTTCTCCATTTTTCAGTTTCTCTTTAAACCTTTCGCGGGTTTTTTCATTGAGTTCCTGTTCGCTGGCATTGTCAGGATTGAAGTTTTCTTTTTGGTTTGATGTACTGAAACCAGTCCCTCTTACAGGTGGGATCAAAATATCAAGAAGTATGTCCTCTACGATTACAGCCGCTTTTTCCTTAACTTCTTCATTTTTTGTTTCCTTTACCAGAGTTACAGAATGTTCTACCAAATCCCTAACCATGGATTCAACATCTCTGCCGACATAACCCACTTCGGTGAATTTGGAAGCTTCTACTTTAGTGAAAGGAGCATTGGCGATTTTTGCCAGTCTACGCGCAATTTCAGTTTTACCAACTCCAGTAGAACCGATCATTAAAATGTTATTCGGAACAATATCCTTTTGAAGGTCAGATTTCACCATAAGTCGGCGAATTCGATTTCTCAATGCGATCGCTACATTTCTTTTGGCTTCCGTTTGGCCAATGATATATTTATCCAGTTCGGCAACAATTTGCCTTGGTGTTAAATGATTCATGTTTTCAATTCTTTACAATGCTTCAGATTTCTTCCCCTCTCCCTCGAAAGTAAACTTCACGGGATTAGATACTTTTTCTTCAAGAAGTGCTAATGCTAAAACTTCACTTACGTGATCAACAAAATGAAACCTAACACCTTTGAGGTAAGAGTCATCGATTTCTTCGATGTCTCTCTGATTCCTTTTACAAAGGATGATGTCTTCAATTCCAGCTCTTTTTGCTGCCAAGATCTTCTCTTTGATTCCACCTACGGGCATTACTTTACCCCTTAAAGTAATTTCCCCAGTCATTGCTAACTTGGATTTGACTTTTCTTTGGGTGTAGACTGAGGCTATTGCTGTAAGCATAGTGATTCCAGCAGACGGTCCATCCTTAGGGACGGCACCAGCAGGTACATGGATATGTAAATCATATTGATCAAAGACACGGTAATCTATGCCCATTATATCAGCATGAGATTTCAGGTAAGATATAGCGGTCATGGCTGATTCTTTCATGACATCACCTAGCTGTCCTGAAAGGGTAAGCTTTCCTTTTCCTTTACTGATACTTGCTTCAATAAATAAAATTTCTCCTCCAACAGAAGTCCAGGCAAGTCCTGTAACGACCCCAGCGATGGAATTGTCCTGATAAATTTCCTTATCGAATATTTCTCCACCAAGAATATTTCTAACTAAGGCAGGAGTGATTTTTTTCTGATAAGGCTCTTCCATTGCAATAGATTTAGCAATGTTTCTAATTACCTTACCTATTTGTCTTTCCAAGCTTCTTACACCAGATTCTCTTGTATAGTCCTCTATGATTTTAACCAATGCATCTTTGGCAAAAGTCACGTCTTTTGATTTTAGACCGTGTTCTCTTTTTTGTTTGGGGACCAAATGCTTTTTAGCAATTTCCACCTTTTCCTCCATAGTATAGCCTGTCACCTCTATGATTTCCATTCTGTCTCTTAGTGCAGGTTGTAGAGTTTCTAGGGTATTTGCTGTGGCAATAAAGAGTACTTTAGATAGATCGTAATCTACCTCTACAAAATTATCCACAAAAGCATTGTTTTGCTCAGGGTCTAAGACCTCCAAAAATGCTGATGAGGGATCTCCTCTAAAATCTGTGCTCAATTTATCTATTTCGTCCAAAACAAAAACAGGATTTGAGGACTTTCCCTTTTTCATGTTTTGAATAATTTTTCCAGGCATGGCACCAATATAGGTCTTTCTATGCCCTCTAATTTCTGATTCATCATGTAGTCCACCAAGGGACATTCTAACGTATTTTCTACCCAAAGCTTTGGCTATGGATTTGCCTAAAGAAGTCTTTCCTACGCCTGGAGGGCCATATAGACAAAGGATCGGACCTTTGAGGTCTTGTTTTAGTTTAAGTACTGCCAGGTATTCGATAATCCTGTCCTTTACCTTATCTAATCCGGAATGGTCTCTGTCCAGAATTTTCTTCGCTCGATTGAGATCGAAGTTGTCTGTAGTGAATTCGTTCCATGGAAGGTCTACCAACACTTCAGCATAATTGATAGCAATAGGGTATTCGGCCGTAGCAGGATTCATTCTAAGGATTTTATCCAATTCTTTATTGAATTGATTGGCTACTTCTTTTGGCCATTTTTTCTTTTTACCCCTTGCACGTAATTCTTCTACTTCTTTGTCAGGTCCTTCGTCACCTAATTCGGTTTGAAGGACTTTCATTTGCTGTCTTAAGAAGTAATCCCGCTGTTGCTGGTCAATATCAGTATGCACCTTTTTTTGAATCTCATTTTTGAGTTCAAGCATCTGAATGTCTTTCATCATGAATTCGAGCAGCAAGGTGGCTCTTTCTATGCCGTCATTGATTTCTAATAATTTTTGTTTGGAATCTACCGGTGCATTGATGTTTGATGAAAGAAAATGAGTAAGAAATGGTGTGCTGTCGATATTGTCAAGAGCTACCTGGGCTTCTCTTGGGATTTCTGGATTTAACTGTAGAATTTTAAAAGCCGATTCTTTGAGCGATTGCTCTAGGGCCTCTATCTTCTCATCATTTTTTGGAAAACTCTCATCCAGATAGGAAACCTTTGCCTGGAAATAAGGGTCTTCAGTTAATTCCTCATCAATTTTAAATCGTTTTTTACCCTGTATAATAATAGTTGTATTGCCATCAGGCAAAACGATCATTTTCACAATTTTGGCTAGTGTGCCAACATGATAAATGTCCTCCCAGGAAGGGTCTTCAATATTAGGGTTCCTTTGGGCACACACCCCTATAAGTTTATCTCCTTTCTGGGCTTTTTTTACCAGCTTTATTGACCGCTGTCTACCAACAGTGATTGGGATGACCACACCCGGAAACAATACCGTATTTCTTACCGAAAGTATGGGTATTTCATTTGCGTAATTTTCTTCCTTTATGCTGGTTTCATCATCTTCATCGGTGATTAATTGGATAAGGTCACCTTCTCCAGAAAAATCTCCCAACATTAGTGAATGATATAATTGATTGTCGTTATTGTTCATACAGACATTATGACAGGTGTTGTGCCATGTTATTTTATTGAAATAAGAAAAACGCCTATTAAATAGGGGGTTATACCTATATAGACCAAGGCCTATGCCAATTTATTTCTTTTTACAAATTGTCAGGTAATAAAAATTAGGAACAAATTGAAAATGGGGAGATATTATTTCCCCATTCTCAATTTGCTGATTAGCTACCTGTGAAAAGCTTAAGAATATCATTCCCTATAGCAAATACCATGATGGCTAATAAAAGAACCATACCGATCTTTTGCGCATTCTCTAGGAACCTGTCAGAAGGACTTCTGCCAGAAACCATTTCATACAGTAAGAACATAACATGTCCTCCATCCAATGCAGGGATGGGCAATAGGTTCATAAATGCCAATATCATGGAAATTAGACCGGTAATTGACCAGAATTTTAACCAATCCCAGGTAGAACCATAGATCTTGGCCATTCCTATTGGTCCACTTACATTTTTTGTAGAGACCTCACCAGTAAACATTTTTCCCATGGCCCGGGCATTGATAATTACCACGCTAAAAGCTCTCTCAGCTCCTAGAGGTATGGATTGAGCAAATGTATATTTCTTTCTTACAGGTTCAATTAGGTTTTCAGCAGCTATACCAATAGTACCGTCTTCCATAACATCTAAACTGGTAATGATTTCCTGCTGATCTCTTACTAAGGTTAATTCTATCGTTTCCCCCTTATACTCTCCCAATGCTGACTGAAGTTCATTGAAATATTCTATAGGTTGATCATTGACAGCCACTATTTTGTCTCCTTTTTGGATACCTGCTTTCACGGCTGTTCCTTTAGGATTTACTTCTGATATAGTGAAAGGGAATCGAATGCTAATAAAATTAGACATGTTTTCTTCATTCGAAAAGGAATTGATAAAACCTCTTGGAATGGTAATTTTCATGCGCTCGCCATCTCTTTCAATCGTATAATATCCATCAGAGCTAAGAAGGGCATTTCCACCGCTTAGGTCATTCAAGGATTCATATGGAACTCCATTGATGTCTAAGATTTTGTCTCCATCTTGAAGTCCTATTTGCTGCCCAATGTCATAAGCCACTATACCGTGTTCAATTACTTGGTCACGGGAGAAATAGGTTTCTCCTTTACTGTATACCAAAAAGACAAAAATGATAATACCTGTAATTACGTTTACGAATATACCCCCTAACATTACTATTAGTCTTTGCCATGCTGGTTTGGAGCGAAACTCCCAAGGTTGAGGTTCCGCTGACATTTGTTCGGCATCAAGGGACTCATCTACCATTCCGGAGATTTTGACAAAGCCCCCCAGAGGAATTGCTCCTATAGAATATTCAGTTTCTTTCCATTGGAACCCGATGATTTTAGGCGGAAACCCAATGGAAAACTTTTCAACCCTCATTCCAAACATTTTTGCTGCCAGAAGGTGTCCCAATTCATGTAAGCCGACTAAAATCGACAGGCCGAGTAGCAATTGCGCTACCATTATTAATGTATCCATTCTTTATTTTCTACTTATTAATTCTTCTGAAATTATTCTCGTTTCCCTGTCTGTAGCAATCAAATCTTCTAAACTAGGGTTCTTAATAAAACTAATTTTATCCATACTCTGTTCAATAAGTGCAGACATTTCAAGAAATTTGACCTTGTCTTGCAAAAAAGCTGCCACGGCTATTTCGTTTGCAGCGTTTAAAGAACAGGCTGCATTTCCTCCTTTTTTCAATGCTGTAAAAGCCAAATCCAGGTTTTTAAATGTTTCTCTGTCAGGCTTCTCGAATTGAAGGTTAGGGTAATCCATGAAATCGAACCTCTGAAAATCTGATTTGATTCTTTCAGGATAAGACAATGCAAATTGAATAGGGATACGCATATCCGGTAGTCCAAGTTGTGCCTTTATCGACCCGTCCTCGAATTGGACCAATGAATGAACGATGGATTGAGGGTGTACAACTACATCAATCTGATCAGCGTCCAAGCCAAAAAGCCATTTTGCCTCTATCACTTCAAGTCCTTTGTTCATCAAAGATGCAGAATCTATTGTGATTTTTGCTCCCATGTCCCAATTTGGGTGTTTGAGTGCCTGCTCTTTGGTGACATTTTTTAAGTAATCCCTGTCTTTACCC
The DNA here is from genome assembly GCF_001050135.1 of Cyclobacterium amurskyense. Lineage (GTDB taxonomy): Bacteria > Bacteroidota > Bacteroidia > Cytophagales > Cyclobacteriaceae > Cyclobacterium > Cyclobacterium amurskyense. Next base: position 1,091,603 of record NZ_CP012040.1, on the reverse strand, counting down.
CTAAAAGGCCCGCCAGAGGCTGTAAGAATAATTTTTTCTATAGGGTTGTGAAATTCTCCTACCAGACATTGAAAGATAGCAGAATGTTCTGAATCTACAGGGTAAATGTTTACAGCCTTCTCTTTGGCAAGTTTAGTGATCAGATCACCCGCCACTACCAAGGTTTCTTTGTTAGCCAGGGCGATTGGCTTTCCTGCCTCTATGGCTTTTATCGTTGGAATTAAACCAGCATAACCAACCAAAGCCGTCAATACTATGTCAACGGTTTCCATTTCTACCACTGAAGCAATGGCCTTTGCCCCTGCATAAACTTTGATAGGATGTTTACTAAGCGCATCTTTTACTTCCTGATAATAATTATCGTTACCAATAACTACAACATTTGGTTGGAAAGCAATTGCTTGCTTAATTAATAGGTCCTTGTTGTTCTGAGCAGTAAGTAATTCTACCTGAAACTTGTCTGAATGTTGTTGAATTACATCTAAAGCTTGGGTGCCTATACTTCCTGTTGAGCCTAAAATGGCCACACGTTTATTTGTAGACATGGAAATTTTTTACTTTCAAAAAAGCACAGTGCTGAATAAGGCACCTTACGTTATCTTCTACTGACAAATTTACAAGGTAAAACCAGTATTCCCGTTTTTTTCAAACTTTTTAAGTCATATGTTTTTTTGGCATAAAATTGGATCGGGAAATGTTATGGTTTTTGTACCATAAAAATGTATAACCCATTTACATGCAAATGTTAATTTGACCTATTAATTAATTGCCTTAAATTAAGGTGTTTGTATGTTTTTTTTCTGTCGTGTTACAATACTGTAAACCTTTTATTTAAAGTTGTGTAAGCAGTGGGAATTGTAGATTGTCATGGGAAGGGAAAAGGAAGCATACCAGTACCTAAAGGGCTGTTTAAAATAGGAGTTATCTCTAGTAATATTTGGGCATATCCCTAGGTTAATTCCTGTTTTGTAAGTAGATTTTAATCTGTAAAACACCTCATTTTCTTTTGTTTACATCACTTTTCTTTAGCGAAATAAGGCATAGGTTACAAATTCTTTTGTTTTGTTAGGGTTAAATAATGTTAAATAAATTGGCTTAAAATTATGAAAAGCCGTATTTGATAGGGTATTCAACGGTTTCAGTTATGTTAAAAAATGTTTTTTTAGTTTTTGTGGCATTTGTGGGTGGTATAGCGGGTTCATGGGTGTTTCATCAATATTTGAATGAAGAATTAACTAAAAAGGAAATGGTTAATTACATTCAAAATGAGGATTATCCCGCTTCTCAAGTAACCCATCTTACACCAACTTATGAGTCCTCCGGAAGTGCAATAAGTCCGGTTCCGGATTCTTTTGTTGAAGCATCTGAAAACAGTACCAATTCAGTTGTCTTTATAAAAAATTTCTCAGGAACAGATACTCGAAGATACAGTGTCTTTGACTATTTCTTTGGTCAAGGTATGCCCCAACAAACAGTGAGTACAGGGTCTGGGGTGATTTTTTCAGCGGACGGGTACATCATTACCAATAATCATGTTATTGATAAAGCGGAAACTATAGAAGTTATCCATAAAAAAAGGACTTATAAAGCCAGTCTGATAGGTTCTGATGCCAACACGGATATAGCTGTGTTGAAAATTGAAGCAGAAAACCTTCCGGCAATAGAAATAGGTAGCAGTCGTGCGCTGAAAATTGGAGAATGGGTTTTGGCAGTAGGAAATCCCTTTAATCTCACCTCAACCGTGACAGCGGGGATCGTTTCGGCAAAGGAGAGGCAGATCAATATCATGGGGGGAGAATTTCCTCTGGAATCCTTTATCCAGACGGATGCACCTATTAATCCAGGAAATTCAGGTGGTGCTTTGGTAAATGTAAAAGGAGAATTGGTAGGTATAAATACAGCCATATTAAGTAGGACAGGATCCTACACCGGCTATGGTTTTGCCGTTCCAGTGGATATAGCCACCAAAATTGCCAATGACCTCATCCGATACGGAGAGGTTCAAAAGGCTATTCCTGGGATTGAAGTCAATGTAATTACTAAGGAATTGGCGGAAACCATGGATTTAAAATCTTTGGATGGCGTAATAGTTTCACATGTTATAAGAAATGGAGCAGCAGAGAAATCAGGAATCAAACAGAATGATATTATCGTTCAGATTGACGGGAATGCAATTACCGGTAAAGGTAGTTTTGAAGAAGCCCTTTCCTACTACTACCCTGGTGATAAGATAACAATCACTTACCTAAGAGAAGGGAAACAGAGAAATGTTCAAATTACCCTGCAAAACCTTCTGGGAGGAACAGGTGTTATTAAAAGGTCCTTTTATTCTTCTGCATTACTTGGTGCCAAATTAGAAACAATCAATGCGATTGAAATGGACCGTTATGGTATTCCATATGGAGTGAAAATCACCTCCGTCACACGCGGATATTTGAGAGATTTGGGATTTGGAGAAGGTTTTATTCTAACTCATATAAATGACGAACCAGTAAAAGATCCTGAGGAGGTAGGTAAGTTTCTAGAAGAATTTAGTGGGCAATTGCGAGTGGAAGGACTTACTCCTGGAGGTCGCTCTTTTGCACAGTCGTATTCTGTCAGATAAGCAATAATAGCAGCGAATAAAGAAGATTTTTTTAAAGTTCTTTTACTGGTTTATCAGGTTTGGCATAGGTCAATCTAGCCAGTTTATTTGCGATATGATAACTGTCTAATCCAGATACGGTAATGGTTCCAAGCTTGTCGAGGGAGATGAATCCATCTTCCTCAACAGCTTGTGGCTTTATCCATACTTCTTCGATACTTCCGATAATTAATACCGTTTCATTAACAGCCAAGGTGATCTTGTCTTTAAGAAGACAAGCAACTTTTAAAGGACTTTTTTCTACAAAAGGCGCAATGAAATTATTTAAGTATTCCTCTTTTAAACCTGTTGCCTCAAACTCCGACCTCTCCCATCGGGCACTGGAAAGGTGAGCTTCTTTGTAGAAGGATTCTGTCACATGGTTGAGTGTGAAATTTCCATTTTGTAGGATGTTTTCCAAAGTGTGTCGTTCCACGGAATGGGGGCGGAATAAAATACCTACTGTAGGTGGATTGGCCCCAATATGGAAAACCTGACTAAACGGAGCAAGGTTTGTTTCTGAACTTTCTTCGTTGATACTTCCAATTAAATTCAGGCTTTTATATCCGCTCAGGCAGTTTATAAAATTTTTATTGTAGGCAGTACCAGCGGTTAACAGTGCTTCTTTGGTGAAATGCTTCATTAATTTAGGATGGCCTCATTTATAGTGTCACAATATTTAATATCAAGGTCTTTAATTATATTAGCCGGATGATCCATAATGATCTGTTTTTTAGCGATCATCACCATTTTCACAAACCAGGCCTCCTTGGGTAGAATTTTTCTATGGGTTTTGATTCCGTATTGATACACTTCTTTTTTCCACTCCAAAAAGTACCATTCCATACTTGGCTGGTGAAAAGCCCTTAATGCTTGTTTGTCAAAAATAAATTTCTGGTAAGCTCCAGCTTTTATGATTGTAGTTATTTTGTTGAAAACAGCTTTGAAATCTGCAATAGGGACATAGTCTACCAATAAAATGCAAATGATAATGCCCTTACTTTTATTGGTTAAAACTTGAGCATACTTTTCCGCAAGAATAACTTCGAAATCCTTTAGTGCAACTGTATTTATGGTGTCGGTCATAATCAGTATCTTTTTACTTGTTACCTGTAAGTCTAACGGCAATTGTGGAGTATATTTTAGTGAAAAGAGTTTTTTGGTTTACTTTCTACTTTTTGTTTAAAATTTTCTAGGTCATCCTCCAGCTTAATCGCATAGTTGATGGTAGTTTTCATCAATTCTTGTTGCGCTGAAATTTGTTCCTTTAACCTAGAAAGCTCCCGGTTGATATTAGTAAGTTTTTCTTCATATTCTTGCTTTAACAACTCTTTTTCAAGCTGTGCTTTTTTTAATTCTGCTTTAAAAATTAAATATGATTCCGGTGGAGTCCTCATTTCTCTGCTGTTTTGGTACCTGGGTTGATCCCTTTGCAATCTTAACTAAAAAGGCCTTTTAAATGACTATTTAATTACAGACATGCCTCCATCGACCTTTAATATTTGTCCAGTTATCCATGATGATTTGTCTGATAATAAAAAAACAGTAGAGGATGCGATGTCATCGACTGTTCCAAATCGTCCTAGAGGATGTCTATTGGCTGCAGCTATTTTTTTTTCATCAGTGGAAAGCAAGGAATTTGCTAGAGCAGTGTCAGTGAGAGATGGTGCAATAGCATTTACGCGAATCCCTGAGTTAGCCCATTCTGCAGCAAGAGACCTAGTAAGTCCTTCAATCGCTCCTTTTGCTCCTGCCACTGAGCTGTGAAAGCCCAAGCCAGTCTGAACTGCAACAGTGCTATAAAGTACAACAGAAGCATTTTTGGCTTTTTTTAAGAAACTTTCCAAGTATTGTAGAGTTTTTATTGCACCCAAATAATTGATTTCTAAATCCTGTCTAAATTCACTAATCTTAAGCCGCTTAAAAGGTTTTAGGTTGATGGTCCCCGGGCAATAAACCAATCCGTGTACTACATCAGGTAGCTTGGGTATCTCTTCAAAATCTTCTAGGATATCCAAATGATTGGAACCCGAATTGGATCTTGAATAAGAAAATACTTTAGCCCCTTCGTTGATAAGTATTTCTTCTACCTTTTTACCAATCCCACTGTTTCCCCCTATAATTACAATATTGCTCCCCTTCATTTTTACATTCATTATTTACTTATAAGAATGAAAAAGTGGTCAAATTGTTTAATAATTCTTTATAAATAGCTTAAAAAAAAGAAGAACTACCCCTAGGCAGCTCTTCTTAAGAAGCTTGTTGAAAGCAATGGTCTTTGTCTGCGGTATATTACCGGGCCATTGAAATGTACTTGAGAAACTCATTTCTCTTTTGGGAATCATTTTCAAATTGCCCACTGTAGAAAGAGGTTACCGTGCTACTGGTGGTGTCTCTAACGCCTCTGCTGGATACACACATATGGTCTGCATCCATAATTACAGCTACATCATCAGTTCCCAAGGCTGTTTTTAACTCGTTGCCAATTTGAACTGTAAGCCTTTCTTGAACTTGAGGCCTTTTAGCGAAATATTGGACAATCCTATTGATCTTAGACAAACCAATAACATTTCCTTTGGAAATATAAGCCACATGGGCCTTACCATAAATGGGCACAAAATGGTGCTCACAATGGGAGAAAAATGTGATGTCTTTCTCCACCAACATTTCATTGTATCGGTATTTATTCTGAAATAATTTTACCTCAGGTTTGTTTTTAGGATCTAAGCCTGAAAAAACCTCTTTAACAAACATTTTTGCAACTCTACGTGGTGTGCCTTTCAGGCTATCATCTTTGAGGTCCATTCCTAGAATGTTCATTATCTCTTTAAAATGTTTTTCAATCAATTCCATTTTCAGGTCATCATCCATTTCAAAGGCATCTTCCCTCAATGGAGTTTCATGGGAGGAAGAAATATGTTCGTCTCCTAAGTCGTCAATGGTTTGATTGAGATCAATCTCCGCTGAATTCAACAAAGTTTCTTTCTGTTTCATATAATCGAATTGTTAAGTCGTATTTTAATTCAATTTCTTCTCTCAAAATATTCCAAATAACCACAGCAATGTTTTCTGCAGTTGGATTAAGGTTTTTGAATTCATCGACGTCTAAATTTAAGTTTTTATGATCAAGTTTACTGGTAACATGTTTTTTTATTACATCCTTAAGCCTTTTCATATCATAAACATAACCCGTTTCTGGGTCAATGGGTCCAGATAATTTTACTACCAGATCGTAATTGTGACCATGGTAGCTGGCATTATTGCATTTCCCGAAAACCTCATTGTTTTTTTCTTCTGACCACTTCGGATTATGAAGCCTATGGGCAGCATTAAAGTGTTCTTTTCGATAAATGGCTATTTTCATAAATTCACTAACAGATGATTTCCAATTTTGTTTAATATGGTTTCATTAACCCGCCAAGGGAGAAGAAAACGTAAAGTAGGTGTTTTTGATAAAAGACCTGGAAATCGTTTTAATCCCATTTTTTTATTCCAACCGAAAGAACAAAGAATTAGGGGGAATGGGTTCAAAATTAATTAAATAATAGAGAATCTTGGTTCATTGCTAAAGTTTAACAAGGTTCTGGTTAGTATAAACGTTATGAATTCTTTGAAGTTTTAATATCAAACCGTGGTTTGTTAAATAGCGCAGATGATAGTAAAAGATGCTTTAAGAACAATTATATATGCTTTAGCTCTTATTTTGCCAAGTGCTTTTACCATGAAAAGGGGTTGCTAATCGTTAATTTTTAGTGTTTAAACCCGGATTATGTAATAGGATTTCTCCGTCCTGACAATGTCAGGAGTGAAGCCTGTCCCGTGTTTACGGGAAGTGTTGCAATCGCAAGGAACCAGGGTCGTGTACTGAAATAGGTTGACACAATTTAATTAAAAATTGTAAACCTATAATCGGACAAAATGAGTGAATTACAAAAGTTCTCCGAAGATGCAAGGAGAAAAATCGTTATGGAAGTACTTTCAGGTACTTTAAGCAAAGAACAGGCAAGGCATATTTATGGAATTAAAAGCAAATCCGCTATCTTGGAATGGATGAGGATTTTTGCTGGTCTTGAAAGAAGGCTTCCTAAAGATCCTCTTCCGATTTTAAAAAACATGGCAATAAAAGAGGATTCCAATAGTGAGTTAAAAGCCCGTATAAGGCAACTTGAAGAAGAGCTGAAGCTTAGCCGTTTGAAGGGCAGGGCATACCAGATCATGGTAGATATTGCCAAAGAAGAATATGGGCTAGATCTTGAAAAAAAGTCTGGTGCCAAACAGTTCAAAGACTCAGAGAAGAAGAACCAAAAGTAAGTTTGGCCCAACTTTGTGAATTGTTTGGCAAGAGCAGGCAGGGCTACTATAAAGCTTTAAATTATATTTACCGCGGGGCATTTGAGGAAGAGGTGGTCTTGAGTCTTGTTTTAAAGATCAGAAAGAAGGCCAAAACATCCAGATGGGGGTTGAGAAAGATAAACCCTCTGATTCAGAAAGACCTAATAGGAATGAAAATCAAGATAGGCAGGGATAAACTGTTTGATTTGCTTCGAGTGAACGGGTTATTAGTAACCAAAAGAAAAAGGAAGTTTTTCACTACCCAAAGCCATCATTGGCTTAGGAAGTACCATAACCTGGTAGAAAACATGGTTGTCTACAGGCCCAACCAGTTATGGGTTTCCGATATTACCTACCTTTTACTAAATGGGCAAGTCATGTATCTGTATCTTATTACGGATGCTTATTCCCAGAAAATAGTGGGCTGGAATCTTTCTCTGGATCTGAAGGCTGAATCAGCACTTGAAGCCCTGAAGGTGGCTTTCCAGTCTCAAGAAAACATTAACCATTATTCCCTTGTCCATCATTCGGACCGTGGGGTACAGTACTGCAGTTATGATTACACCGACCTATTGAAAAAGAAGAAAGTTTGGATCAGTATGACGAAGCCCGCTTCACCACATGAAAATGCCATAGCGGAAAGAGTAAATGGAATCCTAAAGGAAGAGTGGCTGGAGGATATTGCAGGAGAAACAAATATCAACCCGAAAAAATACATCATTAAAATTATCAAAATCTATAATGATATGAGACCACACGAGAGTTTAGGAAATCTAACACCTAACCAAGTACATGACGAAGGTTTTACAAGGCATGATACCGAACGCGTTATTGGAAAGAAATATAATTGGAAAAAGAAGACCGAACCTGTCAAGGCCCGGTCTGAAAATAGCAACGCTATCGGACCAAACGACTATTCCTTGGCAAGTTGCTCCTCAGCAGAGCTTGCCTCCGCTTTATCGTGGTACTGTAAGTTAAATGAAACTTCTTAGAAATTAAAACACTTACTATATTTGAAAAACAAAAGTGTCAACCATTTTCAGGACGAGACACCAGGTTTGGATATTTTAGCATAGCACCGCTATGGTGAAATTGAAAGCAGCAACGAAGTGGCTGATTTTGAAGCGATTTCAGCATGTAATAGATTGTCTATTGCTTATTTCGGGTTAAATTATTTGATAAATTTATAAATCACTCTAGCCTATTAAGAGATGAATCCTTTATTTACTAAAGTGTCTGTCGCGTTTCTTAATTTGAAAGGGTGAATTCCTTTTTGTTTTTTATGTCTTGGTTGTCAGTGGTTTGTAGCTTTTATAGCTGCAGTATTTTAAAATAATTGAGAATTTATTTAAAAGATGTAATATCTGTTTTAATAACCCGTTGTATTTCGGTTGGTAGGTTGTTAATTAGCTGGCTGTCAATAATATTGAAGAAATATTAAGGTTTTAAAATAAATATCCAATGGTTCAGGGAATTATTTACCAGCTTTATTGACTTATATATTTGTGGTATTGCTTTTTTAGGGTTGGATTCAGGTACAAATCCTATCTATAACTATTCATTTTATGTTAAAAATTATAGCCTTTACACTTCTAGTCGTTTTCCCGGTTTTTTCATTTGAAGTAAAAAACTTTGAAGACCCGGTAAGAAAAAATGAGACTAAACTTGTTTCAAGTAAGGTGGAGACTGTTGTCGAAAATCTATGGGACAACATTCGTGCGGATCATAAGTCCTTGAAGAAAGAAGTCCTGTTATTGGCCTATGAAGGGTATTTGAAAATGGTGAGTGAAGGTATGCTTGAAGAAGGAAAACCATTGACAATTATAGATTTTGATTTACCTTCTTCCGAAGAAAGACTTTGGGTTATCGATATTCAAAACCAAGGCATGGAATATGTCTCTTTGGTTGCTCATGGGAGAAATTCTGGAGGGCTTCATGCTGAGAAATTTTCAAATGTTCCTGAAAGTTACATGAGTAGTCTTGGGTTTTACCTGACAGGGGAAACTTATTTTGGTAAACATGGCAAGTCCCTAAGGTTAGACGGTATGGAAGAAGGTGTCAATGACAATGCCAGGTTAAGGGCCATAGTGATGCATGCAGCGGATTACGCAGAAGCTTCTTTTGTTAAGCGTCATGGTAGGTTGGGGAGAAGCCTTGGCTGTCCAGCACTACCAGATGATGAGTTTGAGCATATTATTGACTTGATAAAGGACAAAAGCTGTTTGTTTATTCATGCCAGTGAAAAAGAATATTTAAATCAATCTGCTTTTATCGGTAATTTATCGGCAGGCTAATACAAAATTATTATAGGATTCAATTAGTATTTATCACAGGTTTTTGCAGTAATAGAAACAATTCATCATCTCTGGAATAGATGTCTTTTCTTACTTGCTCTTTACCTTTGCTGTCTGTCCAAAAAGTAAGATAGAGGATGATGACAGGGATTTTTCTAGTAAGGCTAACAGATTGTGCTTTACTTGATGACATGGCCTTCTTAATCAGTTCGTCTGTCCAATCGGGTTGATCTGCAAGTAAAAGCTTAGCCAGTTCAAAAGGCTTCTGTATACGAATACATCCTGAACTTAATGCCCGGTCTTCTTTGGAGAAAAGTGTTCTTGAAGGAGTGTCGTGAATGTATACGTTGTGTTTGTTTGGAAACATAAACTTTACCTGGCCAAGGGCATTGTCCTTACCTGGATCCTGCCTTACCATGTATTTGAAGTTGTTTCCGTTAACCGATTTCCAGTTTATAGTAGAGGGGTTGATTTCTTGGCCTGAAAAATCAAGAATTCTCATGTTTTTAGCAGTCAGATAATTTAAATTTTTCTTCACTGCAGGAATCACATCATTTTTTAATATTGTAGGAGGAACTGTCCAAGTAGGGCTAAATACCAAATAGGACATGCCCGCATTAAATACAGGAGTCTTTCTATAGGTCTTTCCTACAATAGCATTAGAGTGAAGTAAGGTGTCCATTTCCCGAATATAGTCCATGCCATAATTGGCAATGTTCACCAGTATGAATTCATTTACTGTAGTGTCTGGAAGCCATCTTAACCGTTCCATGTTTACACTCACCTGTTTGATAAGCTCTTTTGGATTTTTATTTAATGCCTCAATTGTGGCCTTTCCCAATACTCCGTCGGCTTGAAGACCATTTCTTTGTTGGAAATTTTTAACACCTTCCATCAACAGGGAATCATAAATGTCTCCATTTCCTTCCTGGACTTGGTAATCATCTAAGTCAGCCCAAAATAAAAGTCTTTTTCTGATGGTGTTGATTTGTGGATTCGCCTGGGAAAGTTCGATTGCGTCCTTGATTTTTATAGTCTCCCATTTCTCATCTACTTGTTCTTTTTGAAGATCAAGGTATTTGATCATGGATTGCCTCATGCGTTTGTAGATGGCAAATTTGGGATGAAGGCTAAATATCTGGGTTCTTACCTCGTTTTGAGTAACGGCTAGGTTTAGTTTTTCCAGAACCTTAGGCTCGTTGACCTTTTGTATAATTTCCCAAGAACCATTAATATGTTCAGGGTGTACCTTACCTGAATAAATATGATTGGCATATAAGATGAATGCATCGCTTAGCAAAAAATCCACCTTAGCCAGTTCTAGTGGTGTTAATGATGTTCCATTGAAAAATTTTTCAAAAAAGGGATTGAGTCCTTCAAGGTGATAATCCTCTGGTACCAAGCCTTCGAATTCAGCTTGTTGAATGAGTAAACGCAATTCAAGAGCATTGCATGTGAGGATTTGGTTTACAGACCAGCTGGGTTCAAATGCCCTGTCGGAATAAAAGGAGAATAATTCGCTTGGAGAATGTAAAGGACTATCATTAAAGACGATGTTTAAATAGGTACTGTCTCCTTCAAGTAGCGTTCTAATTTCGTTGGTTACAGATTGGTCTTGCGCAAAAGCCACTAGCTTTAGGAAAAAGAGTTGGATTACCAGTAGAAAATAGAAACACCACTTTACTTTTTTCATAACAAGGAATAATTTTTGAATTGATTTCCTAGCTCCCATGCACTTTTCAGCATTGCAAGAAAGCTGTCCATATCAGCAAGAGGGATCATATTTGGCCCGTCACTTAAGGCAATGGCAGGGTTGGGATGGGTTTCGATGAAGAATCCATCTACTCCTGCAGCCCCGGCTGCTCTGGCAAGATATGGTGCCATTTGACGTTGTCCGCCACTACTTCCTTTATTGGCTCCAGGTTGTTGAACACTATGAGTGACATCAAATATTACTGGAGCAAACTGGCGCATAATAGGAAGAGCGCGCATGTCCACAACAAGATTATGGTAGCCTAATGAGAATCCCCTTTCTGTGAGCGCAACATTGTCATTGCCTGTCCCCCTAACTTTATCTACTGCATATTTCATGTCTTCCGGAGCCATGAATTGTCCTCTTTTAATTTTAATTGCCTTACCTGTTTTTCCTGCAGCTATCAGAAGGTCTGTTTGCCGGCATAGAAAGGCGGGAATCTGAATAACATCAGCTACTGCAGCCACTGCTTCTACCTGATAGCTTTCATGAACATCTGTCACTATTGGTACATTCAGTGTTTTGCCAACCGTTTGTAATACTTGCAAAGATTTATCAAAACCAATGCCTCTGTAGGAATCAGAGGAGGTCCTGTTTGCTTTGTCGAATGAAGCTTTAAAGACATATTCAAAACCATGTTTTTCAGAAAGGGCTTTAACCGTACTACCGATTTCCAAGCAGATATCCATGCTTTCTACAGCGCAAGGACCAGAGAATAAAACGGGTTGATCTCCACCTAGTTCAATGTTTTCTTTGATGGTCATGGTATGCTTGCTTCTTTCCATTTTTCGATTTTAATAGTTAGGTGATGAGCTGTTTATTTTGACAGGTGAAGAGGGTAGGTTTCCATTTGAAAATAGGATTAAGTCAGCCAATTCTCTAAATGCTCCTTGTCCTCCCTTTTTTAAAGTGACATAAGTTACCTTTTCTTTGACATAGTCCATGGCATCGGCAGGAGCAGCCGAAAAACCAACATTCAATAATAACTCAAGGTCGATTATATCATCTCCAATATAGGCAACCTGGCTTGGATTTAATTTCATTTCCCCAATTACCTCCGATAAAGTTTTCCATTTATCACGGATACCATGGAAATGAAAATCTACTCCCATTTGTTCGCAGCGGATTTTGGAAACCTGTACGTTTCGGCCGGTAATTATTCCTGTTTTAATTTCGAATTTATGTAAATATGGGATGATTTGACCATCCTTCACCTGAAACCTTTTGTACTCCATACCATTGTCGTCCAGAATGATTCCTCCGTCCGTCAATACACCGTCCAGATCTGTGACAATAAGCTTTATTTGACTTGCTTGCTTTAGGGCCTTTTCGTAATTCGTATTAAAGTAATTCATTATCTCTTGTTTTTCCATTGTATGGAATACAAATCCAATCTTCTTTGTTCGAGGTTTCGCACACTACCTGTTTTTCGTAGTTTTGTCAATAGTCCTAAATCAACATCAGCAACGATGGTTGTTTCTGTGTTGAGAGAAGCTTCTGCTATTATTGCGTCATGAGGAAAAGAAAAATCAGAAGGAGAGTAAATCGCCGCCTGAGAATGCTGGATGTCCATATTTTCAACTCTTGGTAAATTACCTACCGAGCCCGTGATGGCTACATAACATTCATTCTCTATGGCCCTGGCTTTGGCACAGGTGCTTACTCTTAGGTAGGCGTTTTTTGTATCTGTCCAAAATGGAACAAATAGTATATCCATTTCTTTCTCTGCCAAAATTCTACCCAACTCAGGGAATTCCACATCATAACAGATAAGGATTCCAATTTTACCAGCATCAGTATCAAATACTTTTATGCCATTTCCACCCTGAAGGCCCCAATAAGATTGTTCATCAGGTGTGATATGAAGTTTGTATTGCTTGTCCATGGTACCATCTCTTCTGCAAAGGTAACTTACATTTCGAAGTTTTTTCCCATCATATTCAGGCATACTTCCAGCTATAATATTGACATTATAGGACAAGGCTAGGTCCCGCATTCGATTGACTATCTCCTCAGTATAGTCAGCTAGGTTTCTGATGGCCTCAGAAGCGTCCATTTTATTGAAACCTGCCAATAGAGGGGCATTGAAAAATTCGGGGAACAGGCAGAAGTCAGATTGGTAATCAGAAACAGTGTCTACGAAAAACTCTACTTGCTGCATCAGGTCATCCACGTCAATGAATCTTCTCATTTTCCACTGAACGAGGCCTAACCTAACAATTGTCTTTTTATTGCCAATTAATTTTTCGTCTTTTTCATAATAAATATTGATCCATTCAAGTAATGTGGCGTAAGCACGTGAATCAGTGTCTTCAGGAAGATATTTGGTAATGACTTTTCTAACGTGAAATTCATTCGCAAGCTGAAAGGAAAGTACAGGGTCAAATATTTCCTTGTTCTTAACCAATTCTATGTATTTTCTCGGCGACATTTGGTCTGCGAATTTGCTGTATCCTGGTATTCTCCCCCCAGCTATAATGGACCTCAGGTTAAGGTTTTCGCAAAGTTCCTTTCTTGCATCATATAGTCTTCTGCCTAAGCGTAGGCCTCTGTATTCTCTGTCTACAAATACATCCGTACCATATAAGGTGTCTCCTTCTGGATCGTGGGTATCGAATTTGCCAAAGCCAGTGATTTGATCATAAGAATGATTGTCTCCATATTTGGAGTAATCTACAATAAGGCTCATCGCGACAGCTACTACCTTGCCATTATCTTCTAGGCAAATCTGACCTTCAGGGAAGGCGTTAAGTTGACTTTTGAATTCATCCTTGGTCCAAGACATGGCCTGGGTTTTATACGTTGAGACCATTATATCACGGATGTCATTAAAATCAGAATGTTTGATGTTTCTGAGTTTAAGCCTGTGTTCGAGTTCTTCCTTTTGTTTACTCATGAGAATGAAATTAGCAACAAATGTACCTAAAATGTAAATTATAGTAGAAATACAAGTGTAATTTTTTAAATGATTTTCAATATGTGCTAAAAACAAACTTAATGATGTTGTTAGTTAAGCATAATATTTGAATGTGTAAGTTGATAGTTTTAAAATAATATTTTTTAATTCACTATATTGTTTTATTAAGTTTAGAAGTCTTTTTGACAAAATCATTAAGTTATGAGTGAAATAATACAAGACATTAAAGGAGGCGATTTCAGTAGTTTCCTAGATAAAATCAATGCGTTACTCAATTATAAACTGTTAATGGTGGGGGAAACGAATCTTACCATAGGATTGTTCTTAGGATTGACTTTTTCTATCATTTTGGTATTTGTTATTTCTGAGTTAGCGAGGAAATTTCTAGCCAATAAAATATTGGCCAGGTATAAGCTGGAGTTAGGGATGAGGCAATCGATTGCCACCATTTTTAAATACCTATTGATTATTATTGGCCTTGTTACCATTTTGCAAAATAGCAATGTAGACCTAAGTGCTTTAGGGATTTTAGCAGGAGCTATAGGTGTTGGTATAGGCTTTGGTTTACAGAATATCACCAATAATTTTATCAGTGGGCTGATTATATTATTCGAAAGACCAATAAAAGTAGGAGATAGGATAGAGGTAGATGATGTGTATGGAGATGTGGTTAAAATTTCGGCCAGGTCTACAATTATTCTTACAAATGATAATATTGCAATAATAGTACCCAATAGTCAATTCATAGATAATTCAGTGATCAATTGGTCTTATAATGACGGGAATATAAGGTTCAACATACCTGTAGGGGTATCTTACAAAGAAGATCCGGAAAAAATTAAAAAGATATTGCTAGAGGTGGTGGAGAGGAATTCAGGGGTTCTAAAACAGCCTAAACCTGATGTGCTTTTTGATAAATACAATGACAGTAGTATTGATTTTAATCTTAGGGTATGGACAACTGAGTATACAAACCGACCAAGTGTATTGAGAAGCCAGTTGTATTATGAGATTTTTAGGCGGTTTAAAGAGGAGAATGTGGAAATTCCTTTTCCTCAGAGAGACTTGCATATTCGTTCTGGCTTACACAAAATTGACAATGACTAATTTTTTTATTGGGCCAATCTATTTATCTTTATGGGGTTTATTGCCAATTGGTTAATGACAAAAGATAAGGTACAAGAGAAAAATGAGGAAGAGAATATTTTTTATAGCATTTTTTCTAACAGCAATTTCAATACAAACATTTGCCCAGAGTATTTATAGGTTTAGGGTTGAAGAACCATGGTCATTTTCCATTCAAGGTGGGCCTTCTCAATATTTTGGAGATCTTTATGCGCTTTGGCAATACAAAGAAGGAGTTCAACCAGACTATAATGCAGGGATTAGTGCCAGATATATTGTTGGGACTAATTTAAAGGCCAGAGGTGACATTGGATATTATCAAATCTCGGGGCAGGATGATCATGCTGATCCTTCTAGTGGGAGGATACCTAGAAATTTAAATTTCCGAAGTAGGAATTGGGAAGCAGCTTTGTTGATGGAATATTACTTGAAGCCTGTAAAAGTTTACAATATCACCAGAGAGTTTTTTAACCCCTATCTCTTTTTTGGTATAGGCGCCAGTACCAATAATCCACAAACAACTTACAATGGAAGATGGGTGGATTTGCGCCCATTAAGAACTGAAAATGAGCTTTACAATAATATTGTAACCGTTTTCCCCATGGGGCTAGGTATAAAATACAAAGCCAATGTCTATATGGACTTTTTTATTGAGGGGAACTATCGATTCACATTTTCTGATTACCTCGATGATGTCAGTACTTTTAATATTTCAGGGTATTATGAAGAATTAATTAATGACTATATATCAGGAGAAAATCCAGACAGGTTGCGTCTTTCCATCAGGCAAGACAGGTTTTTACTTCCTAATGGTGAACCTAATATTGAATTAATAAGAAATACCAGAGGGAGTGCAAGGAGAGGTAGTGGAGATCCACGGCTCAATGAGCCTGGTGCAAGGTACGATGGCTATTTTACTTTGAACTTTGGGGCTGAGATCTATTTTTCTAAAGATATATGGGACAACTGGATCTTCCGTAAAAAGGGTAGGGGATTTCGGTACTGGTAAAGTTTAGCACATCATTTTTTGTTAATTATCTAGTGAATCGCATATAGTGACCCATATTCGAAATGAATAGGGATATTTTTTATACTTTTGGAATTGAATTGACCAATAATTTTACAATTACTGAAAATGTCTGATTATAACTTTCGCACCATTGAAAAAAAATGGCAGGACCGTTGGGAGCAAACGGGAATTTTCAATGCCAATCCGGTAGCAAATAAGCCAAAATTTTATTCTCTGGATATGTTTCCATATCCTTCAGGGGCGGGACTACATGTAGGACACCCACTGGGATATATAGCTTCTGATATTGTAACACGATATAAAAGATTAAAAGGCTTTAATGTATTGCACCCAATGGGCTATGATTCTTTCGGGCTTCCG
Organism: Cyclobacterium amurskyense; assembly: GCF_001050135.1. Taxonomy (GTDB): domain Bacteria; phylum Bacteroidota; class Bacteroidia; order Cytophagales; family Cyclobacteriaceae; genus Cyclobacterium; species Cyclobacterium amurskyense. Next base: position 1,075,169 of record NZ_CP012040.1, on the reverse strand, counting down.
GCAGAGCAATATGCGATACAGACCGGGCAACACCCAGCCTTAACCACTGAGGACAATATTAAAAGGTATACTGAACAATTAAAAAACATAGGTTTTGCTTTTGATTGGAGCAAGGAGGTAAGAACTTCCGATCCTGAGTATTATCGTTGGACCCAGTGGATCTTTTGTCAGCTATTTGAAAGCTATTACGATTTAGAGGCTGACAAGGCTCTTTCTATTGCTCATCTTATCTCGGTTTTTGATAAAGAGGGGAATAAAAATATAAAGGCAGTCTGTGACGATGATACTGAGTTGTTCAGTAAGGACGATTGGAATCAATTTTCCGAAGAGGAAAAACAGAAAATGCTGCTAAGATACAGGTTGACCTATTTGGCAGAAACCACAGTTAACTGGTGTGGAGCTTTAGGAACAGTGCTTTCAAACGATGAAGTCAAAGATGGTTTTTCTGAAAGAGGGGGACATCCTGTAGAGCGAAAGCGCATGATGCAGTGGAGCATGCGAATAACTGCTTATGCAGAACGTTTGCTCAATGGCCTGGAAGCTCTTGATTGGCCGGATCCAGTTAAAGAAATGCAGAGGAATTGGATTGGCAGATCTCTTGGTGCTGAAATGGTTTTTGATGTAGTAGGTCAGGACGAAAAGATCAAGGTTTTTACTACCCGTATTGATACCATATATGGGGTGACTTATTTGGCCTTGGCACCTGAGCATGAGTTGGTAGAAAAGTTGATCACTAAGGATCAAAAGGCCACTGCAGAAGATTATGTAGCTCAGGCCAAAAACAGGTCAGAGCGGGATAGGATGACGGATGTAAAAACCATTTCAGGTGCATTTACAGGTAGTTATGCAAAAAACCCATTCAATGGTGAAGCTATTCCAATATGGATTGCGGATTATGTTTTGGCTGGTTATGGAACAGGAGCTGTTATGGCTGTTCCAGCGCATGACGAACGTGATTTCAATTTTGCCAATCACTTTGGGCTAGAAAAAAGACAGGTTATAGAAGGAGATATGTCTGAAGGTTCCTTTCCAGGTAAAGGCGGGACCATCATGAATTCTGGTTTTATAAGTGGATTGGAAATGCAGGAAGCCATGGACAAAGCCATCGCTTTTCTAGAAGAAAAAGGAATCGGAAAAGGCAAGATCCAATATAAAATGAGGGATGCAATCTTTACCCGTCAGCGTTATTGGGGTGAGCCTCTTCCTGTTTATTTTAAAGATAATTTACCTTACCTTATTGATGAAAGTGATTTGCCTTTAAGGCTACCTGAAGTTGATAAATATTTGCCTACAGAAGATGGAGCACCACCTTTGGGTAGAGCCAAAGACTGGACTTATAAAACTGATTCAGGTAATTGTCCTTTAGAGATGAGTACCATGCCGGGATGGGCTGGTTCAAGCTGGTATTTTTTCCGTTACATGGATGCCAACAATAAGGAAGAATTTGTAAGTAAAAGTGCTGCTGAATATTGGGGAGCCGTAGATTTATATATTGGAGGGGCAGAGCATGCTACCGGGCATTTGCTTTATTCAAGGTTTTGGACAAAGTTTTTGTTTGATAGGGGCCTTGTGCCAATTGAAGAGCCTTTCCAAAAAATGATCAATCAGGGAATGATCCAGGGTAGGTCTAACTTTGTCTATCGAAAAAAAGGTACAAATACCTTTGTCAGCCGTGGATTGATAGGGGAACACGATGTGAGCCCAATGCATGTTGATGTAAATATTGTCCATAATGATCAATTGGATTTGGAAGCATTTAAAAACTGGAGACCTGATCTCAAGGATGCTGAATTTATACTTGAAGATGGTAAGTATAATTGTGGTGCAGAAGTGGAGAAGATGTCAAAGTCCAAGTACAATGTGGTCAATCCAGATGATGTAATTGAAAGCTATGGGGCAGATACTCTGAGGTTATATGAAATGTTTCTAGGCCCATTGGAGCAATTTAAGCCTTGGAATACCAATGGGATTGATGGGGTATTCAAATTTTTGAAAAAGCTATGGAGGTTATTCCATGACCAAAATGGAGAATGGAATGTTTCTGATAAACCAGCCTCCAAGGAAGCCCTAAAGTCTTTGCATAAAACAATGAAAAAAGTGGAGGAGGATATTGAGCGTCATGCTTTTAATACCTCAGTATCTTCATTTATGATTTGTGTAAATGAGCTGTCGGCTTTAAAATGTAACAATAGAGAGGTTTTGGAGCCTTTATTGATTGTATTATCGCCTTATGCTCCCCATATTTCAGAGGAATTATGGGAAAAGCTTGGACATGAGGAGTCAATTATCAATTCTAAATTTCCTCAAGCTGAGGAAAAGTACCTTGCCGAAGAGAGTCATCAGTATCCTGTGTCTATCAATGGTAAAATGAGAGCTAAAATTGAATTGTCTCTTAGTTTATCTAAACAGGAAATTGAGGATGCTGCATTGGGTGACGAACAAATTCAGAAATGGACCAAAGGACAAAAACCTAAAAAGGTGATTGTAGTCCCTGGGAAAATAGTGAATATTGTACTTTAAAAAAATAGAAAAAGGCTCGTTTCATCTTGAAATGGGCCTTTTTTATTATAATTGGGCTTTTAAGGATTATGTGGCTTATCACCGGGATTTAGGCCCATCTCGAATGATTGATATTTAAGCTTTCGTGTTTTAGCCTAGGTTACTTTTAAGTCAGAAATAGCAAAATATTGGCTGTATTTGAAATGGTCTTATTAGAGAAAAGAAGGGGCTTTGAATTTTTAGGATCAAAGATCATTGTCGATTTACAGAATAAATTTCAGGATTAGATTGAGATGAAATACTGGAATCAAAGGCAATTAATTGTGAATATCCCCAATCTATTTGGTAAATTTGGAATATGAACATAGGGGATAAGGTAAGATTACTGCATGGAAAGGAGGAAGGAGTCATTACCAAGCTTTCTTCTGGTGGACAGGTTGAAATTGAAATTGAAGATGGATTTAGAATTCCTGCTTTAAAATCTGAGTTGGTTCTCATCAATGAAGCCGAGGAGGCCTATTTCGACACCAAGCCCAAAAAAACTACAGGCTTCCTTTCTAGTGTTTCGAAAAGCAATGAATCTGACAAAGAAGAAGGTGTATATATAGCTTATGCTCCTTATAACGATCAGGTCCATGATCTGCTGCTAATTAACAACACAACCAAAGATTGTCTGTATTCATTAGATGAATTGCAGGGTGACAATTCAAAAAATATTGGTGCAGGTGTGGTTAAGGCGAAGTCATTTACCAAGTTAGGAGAAAAAATGCTTCAGGAATTTGAACAATGGCCACCATTCAGCATAATGATGGTTTTGTTGAACAAGCGTCTGGAAAAACAGCAGCCTGTTCAGGTTCGGAATGTAAAGTTGAAAGCGTCCTCCTTTTTCAAAACTATGGGGAAGGCACCATTGTTAAATAAAGACGCCTATTTTTTCAAGCTCGATGAAACGGTGAAAACCCTTAATGTTAGTAAGTTAAATAAAGAGCTCAATCCTGCTCCGCAAGATATTTATCCAGCAGCAAAGGTTAAGAGACCTCCTGCTTCAGTTGACCTTCATATAGAGAAATTGACTGATGATTATGACCTGATGAGTAACAGCGAAATGATTCAACTTCAAATGAAAACTTTTGAGTCCAACTTAAATGATGCGATTGTATCAGGTATGGATGAAATTGTCTTTATTCACGGAATTGGAAATGGAGTTTTGAGGAAAAATATTCATAAATATTTAAGTCAGCTTAAAGGAATAAAATATTTTAAGGATAGTCAAAAGACTAATTTTGGATATGGAGCGACAACTGTAAAGATAAACGAATAGCTATGGAACCTTCTACCTTACCTCTGGTTTTACATGTTTTTGATAAGCACTATGATGCCGGTAAGGTATTATTTGAGGAATTATCGAAGAAGTTAAAATCAAAAAAATCCATAGAGCTTGAATCCCATTTAGAATTTTTTAGGGTTTATATCCAATTATTAGAAAGGGTACATTTTAATAAGAAGCGTGAAATTGGTCGAATTTTCACCCCCTTTAAGGAGTTGCATAAAAACCTCAGAAAAGTAAAGCATATTCGGTTTATCCAAGATGGTTATATAACCTATATGCAGGCAAATAAACACGATTATCCAGAATATGAAAAGCTTATCTCCTCGGATAAACATAGGGTTTATTCTGAGGTATATGAGCTGATTCTCTCAATACCTTTACAAAAGTGGGAAGATCTCTACAGAAATATCTGGCAATATTCTAAAGGTATGTCCATATTGTCGATTAATACTGCCATTAATCAAATCATCAATGAAGAGGTTGAATTCTTCAATTTTGGCACTAAAACCCGGCTTGATGCCCAAACCATAAGTGAGATTTACAAAGGGCTGAAAAAGGTAACTGTTTTAGAAAAAATAAGGTTGGCAATAGGCCTTAATTCCATTTTCACCCATAAGGTTCACCAAGAGATTGACCTTCTGGTTAAGGAGATGGTGAATTGGCATAAAAATCAATTGTTACTTCAACATCTTGGAAGTCATCTTGGTAAAAAAGAAGATATAAGTAAAAAGTACCAAACGGTTCTTGCCTTCCTACAAAAAAATCATAAAGAATTAACGAAGGATATTGACAATCGATGTCAATATCTCTTCACTAAAATGCTAAATTAATTTATTTAAAGCCTGCGCAAGGTCATTTTTAAGGTCTTCAGCATCCTCAATTCCTACACTTAGCCTAATCAATGAATCCGATAGGCCTACTTTCTCTCTTTCAGCTTTAGGGATACTGGCATGGGTCATGGTAGCGGGATGTCCACAGAGTGATTCCACTCCTCCTAAAGATTCAGCCAATACAAAGATTTCAAAGTTTTCTAATACACTGATAGCATCCTTAATTTGATTGTTCTCTAAGGTAAAGGAAATCATACCTCCAAAATATTTCATTTGATTTTTTGCAACCTGGTGGTTTGGGTGGTCTTCAAAGCCTGGCCAAAACACTTTGTCTACCTTAGGATGATTTTTTAGGTAGGCAGCAATTGTTTTACCATTCTGGCAATGTCTTTCCATTCTTAGATGCAAAGTCTTAATGCCTCGTAGCACTAAGAAACAATCTTGTGGACCAGGTACAGCACCACAAGAGTTTTGAATGAAGGCCAAATCTTCTGCGAGCTGTTTGTCTTTTACTACAATGGCTCCCATTACCACATCGGAGTGACCTGCAAGGTATTTGGTTACAGAGTGCATTACTAGGTCCGCGCCCAAGTCCAAAGGTGTCTGAAGAAAAGGGGTGGCAAAAGTATTGTCAACTCCAAAGAGGATTTTGTTGCTTTTAGCAATCTCACCAAGTGCTTTGATGTCAATGATATTCATCATTGGGTTGGTGGGGGTTTCGGCCCAAATCAACTTGGTGTTTTCGTTGATATAAGGAAGGATGTTTTCTGGGTTTTCCATGTTTACAAAATGGAATTTTATTCCATATTTCGAGAAAACCTTTGTAAAAATCCTGTAAGTACCCCCATAAAGATCATTGGTACTGATGACTTCATCGCCAGGCTTCAATAATTTAAGTATACAGTCTATGGAAGCCATTCCAGAGGCAAAGCAAAGTCCGTGATTGCCATTTTCTAGAGCTGCAAGATTGTTTTCCAGTGCCTGCCTGGTAGGATTTTGTGTTCTTGAGTATTCGAAACCTTTGTGATCGCCCGGTGATTTTTGTACATAGGTGGAGGTTTGAAAGATTGGGGTCATGATTGCCCCTGTGCCTGGATCCGGTTTAATTCCCGCATGTATGGCTTTTGTAGCAAATTTCATAGGTTAATATATATGGTTTTTCTATCAAATAAGGTATGTTCTCATTTAAAGCCTCAATTTGATGAACTTTTAGTCAGAAATATTTCTAGTTTTGTCCAAAGATGGACAAAAAACCGCCTATTTTCAAGCATTTTAGAAATATCTATAGCAAAAGTCCTTGGTTACTAGTGGCTATCCTATGGGTGAGCATTATTCCAACTATAGGAGCCTTAACCCTAGGTGGCTGGATTTACAGTAATTGGGCTGAATTGACAATTTTGTCAATTATCAAGCCAAAGGTTGCCATTGTTTATTGTTTTATGGGTATTACCCTGATGGGCTTAGCTTTGATTCCAACTACTTTTTTTGCTGTAATTACAGGCTACTTATTTGGTTGGCAGGCCTTTCCCTATCTGGTTTTGTCTTATACTTTGGCAAGTGCTGTAGGGTATTTGTTGGGAAAGATTTTGAAAAAAGATAGTCTTGAATTGATTCTTGATCCTTATCCAAAAGCGGCCAAGCTGATTCATGATAAAAAAAATCAAATGGGAAGGCTTATTTTCTTTATTAGGATTAGCCCAGTCATACCCTTTGCAATCTCTAATTTAGTCTTTGCACTATTAGAAACGGGACTAAAAAGAGTGCTCTGGTTTGGGTTTTTAGGAATGTTGCCAAGGACATTGCTTGCCTTTTCCACCGGCGCCTTTGCGGGGAGTATACAAGAAGCCCTTTCTTCCGATGCATCTGTATGGCAATATCTATTGGTGGCAGGTCTTTTGATTGTGAGCTTTTGGGGGATTTATTCCTTTTTTACCAAGCCAAGTGAGAGCAAAGAGGTTTATAGGTGAATCCTATTCACTTCGTACCCTTCTCTTTTTAAGAGATTAATTAGGCCCTCTGGACCAGCAAGATGGCCCGCTCCAACAGCAAAGAAGGCACTGCTGTCTTTCATGATTTTTTCCATAGGTGCTACCCAGTTTTTATTCCTGTCAGCAAGCAAGATGTCTTGATAATCTTTGTATTCAGGGCTTTCAGAAACCATCTCAAAAAGTTCGCTTATTTTCTCATGTTTATAAGCTTCAATAAGTAGTCTAAACTCTTCCTGTCCTTTTTCTATGTCATTAATGTAGGTGTAAAAACTCTCATATTGGTCTTCAAGTGGGATAAGGTCAAAAAGAGACATCTGGTTTTCTACAGTCTCAAGTCCTGCTACTTCTACATTTTCCTCTTTGGCAAGAAGCATTAGCTCATTCTCAAAAGACTTGGTTTCACATTCCAAGAAGTTGTTATAAAGCAAGGACATCAATATCATAGGACGCATTTCCTGTAACATGTCAAGATCCATACCTGTCCTTTCTTTTAAAAAAGTTCGAATGTCTTCGTATTCCTCTTTGTTTAAAAAGTCGTTGATTTTTTGTCCATCTTTATTGAATAAGTTGGCTCTCATTACTGATTGCAAATGAGGGTCATCCATGTCGATTTCAAGTACAAGCACATCAGTTTTGGATAATGCGCTAGTTACCTGGTCATTTATATTGAAATCTTCTTCACAAATAAGGTGTATGGTACCAAAAAGATAAGAGGGCTGAGGATTATCTTGACTTACGATCTCCCAAAAAACACCCTCTTCTTCTTGTCCAAATGCAGTTAAAGATCCTAGTAAAAACAGCCAAATGATGAAAGCTCTCTTTAACATTTTACGTGTAATTTTTAGCCGCTAAATGTTTTATCCAAATGGCGGTCACTTGACTTTATGTTTTCAAATTCCAGAAATTGCTCCCAAAATGGTTCCTCAGGCAAGGCTGCTCTCAGGAATAATTTCTCTTTCTTAATGGGGTGAATAAATACCAAATGAAATGCATGTAAGTTAATACTTGCATCAGGATTTGGTTTTGGAAAGCCATATTTGACATCTCCTCTAATAGGGCAGTCCATGGAGGCTAATTGCACACGCAATTGGTGTGGTCTACCTGTGACTGGGCGAAGTTCTAGTAACCAATGGTCGTTTAATTTGCCTAGCCTTTTATAGGTCATTTCAGATTTTTTGGACTCTGGAACTTCCTTGTCATAAGCTGTTGTAACGTTTTTTTCAGGATTTTTCACCAGCCAATGTGTCAATTTACCTGTTTCTTCTCTTGGCTTTCTTTTTACCAAGGCCCAGTAAACTTTGTGAACTTCTCTTTTCCTGAACAAGGCAGTCATCCTTTCCAATGCTTTGGAGGTTCTGGCAAAAACCACCACACCACTAACTGGTCTGTCAAGTCTATGGACTGGATGCAAGAAAACTGCACCAGGTTTATTGTATTTATTTGCTATATAGGTTTTACAAAGATCGGTAAGAGTTTTATCTCCGGTTTTATCTCCCTGTACCAATATCCCAGCAGATTTGTTAACAACCAAAAGATGATTGTCTTCAAATATTACATTAAATGGTTTTTTCATTTTTTCTCAGGTTTGATAAAAGATTAATATTCTGATGTGTTGTGGAATTCAATTTCAGGAAAATTGTCCTGAACCATTTGTAACCAAGCCTTACTCTCTGCCATGAATACTAATTTTCCGTTTCTATCTTTTGCAATATGCCTTTGCTTAGAACGGATAAATTCATCCAATTTCTTTTTGTCATTACTGGTGATCCAGCAAGCCTTATGCAGGTTCATAGGGACAAAATCAGCAGTGGCATTGTATTCATTTTTGAGTCTGAATTTAATTACTTCAAACTGAAGTTGACCTACAGTACCTACAACTTTTCTAGACCCTATCTCAAAGGTAAAGAGTTGTGCCACTCCTTCTTCCATTAATTGTTGCAAGCCTTTTTCTAGTTGCTTGGTTTTCATGGCATCCTTGTTTACTACCTCCCTGAAAATCTCCGGGGAAAAGCTAGGGATACCTTTGAAGTTTAGGTTCTCACCATCAGTTATACTGTCTCCGATTTTTAAATTTCCAGTGTCGTAAAGCCCAACGATATCACCAGGGAATGCTTCCTCAATTATTTCTTTGTCCTGAGCCATAAAGGATGTTACATTAGAAAAGCGAAGCGGTTTTGTTCCTCTTACATGGTTATAAGGCTTGTTCCTTTGAAAGGTCCCTGAACATATACGTAAAAAAGCGATACGGTTTCTATGTTTGGGGTCCATATTGGCGTGAATCTTGAAAATAAACCCGCTGAAGTGATCCTCATCTGGTTTTACCTCACGTTCTTCAGTCTGCCGGCTTTTTGGCCCGGGAGCTATTTGAATAAATGTATCCAACATTTCCTTTACCCCAAAATTGTTCACTGCAGAGCCGAAAAATACCGGAGCAACAGTTCCTTCTAGGTATTCCTTAGGATTAAAATCTGGATATACCCCTTCAATTAATTCCACATCTTCCCTTAGCTGATCGGCCAAACTAGACCCTATTCTTTCGTCTAGTTTCTTGGAACTTAGGTCTTCTATGACAACCCTGTCATCACTAACCTTTCGTTGACTAGGTGTAAACAGGTTCAATTGTTTGTCATATAGGTTGTAAACACCTTTAAAAGATTTCCCCATAGAAATGGGCCAGGAGAGCGGTCTTACCTGAATGTTTAATTTAGTTTCTACCTCATCCAGTAAATCATAAGGATCACGTCCTTCTCTATCTAGTTTATTAATAAAGCAAATTACAGGTGTGTTTCTCATCCTGCATACTTCCATTAATTTTTCTGTTTGAATTTCCACTCCTTTCACACAGTCAATAACCATGATAACAGAATCCACCGCTGTGAGCGTACGGTAAGTGTCTTCAGCAAAATCTTGGTGACCAGGTGTATCTAGGAGGTTTATTTTCTGCCCTTTGTATTCAAACCCCATCACAGATGTGGCAACAGATATTCCTCTCTGTTTCTCGATCTCCATCCAATCGGATTTGGTGGCCGTATCTATTTTATTTGATTTTACCGCCCCTGCTGTTTTGATTGCACCACCAAAAAGCAGCATCTTTTCTGTTAATGTGGTTTTTCCTGCATCAGGGTGAGCTATAATTCCAAAAGTCTTTCTTTTCGCTATCTCTTGAGTTAGGGTCATGGTGCTTAGGTGTTTTCAGCCTGCAAAGGTAGGTAAATCAGTTGACAATGTCAGGCATTATCCTGATGGGTGTGAGTATTGTTAAGGAAAAGTTGAATTTTGTTTGTTTGATTAATTTGCCTTAATTTTGAAATTGTATTAGTTAGTAAATGAATTCAATTGAACTTTTCTTCCATAGGTTTTTCAAATTTATTTGGAATGCTATTTTTGTATTGACCTATCCAATTCTGGCTACTTTTGGGCTATTGTTCGTCGGTATAACCTATTTCTTTTCGTGGGTTTCTTCGTTTTTAACCAAATTCAGTGGGTCTACACCCAAAATACAAAATAAATCAGAATGGGCTTTGTTAACTGATGAGTCTAATTTGATTGAAGGAAAACTGCATAAACAGATTATTTTTGGTCCAGAGTGCTACCATATACGTCGTACAGATGGTATTCCTTCAGTTATAGAAGATGATGTTTTCGGAAAACGAATCATTATCCTGAAAGAAGGCTGGTTGCTTGAAAGATGGAATACCACCGAATTGGCGAATATTCCTGATTTTGATATTTGCTTGTATAAGCCGGAAGAAGACAAACTTACTAGTTTGGCAAATATCAAGTGCTTTGATTGGCATATTGCAGAGCAAGACGAACAGTTTTTATTGCTTAAATGGTTTGATGGAACCCAAGGCGGGGAAGTAAAAGTAGCACTATCGGATGGATGATTTAAAGGAGTTTCTCGATGAAAAAGTTAGCCTTTTTAACCAACCTTCATTTATAGAGAACGACCCAGTTTCTATTCCTCATCGATTTGTAAAACAGCAAGACATTGAAATTTCAGGTTTTTTTGCTGCTGTCCTTGCCTGGGGGCAAAGAAAAACCATTATCAATAAAAGTCTGGAGTTGATGGACATGATGGGGAATAGTCCTCATGATTTTGTTTTAAATCACTCTGAGCAAGAGCTTAAGCAGTTGATGCGGTTCAAGCATAGAACTTTCAATGATTTGGATACCTTGTATTTCATCGATTTTTTTTCGAGGTATTATAAAGACAATCTTAGTCTGGAAGGGGCATTCACTCGAGGTTACTCTACTGATATTGATGTCATGGAATTATTGCTCTCCAATTTTCATGATTATTTTTTTCAATCCGATCTAGCTCCACGCAGAACTCGTAAGCATGTGGCTACTCCCAAAAAGAAATCAGCCTGCAAAAGGATTAATATGTTTCTGAGGTGGATGGTGAGAAAAGATGACAAAGGAGTTGATTTTGGTATTTGGAACAAGATTTCTCCTTCCCAGTTAGTTTGCCCCTGTGACCTGCATGTGGACCGAATAGGTCGATCCCTTGGCTTAATTAAAAGAAAGCAAACTGACTGGCAGACAGCAATGGGACTGACAAAGAACCTTCGCATTTTTGATGCTACGGACCCTGTTAAATATGATTTTGCCTTGTTTGGACTTGGAGTGCTACAAAATGAAAAGAATTCTGCGCTAAAGTAAATGACTATAATTTAGCCAGGAGTTTAGATAAGATTTCTCCAATTCCCGGCTTTTACAAAGGGTCATTTACTGACAGAATTCTTTGTGTCAATTCAGTAGTCCCCTTATAAATTACGGGTTCCAGGTATCAGGGCCCTTTCTCCAATCGGCCAAGGTGTTCATGTCTTCTTCAGACACATATCCTTGTTCTAGTGCTTGAGGTAGTAAGGAACTATAATCGCTAAGGCAATAGAGTTTGACATCTTCCTTTTCGAAATTAAGGTCTGAAATCTCAAAACCATAGGTGAAAATGGCAACCATACCTAAGACCTCAAACCCTGCTGCTCGCAAATCATTGACGGCTTTAAGTGAACTTCCTCCTGTAGAGACAAGGTCTTCAACAACGACAACTTTTTGTCCGGGAGTGATTTTCCCTTCAATCATGTTTTCCATCCCATGGCCTTTAGCTTTGGAACGAACATAGACAAAAGGGACGTCGAGCTTATCGGCAATCAATACCCCCTGTGGAATGCCTGCAGTGGCGACTCCTGCTATGGCTTCAATATTTAAAAAGTGAGTTCGGATTACACTTGTAAGTTTTTCCTGAATAAACTTTCTGACTTCGGGGTAAGAAAGCGATAGCCTGTTGTCACAATATATTGGTGACTTCCATCCAGATGCCCAGGTGAAAGGATCCTTAGGCGACAGTTTGATGGCCTTTATTTCAAGAAGCTTTTTTGCAATTTGAGAAGCGGTGCTTTGATCATAAATTTCCATGGGATAAATTTAACCATTTAAAATTTACTCAGGGTTGTGCACGCTGGAAAAAAAATGCAATTTTAAAAAAATTAGATTTGTTTATGAAGATCTTCGTCAACGATAAGCCACTGGATCTTGTGGCCACCAAAGATTTTTTACCTAAAAAATCATTCGAATGCGTTTATGACAACCCCGTAGAATTGCCAGCCTCAGCTGATTTCCATGATGATGTGCTGATAAAAAATCCCTCCAAAGACATCATCGTTCAATTGCTTTATCTCCTGCGAACCAGGAAACTGAAAAATTTGGACAGTGTAACGCTTGTGACGGATGAGAAATCCATGTTAAAAAAGTTTATAAAGAGCCGATTTGTAATTATAAAAGCTGCCGGTGGTGTGGTCACTAAAGAGGATAAAGTGCTTTTTATTTTCAGGCTAGGTAAGTGGGATTTGCCAAAAGGGAAATTCGAAAAGAAAGAAACCCCTGAGGGATGTGCCGTAAGAGAAGTTGAGGAAGAATGTAATGTAAAAGTAAAGCTAAACAAGCCCATCTGCATTACCTGGCACACTTATACCCAAAACAGGAAGAGTATTCTGAAGAAAACCTATTGGTACAATATGAAGTGTACCAATGATACGAAAATGAAGCCTCAGGTTGAGGAAGGTATTATGGATATCAAATGGTTGAAACATCAAGAAGCCAAAACCGCATTAATCAATTCCTATCCCTCTATGCGATACCTGTACAAGCAATTTTTGAAGTCAAACCCTGAGATTTATCAGACCTTATAGGGAAGGAACTTGTTTACATTGCCACCATACTTATGAACTTCTCTGATAATAGTAGAGCTGATGGCTGCATATTTAGGAGTAGTGATAAGAAATACCGTTTCCAAGGAGTCGTTGAGATACCTGTTCATTTGACTGATGGTGTTTTCGTATTCAAAATCAGTCGTGTTTCTTAATCCACGGAGTAAGTACTTTGCGTCGTGTTTTTTTGCCAATGAGGAGGTTAATTCATCGTATACAATGACTTTAACAGACGGGTTTTTCTTGTAGGTATTTTTGATTTTATCAACCATAAAATCAATATCGAAATACCTGTTTTTCTTACTTGTATTGTGCCCTACACTGATAATTATCTCATCGAAAATATTTAGTCCTCTCATGACAATGTCATGATGACCATTTGTGTAAGGGTCAAAAGAGCCTGGAAAAAGCGCTGTCTTTTTCATGAAATAAGTTTTTGTTGCCAGTAGGCCTCTAGAAGTTGTGTGTTCATAAAGGACTCGGCTCCTTTTAGGTAGGAGGTGTTTTGATAAGGGATGCTTAGATGGATGTTTTTGAAATAACGTCCCATGCTTTCCATACTTGTATGGAGCCACTCAGGGTTTCCAAAAAAACGAATCTTGCAATGAGACCGATCAAAGGCCATTTGCTGGATAAATGTAAATAAATAACGGAGAAAAGCAGCTTCCTCTGTTATTACAAACCTGTTAAAAAGGTTTAATTCTCCATTATGGAAAGCAGCCAAATACATGCAGTCCGGAGAGGCGTGAATAAACAACTCTTGATTCAGTAAATCTTTTGTTTGGGTTAGAAAGAAGCCCAGTACATGGGAAGCGCCATGAGCTATTTCCAATTCAGGAAGTTTTTTGTCCAGTTTTTCTAAAAGGCCTTTGTCGGCAGTTCCAATTACCTGAATGGTGTTATTGGCAACTCCTGTATAGATCACACTGTCCACTTGTTCATTGAGCTCTGTAGCAAAGCTAAGGTACCTGTCTCCTTGAGCAGGGTTAAATAGGGTAGTAGGAACCAAAGTAAATCTTTGGTGGTGAATATAAAGCCTACCTACCGAATTTGGGGCATTGAAAATAGGTGCTGTATCTACAATATGTTTGATGGTTTCCTTATCCTGGAAGGAATAGGTGAAAGTAGCAGCAATGTCTTTGTGCTCACCTGAATGGGCAACGACGACAAAAAGTTTCTCATATAAGAAAAGCGATAAATTTGATATGGCTTGCATATCAAATTTATCGCTAATGAATTTGCTTTGGATATGGGAACCTACCGTATCCAAATTTATTCCCAGTTTCCTGAAGTAGAAGAATCAGTTCTTGAACCAACTCTTAAAGCCTTCTCGTTGTTATTTTTTCTTCTTTCTGGATTTCTTGGTGCAGGATCTCTGATTTCAAACACAGCAATTTCTCTATTGCTACGCTCGATTTTATCTGCAAAGAATTCAAATGTTTTCCCACCTGATCCAGGAACTACATTTAGTAGATCCAATTCAAAATCAGGGTATTTGTCTGCACTGAAAAGAGAATCCTGTACATTAACAGCACCTAAGGTATCTAAAGTTACTGTTGTTTCTTCTTTACCATAATCCAATAATTTGGTGGTTTCAGTTCTTTGTATCAAGTAGATGCTACCATCAGTGATGAATTTTTTCAAATCTTCCCAGTTGGAAGCATATTCGTTATTGGCAGCTTGATAAGCTATTTGGGCATCTCTAAGCATTTCTAGCTTTTCAATAATTCTATCTTCGGTTCTTTTTAGAATTTTCTCTTCTTCCACTACTTCATCCACACCCAGATAAAGTTTGTACCCGAGGCCTAAGGCTCCCAATAGAAAAACAATCGATAAGATTTTACTCAATGTCATTTTGAATATCTTTAAAGCGTAATTAAATTATTATAAAGAATTGATGGTTCGTAATTAGAATGCTATTTTATGCATTTATTTCCAAAATTAAAATATCCTTTCCATATTCTTACATCATTCAGAGAATTTATTCTTCCGAACAGTGCATGTTTTTTTTCGGATGGGATTTTTTTGATTTCTTCAATGCTAAGAAATTTAACCTCTTCTATAACCTGTTTGTTGGTTTCAAGCTCAGGATCTATTCCAACTACTAATTTACCACTTGTTTGGCTAACTTCAAAGAACAATTCAATGGCGTGTAGCGGAGGTTCTAAAAATTCATGTACAAAAAGGTAATCATTAACAGCAATGTTTAGCCCGGTTTCCTCTAAAAATTCCCTTTTTAGATTCTCCTTGGCATCTTGTCCAAATTTCATCCCACCCCCAGGGACATTCCAAAATGAGTGGTTTGTATGCATTCGGTGCTTTACCATCAATAATTTATTGTCCTGAATAAGTATACCATTAACCCTCGTCCTGAGTCGGTTACCGAAATTTTCAATTATGTCCTTTTTTATGTTCGGCTTTTTCATCTTAGTTTCGCAATAGATGCATAAAGATAATCAAGCAAGTCCAAAGCCATCAGAAAGAATAAGGAAATTTTTCCCTCATCAGCCAACTACTGATCAGGAATACTTTTTTAATTCGATGGATACATTTTTGGGAAAAATAATTCCTTCTTCTTCAGCATTTATTCTAAAGGGGTATGCAGGAACAGGGAAAACAACCGTTTTGGCTGCTTTGGTAAAAGCATTACCATCACTTGGCTTGCGAGCAGTTATGCTTGCGCCTACTGGTCGGGCTGCTAAAGTGATGAGTTCATATGCTGACAAAACAGGTTTTACCATTCACAAGATTATTTACCGTGCCAAGCAAGGGGCCGCTGAAGGAGTTGATGGTTTCACGGTGCAAAAAAATTACTATCAAAAATCTGTTTTTATAGTAGATGAGGCCTCCATGTTGTCTGATGATAGGATCGGAGGAAGGTCTTTATTGGCAGATCTTATTGGTTTTGTTTTTCAAAATCCTGAGAATAGACTATTATTAATTGGTGACATTGCGCAACTGCCACCAGTAGGAAGCGATGATAGCCCAGCCCTAGATAAAAATTACCTTATACGAAACTATAAATTAGAGGTAAATGAAACCTTACTTACTATAGTTACCAGGCAAGGTCAGGATTCAGGGATATTGGCCAATGCTACAACTTTGAGAGATGAGGTACTTCGGGATAAACCCAAGATCACCTTTGAAACCCGTGGGTTTAATGATTTTTACCGGATGACAGGTGAAAGACTTGAAGATGGTTTGAGGTATGCCTATGATAAATTTGGATTGGACAATACGATGATTATCACCCGCTCCAATAAGGCCGCAGTTCAATACAATAAGTACATTAGAAATTCTATTTTTTATTATGAAGATGAATTAAGCGCTGGAGAACGACTAATGATTGTCAAAAACAATTATACTTACATGGATTCTTCGGACAAGGTTAGTTTTTTGGCCAATGGGGATTTTGTAGAGATACTTAAAATTCGTTCATTTGAGGAAATATATGGCCTAAGGTTTGCTACACTTGAATTGAGGTTGATAGATTATCCAGATGAAGTTCCATTTGAGGCTCGTGTGATTCTAGATACCTTGCATTCTGATAAACCTTCTTTGACGATGGAAGAATGGAGAGCCCTTTATCAACAAGTGGCGGAAGATTATCAAGATTTAGAGAAAAAGAGCAAGATTAGGGAAGCCATGAGTAAAGATCCTTATCTGAATGCCCTACAAGTCAAATATGCTTATACTCTGACTTGTCATAAATCACAAGGAGGGCAATGGGATGCTGTTTTTGTTGACCAGGGATATTTAAATGAGGAACAAATTGATAGAAATTACGTCAGGTGGTTGTATACTGCCATGACAAGAGCAAGAAAAGAATTGTTTATGGTGAACTTTCATAACAATTTTTTTATTAAGTAGTATAGTACTCCATAAGTTGGAATGAATTAAATTTTATGAATATGAAAAGGTTATTAACAGTAGTATTAGCGGTTGTATTAAGTACAGCATTTGCAATCGCCCAGGAAAAAACAGCAAATGGTCCGGTAATTACTTTCGAATCTGATTCGAAAGATTTTGGAGATATTAAGCAAGGAGACAAAGTAGAGAATGTTTTTAAATTTACCAATACGGGTAATCAACCATTAATTATCTCTAATGTAGCAGCAACTTGTGGTTGCACTGTTCCAAGCTGGCCAAAAGAACCAATTGCACCTGGAAAAGCAGCTGAGATTAAAGTGTCCTTTAATTCTGCTGGTAAAATGGGAAAACAAAATAGTGTGGTTAGGATATATTCAAATGCCAGCGAACCTATAGAAAAGGTTTCACTAATTTCAAATGTGCTTCCGAAATAAGGAATAAAGCATTCATTGTGCTTCATAATATAAAAAGCCTGCCCTATTTGTATAGCGGCAGGCTTTTTATTGTCACCAGTTTTGGGTGTTGGTTGGAAGCTTGAGTTTTTTCTTGAAAGCCTTACTTAAATGTAAAGCCCATTCTTCATAAATATTCTTGCTGGGGTGCAATCCATCGGCTACGAGGTTTAGGGGATGCGCTCCGTTCTTCCTGTATTGGTCTGTGATATTGATAAAATCCAAACCATAATTTGAAGCTTCCTGTTGTATCACTTCATTAAAGGAATCGATTCCTCTTCTTATTTGTTCTTTCGGTTTTTTGACAGACTGAGCAAACTGGGTTACACCCCAGTCAGGAATGGAGACAAGTATTGTATTTTTTTGCTGCTTATTTTTAAGGTAGTTACTGGTAATCTCTATTAAATCAATCAATTCCTTCCTGAACTGCTCTAAAGTTTGGTCCCTGTATTGATTATTCACACCTATAAGTAGGCTTGCAATGTCATAAGAGTCTTCTTGGATGTTTTTTTGTACTACCGCCTCTAGTAATTCATTACTTGTCCAGCCTGTTTTTGCGATGACACTAACAGTGGAAAATTTGTAGCCTTCGCTTTCCAATAATTTTTCAACCAGATGGGGGTAGGTGTTTTCCGTTTTCTCTCCCTCCCCAATCGTATAACTGTCACCCAAGGCAAGGTACCTTATTTCCGTTAATTGGTTTTTATTGATTTTTATGTTTTTCTTTTCGCTCATTAGTTCTTCGCTTTTACATGAAGCTGACAATAATAAGTACCCTGCAAGAATGAGAAGTCTATTCCGAAATGAAATGACATTCGAATGGATCTTCACCGGCTTATTTTGACTGTTTGAAAATGGGTTGAGTGGTGGTAAGCGTTCCCTTGTCCGCATCTAAGTTTACATTAGCGCCAACAGGCAAGAGGAATTGTTTGGGAACATGGCCAATCATAGCCCCCCTATATGCGGGTATCTTATGAGGAAGAAGATAATCGTCAAAAATTTGGTCCAAAGTAAGGTTTCCATACCCACCACTTGGATCGCAATCTGTACATTGACCAAAAACAAAACCTTTTATTTCTTTAAAGACACCCATGAGCATAAGGGTGCTCATCATGCGGTCGATCCTGTAAGGTTCTTCGCCAATGTCTTCAAGGAAGAGGATTTTGTTTTTGAAGGAAGGGAGGTAAGGAGATCCTGCTAAGGAGGTAAGTACTGTTAGGTTTCCTCCTATGAGATCACCAACTGCTTTTCCAGGGTAAATTGTTTTAATTCTATTCTCTTTTATAACCAAGTCCTCAGTCTCTTCCAACTCGTTTTCGAAATGGAGTGTGTCGTTTTGTTCAAAAAAGACTTTTTTAAACTGGGAGACATTAAACTTTCCCCAGCTTCCCGAGCCATTGGGCCCATGAAAAGTAATAAGACCTGTTTTAGCGTAGATGGCATTGTGTAGAGCGGTAATGTCGCTATAGCCCAGCAAAGGTTTAGGGTTGTTTTTAATGATCTCATAATCGATCAGTGGTAGAATCCTTGCGGCCCCTGAACCTCCCCTGATACAAATAATGGCTTTAACCGCTTTATTTGCAAACATGTTATTTAGATCATCTGCCCTTTCTTGATCCGTACCAGCTAAATGACCTCTTCGGTTTTGGAGGTGCTTGCCTTCCAGAACCTTTAATCCCAGCGCTTCCAGCGCTTCTTTTGCAAAGGTAAATTGCATTGCATCAGCCGTAGCAGCAGAGGGGCTGATTAGTCCTACCAAATCTCCTACTTGTAGTTTATTAGGTAATAATTTCTTTAGAAGAGGCGGTTTAGAAAGTGGTTGAGAATGTCCTAAAATTGGGAAAAACCCCAGACTCATACCAATAGTTTGTAAAAAGCGTCTTTTTTTCATGGCGGAATTTAGAAATTATCACGTATATATAGAAGCACCTTTTCCATTTCATTTCTTACCACTGTTGCTTTATATGGGTAATTGTTGTTCATAAAGGCAAAGGCGTAGACTTTATTGTCTTTTGTTTTTAAATATCCTACCAAGCTGTGGTTATTGCTGATGGTTCCAGTTTTAGCCATGATGTATGGTGTCGAGGCTGAATAATTAAATTTCAATGTGCCAGTTCTCCCTCCAGTAGGCAATAAGCTGAAAAGCTCTTTATCTGGAAATAACCGGTAAATTTTTTCTATTAAGGAAACCATCGTCCGAGGGGTGAATAAATTGTGCCTAGACAGACCTGATCCATCAACCCATTGTGGGTCATCCGGTAAGTCATAAAGATAAGTTTTTTTAATGTATTCAATTGCCTTTTCACTGTCGAGTTCCAAAAAGACCTGATCAGAAATTTGTAGAAGTAATTGTTCAGCGATAAAATTATCACTTTCCAGTAACATCTCCTTATAGAGCGCTTTAGTGGGAATGCCTTTTAATATGAAATGTTCAGGAGGTAGTTTTGAATCAGAAAGTTTTACAGGAACTCCCCAATCTTTGCTTGCTAGGGTTGCGAAAATTTCCGGAGAGGTCATAAAAGGTACTTTACTGTCCCTGCCATTATAGGTTCTTGGATTGTAGTAAAATTGATTGTCCCTCCAATTTCGCTGGACATTTTTCACAATTTTTTTTGAATGGACTACATTGAAAATATCGGGAGTTAAAACAGGTCTGTTATTGATGTTTTTTGAGCTCACAAGGTTGCCGAATAGGGGTAATGGGGATTTTTCAGCTGCATAGGAATAGTAGTAATCATCCCATTGCCAACCGAAACCAAATGGTTCGTTTTTCCAATTACTTTCAGAGTAAATGATTGTGTCGTAAGTAGCTAGGAAATCCCGGATGTTTGGATTGGGTAGTCTTGGGTATTTCCAAGATGGATCTCCTGTTCCCCAGATGGTTACGCTTTTCCCTTTGGGTTCAAACCTTAAAAATGTTGTGCTGTCGGTAAGTACCATCATGGCCCCGAAGAAGGTGAAAAGTTTGGTAGTGGATGCAGGGATGAAGTACAAATGACTGTTTTTCTCGTAACGAACCACTTGGCTATCAAGGTCGTATAGCATGAATCCCGTAAGGTGTTTATCAAAAAAAGAATTGTCTCCCATTAAATTATCTAAACCTAAAAAAGAAGACTTTACGTCTTGTCCTGAAGCAGATTGAAAAATAAACAGCCATAATAAAATCGCTGGTAAAAATTTTAATTTCATATGATTTTCTTAAATTTTATTTACCAAAACTGAGTAGCAACATTACCCATCCAATAATAAATGCCAAGCCTCCTAAAGGAGTGATGGCACCTAGCCATGTTAGCTGACTTAAGCAAAGAAAATACAAGCTGCCTGAAAAAATTATAATACCTGCTATAAAAAAAACAGCACTGTATGCAAGACGTTTTTTATCAGGGAAAAGCTGGTATAAAATTCCTGTCATTAAAAGCGCCAAACTGTGGTAAAAATGATAATTGACAGCAGTTTCATAGGTGTCCGATCTGCCAGTGCTTATTAAAAGCTCCTCTAAAGCATGTGCACCAAACGCTCCGAAAATTACGGCCAGAGCACCAAATACAGCTGCTGTTTGAATTATATGACTAGTTTTCATAATGATTAATTGTAATTTCTAAAACCAAAAATAGCGCTTCCTATCCTTACCATGGTGCTTCCTTCCTGTTGAGCCAACAGGTAATCACTACTCATGCCCATTGATATTTCTCTCATTTCAACATTTTTAGGGAGGGGTAGCTTTTTCAAAGTGTCATGCAGATTTTTTAAAGTTTTAAACTCTTCCCTAATTACCTCTTCACTAGAAGTGTTTGTAGCCATGCCCATTAGCCCTACAATTTGAATATTGTTCATGGAGTTTATCTCATCTCCTAAAAGGAAGGAATATAATTCTTCTTTATCCCAACCGAATTTAGTCTCTTCATTGGCTATATAAACTTGCAATAAACAGTTTATTGTTCTGTTGACTTTTTCTGCTTCTTTATTAATCTGTTTCAACAATCGCAAGGAATCCACACTGTGAATCAAGTGAATAAAAGGTGCAATAAATTTTACTTTATTGCGCTGTAAATGCCCTATCATATGCCACTTGATGTCATCGGGTAATTGGCTTGCCTTCTCAGTAATTTCTTGGACTTTATTTTCTCCAAAATCTCTTATTCCTGCTTCATAGGCTTGCTGAATTGCAGAAATAGGTTTGGTCTTACTTACTGCCACGAGAAGACAATCAGGGTTAAGGAATGTGGCTTTTATTTCCTTTAGATTTTGACTTATTTCAGTTTTTTGCATTTTCTAATGTGGTTACATCAGGTTCAAGTACTGGAACAAAGATATTGGTATATCGGAGACAATACTAAATATATGAAGCTTTAAAGCTGCTTAAAATGCATTTTTATTTAGGATTTAAGTTACCCTAAATTAGGTTGGTCGAAATAGGTGTCTATTTATCGGGTTATTCTGAAACATCTCAGTAAATAAGCCTACTTTATAATGTATTTATCCCCCCCATTTAATAGGTTGGGCGATATAACTAAAAGGGAAGTATGTTTTGAATTTATTTTTTCGTTTGAAAAACTTACAGTTTAGTAAGAAGGTAGGGGCAATCATCCCGATTGTATAAAAAAAAAATCTGGAAATAATTGAAAAATGGATGGTAGTATTTTTTTTTCTGTTCAATATATTCTACATTTCTACGAAATTTAAGTTTATTATGCCATTTATCATTGTTTGAAACCATTTATGTAGGCTTTGGGCTGAAGGGAGTTGATTTAGTTCACGGAATTGAAAAAGTTGCTCTTTCAGAGTTTTAGCCATTGGTGTAAAAACATTTTTGATGGATAATAAATGTAGAAGTTTTATTTTAACACCAAAATAACCATTTATGAAAAACCTATTACTTATTGCCTTTTTGGCATTACTGACATCTATGGGAGGTAATGCCATTGGGCAGACTGTTAGCGGAACAGTCACTGACAGTTCAGATGGAACACCCTTACCAGGAGTATCCATTCTTATTAAGGGTACTTCCACGGGTACCGCCACGGATGTGGATGGAAAATATAGTCTTAATGTACCTGGTGCACAAACTGTACTTGTTTTTTCCTTTTTAGGATTTGAGGCAGTAGAAGAGACAGTGGGAAATCGAAGTACTATTGATGTTGGCTTATCTGAGGATGCGTCCGAATTGAATGAAGTCGTTGTAACTGCCTTGGGTATAGAAAGAAATGTCAAAGCCTTACAGTATTCGATGACAGAAGTTGGTGGAGAAGAATTCACTCAAGCCAGAGAAAATAACATTGCCAATCAGCTAGCTGGTAGGGTAGCAGGTGTAAATGTAAGCAATGTGGCTTCAGGGCCTGCAGGTTCTTCTCGTGTGATCATACGGGGAAATACCTCTCTTCAAGGTGGAAATCAGCCGCTCTATGTTATTGATGGGGTGCCAATGGATAATACCAACTTTGGGCAAGCCGGAGTTTGGGGAGGTGCAGATCAGGGAGATGGTATGACAAGTGTTAATCCTGATGATATCGAATCCATGTCGGTATTAAAAGGTGCCAGTGCAGCAGCCTTATATGGTTCGCGAGCAGCAAATGGTGTAATATTGATTACAACCAAAAGAGGGACTTCACGAAAAGGTATTGGCGTAGAATTTAATTCCAACGCTGTGTTTGAAAGAATAAACAACCAAACTGACCTGCAAAGAGAATTTGGGTCCGGTAGATTTCAAGGAGATCAGATTACAGGTAGTGCCGTAAGACCAACCACTGTAAGAGATGGTTACGATTGGGGTTCCCAAGCTTGGGGCGAACGATTAGGTTCTGGGACTTCCATGCATTTTGACGGTGTCGAAAGACCTTACGTGTATGCAGGAGACAATTGGAATCGTTTTTATGAAACTGGCAAAGCTTTTACCAATAGTCTCTCACTTTCAGGAGGAAGCGATACACAAACGTTCCGCTTTAATGTAACTGATTTAAGGAGTTCTTCAGTTATTCCAAATGCAGGATTCGATCGAATCAATATGTCAATTGCCACAAGTGGTAAATTTGGTAAAAAATTAACTTTCGATGCCAAAGTGCTTTACTCTAACGAAAGAACTCAAAATCGTCCTAGATTATCAGATTCTCCGGGAAATGCTTTTCAGTCCATTTTTGCCTTACCACCAAATGTCAATGTATTGTGGGGACAAGGTGATCCAGACAGGCTAGGAACGATTCCAATTGGAACTGATCCTGCACTGTTAAGTGTTTGGGGTTTTGCGGAGCAGGAAGAATATTTAATGACCAATAACCCTTGGGGACAAAACCCTTATTTTTCCACTCATCAATTGTCTATCAGTGATACTCGTGACCGGATTATTACTTCAGGATCATTAAAATATAACATTACCGAGCATCTTTATTTGTCTGGAAGGGCAGGGATGGATTGGTACACTCGTAGGGGTAGCTCTTTAACTCCTCAAGGAACAGGTTATTCTAGAGGAGGTAATATGTCTGAGGCTGAGCGAAGGGTTAATGAAATTAACTTGGAGGCCATGCTAGGGTATAATAGACAGTTTGGAGATTTTGGAGTTGTAGCCTTTTTAGGAGCCAATAGAATGCGTCGTGAAGATGAAACCATTTCAGCAAATGGGAATGACTTTAATGTGCCTTTCTTTCATGCTATCAATAATACAGTAACTAGGAATTTTGGATATGGTTACTCAGGATGGGGTATTAATTCCGTTTATGGATCAGCAGAAGTTAATTATAAAAACATACTCTTTCTTACCGGTACAGGTAGGACAGATTGGTTTTCCACCTTAGATCCTTCTTTAAATGACATAACTTATCCATCCATTGGAGGTAGTTTTGTTTTTTCTGATGCTATGGAGGATCTTCCTTTCTGGTTAAGTTTTGGTAAGGTCAGGGCTTCATGGGCGAGGGTTGGTAGTTCTACAGTAAATCCATATCAAATTCAAAATACCTATACCCTATTGGGTGCTCCTGCCATTAATTTTGAGGGTAATCAAGTAGCGATGGCTTCCTTTGCCACCGCGGGAAATAACAATGGCACCATTCCAAACCCATTTCTTGTGCCTCTATTGTCTACTGAAATAGAATTCGGTTTAGATGTTAGAATGTTTCAAAACAGACTGGGCTTGGATTTTACTTATTACCATCAGAAAAGTACAAATGATCAGTTGAATGCTCAAATTTCAAGAGCTTCGGGTTTTGGGTCAACTTTGGTCAACCTTGGAGAAATGGAGAACAAAGGGGTTGAGATTTTGTTAACAGGAACCCCAGTCAGAAACAAGGATTTCAATTGGGATATTTCTTTTAACATTGCAAGAAATAGAAACAAGGTAATTTCCTTAATAGAAGGAACTGACATTTTGAACGTAGAAGAACCAAGGACAAGGACGGTATTTGTACAACATAGGACAGGACAGCCTTTTGGAGTGCTGGCCGGATGGGTACAAAAGACCTCCCCTGATGGACAACCTGTTTTTGAAGAAAATGGAGCCCCAGTTCAATCTGACCAAATGGAAGTAATAGGAAACGGTATTCCAGATTTTACCGGAGGGTTTAACAATAGTATTACGTATAAGGGATTTAACCTTTCGGCTTTAGTTGATTTTAGAGTTGGAGGAGAAATCTATTCGGGTACCAATGTGAGGTTAACTCAATGGGGATTGCACAAACAATCCCTACAAGGTAGAGAAGGTGAGGAACCTCTTTCTGTATCTGGGGTGATTCAATCCGGTACTGAAGCTGATGGTACACCAATTTACGAAGCTTTCTCTAAAACCTTATCACCAGGTGAAGCCAATAACTATTGGAACCAAATGGGGAACAGGGTTCAAGATCATTTTATTTACGATGGTTCTTTTGCGAAGTTGAGACAAATAACCTTTGGGTACAATTTCCCGAGAAGGTTAATGGAAAAAACTCCTTTTACCAATGTGAGTTTATCCTTTGTAGGTAGAAACCTATCCATCCTTTGGAAAAACGTGGAAAATATAGATCCAGAGTCGGGTTATTCTTCAGGAAATGGACAAGGACTTGATTACTTTGGAATGCCTCAATCGAGATCTTATGGATTTAACTTAAGGGCTTCATTTTAATCGTTAAAAGAAAGAATTATGAAAATTATAAATAAATTTCTTCTGATTGGTTTGGCGGTTGGTGTATGCTTTACCTCCTGCAATACCGAAGAATTACATGATCTTAATATCAATCCTCAAGCAGTAAATGAAATTGATCTGAATTTCATGTTTACGGCTGCACAACTTGGATCGGCTTCAGGTGGATCTGCAGGGGACAATAGGTACATTGATTGGAGAACCAATATTGGAATGACTGCCTACCTTATACAGCATTTGGCCAATGCAGGTGGAGGGATTGCTCCTGGTGATAAATACACTGAAAATTTCGAGTCAAATAGCGCTCCTTTCGAATTCTTCTACGGAGATGCATTGAAAAATATATCTGAGGTGATTAAGCAAACTGGTCCTGGAGGATATGATGAAGGAAACAAAGTGAACACCAGAAATGCTGCACGAATTATGCGTGTTTTGAATTTTCATCGCCTTACAGATTTCTATGGGAATGTGCCTTATTTTGATGCACTTCAAGGTATGGAAGGGGTTTTCTTTCCTGAATATGATGAACAGTCAGCCATCTATCCAGATTTGTTGAAGGAACTGGATGAAGCTACAGCCGCAATGAGCACTTCTAATCCAGACGATGGTTTTTCTGGAGCTGATATTATTTATGAAGGTGATATTGCCAAATGGAAAAAATTCGGTTACTCTTTGATGCTACGCTTAGCAATGCGGGTATCAAATGTGTCACCTCAAATGGCAGATGAATATGTCACCAAAGCCATTGCAGGCGGAGTAATGGAAAGCAATGATGACAATGCTTGGGTACCCATGTCTGAAGGACCTAGTTTGTGGATCAATCAAAATGGTATTTCCAGGGCCTTTTACCCAGGTGATGGGGGACAGCCTGGTTACCTAAGCAACACTCTTGTAGACTGGCTTAAAGCGGGTGCAACTACAGAAGATGAAGTAGATCCTAGGCTTATGATTATAAGTGGAGGAATTGCAGATTGGTCTGCAGTCGCATGGACACCTACCAACACCAATCCACTGGAGCAAAAAGGAATGCCAAATGGATATGATGGGGCAGGATTGGATGAATTGGAAGGAGAGTCGGTAGATTTGGTAACAACTTATTCAAGAATTAACTACCTAATGCTTCAAAGAG
Source organism: Cyclobacterium amurskyense (assembly GCF_001050135.1). GTDB lineage: Bacteria > Bacteroidota > Bacteroidia > Cytophagales > Cyclobacteriaceae > Cyclobacterium > Cyclobacterium amurskyense. The sequence goes on along the minus strand of NZ_CP012040.1, from coordinate 1,048,755 downwards.
ATGCTCCTTACATGTTTATGAACTATGCTGAATCTGCATTTTTGCAGGCCGAAGCCTTGGAAAGAGGCATTGGTTCTGGAATTCCAAATTCTGCTAAGGAACATTATGAGTCAGGTGTAAAAGGAGCCATGCAGATGTATACTCCCTTTGATCCTTCATTGACAGTTTCTGATGATGAAGTAAATGCCTACCTTCAAAGACATCCTTATGGTGTAGAAAAGCCAGGACTTGAAATGATAGGTGAGCAAATGTGGGTAAGTAAGTTTTTTAACTGGTGGGAAGCTTGGTCTGACTGGAGAAGAACAGGATATCCTCAGTTAACTCCAACCAACTATCCTGGTAATATTACGCAAGGACAGATCATGAGAAAACTTAGGTACCCAGCATCTGAAGTAGCGGCAAATGCAAATTTTCAGACTGGTGCTACTTTGCCAGACATAAATACTACTCGTGTTTGGTGGGATGTAGCGAATTAAATAGAGTTAGTTTTAGCTTATTTTGTGATAAAAGAAATTTTATTTACTTGGTTAATTTAGTGTTTTGTAAAAGGCTGCCTTTCGGCAGCCTTTTATTTTTGGTATATCCCATTTCCGTCTGATCCCATTAAAGCCCCCCAAAGTGGTTTTTTTCTAACTTTTATTGGAAGATCGATTCTTTTAATCTTCATTCCCAAGAAGGATAATATATCTCCGTGACTAAAGTATTGGCAATGCACCAAATCAAGGTAGCCGTCATTGTCCATGTCTCCAATCCAAGGGGTTGAGAATACATTCTTAAAACTTTTTGTTTGATCCAAAATATAGGAGGTATCTGCTTTGAAATCCATTAACATCAACTTATTTTCGATTAAAAATGCCGTTTGATCGTCAATGGCTCGACTGCAATCGTATTCATTTATGCTAAATATCACCTCATCCTTACCATTATTGTTGAGGTCATAAGCAATGGGGGAGGAAAAGCCGGTACATCCCAATTCTGTTTGCTTTATAAGCTGCCCAGTCTTTCCATCTATTAATACCTGAACCAATCCCTTGTTTTCTGGCCATACTCCCTTACTAACAAAAGTGAATAGATCAGGTATGTCATCATCGGTAAATTGCCCCACAGCAAAGCTATTGCTACATTCGGTTTCAGGTATTTGAAGTTGCCATATTTTCTCGAGACTTTTTCCATTTATAGCCGTGATGGTACTTGCGTGAGATATACCTACATAATCCAGAACTTCATCATCATTAAGGTCAACAATGACGGGAGAGGAGATAAAACCATGATCATTTTCATTAACCAGTACTTTGGCCTCTGATAAATCGTTGTTCATTAGTTCACTCAGTTTTGCTAAATAGAGATTTCCGGAAAGTGTTTCCCCTCCACTCCCAAATAGAATATATTGCTCATCCTTTGCTTTCTGTTGGACAAACAAAGGAGATAAATAGGTTTCTGCACCATCAGGCATCGTGTCAGCGGCCAAAACCTCACCATTCAATGGGTTGATTACCATCAAAACCCCTGGGAACCTACCTTCAGTTTGACCCGGGCCAATTCTGGCATTGCCTCCATTACTAATAAGCAACTCAGCAATTCCATCTTTATTTTGATCGGGAATGGTTACACTGTTGTTGAAGTTGAACCTAGCGTATTGTAAAATTGGATGATTCATATGGGCTAAGGTGTCAAATTCCCAAATCAAATCTCCAGTCTTGCCATTCAAGGCCTTAAGATGAGGTCCTCGTCCACCAATAAATACATCAGTTGTTCCGTCTTTGGTTACGTCTAAAAATGTGGCCGAACCAAATACTTGGTCTTCTGTTTCTTGCGTCCATAAAATTTCACCGTCCAAACCATTAATAGCCAATATGCCAGCTTCAGTATATTCGTATTCATTTTTACCTGCTCCTATTACCAAATCCAAAACGCCATCCCCATTTAGGTCTGCTGATCTAGGGGAAGACTGTGAACCGATTACCGGGAAGCTGGACTCCCAAATCATTATGCTTTTCTCCTTTTTCTTACAAGCCAAAAAACTTACAAGCAAGAAAATACAAATGTGTGATTTTTTCATATACGCTAAATAATTTGATTTCCTTACCATTAAACATGTTCAAGTGAAGAGTCAGGAAATTCTAATCTTCCACCCTATTTTAAAGAGGAATAATTATAATGAAATTTTAAATGTTGAGCAAGCCAGAGTTGGAGCGGATTATTGGAAAACTTGACTTATGGGGGGAACCCCAATGGTTGAATTAATTTTTGACTGGCTAAACTTGAGAATATCGCTAATACGGGAGAGTAGATAGCTTATATTAAGCAAGTTTTTTTATCAAAACCTATAAAGTCATTTTACAGCGCTGGATTGAATTTTTTTGATTTTTACTAATAAATCGAGTCCTGAAGAATAAATCTATAAAAAGTCTATTTTCAACGTTTTAGAGTGCAATTTGTGCTATTGTGCGAACCCCATAAAAAATGTAGATTTACTACTGTTACCCCGCATTCAAATATAACCCAAAAAGTAGGGGGAAGATTGAATTATGAAAAACCATAATAAATATTTCGTTCTAGTATTGTTCCTTTACTTCATTCATTTTTGTGTGATAGCCCAAGGGTTTGAAAAGATTTCCAGTCGAAAATCTGGAGTGAAATTTCAAAACAAATTGGTAGAGAGTCAGCAAACCAATATTTTAACCTATGAGTATTTTTACAATGGTGGAGGTGTTGCCATAGGTGATATTAATAATGATGGTCTTGATGATTTGTTTTTCACAGGTAACATGACTTCTAATAAGCTTTATTTAAACCAAGGAGACTTTAAGTTCAAGGATATAGGAAAATCGTCTGGAACACTAGGTAAAGATGCGTGGACTACTGGAGCGACCATGGTTGATGTCAATGGGGATGGTTACCTTGATATTTATGTTTGTTATTCAGGAAAGGGTGATGCTTCTTCCAGAAAAAATGAATTGCTGATCAATCAAAAGGACAATACTTTTATAGATGAGGCTGAAAAATATGGTTTAGCCGACACTGCCAATAGTATTCAAGCTGCTTTTTTCGATTTTGATTTGGATGGAGATCTTGACATGTATTTGCTCAATCACAATACTCAGGTAATCAATGAAATAGATTTTGACGCGAAAAGAAAGGATAGGAATCCGCTTGCTGGAGATAAGTTTTTCAGAAATGACAATGGAGTATATATCGATGTAAGTGAAGAAGCAGGTATTATTGGGAATTCCATGGGCTTTGGTCTTGGAATAGCAATTGCAGATATTACTGGTAATGGCTATCCTGATATTCACATCTCAAATGATTATATAGAGCCGGATTATTTATATATAAACAATGGTGATGGCACATTTTCTGAAAAACTAACGGAGTATTTACAGCATATATCCTATTACTCTATGGGCTCTGATTTTAATGATGTTAACAATGATGGGCTTGTAGACCTTTTTACTTTGGACATGCTACCTGAGGATAATGAACGCCAAAAATTACTGTATGGGCCGGAAAATTATGAGCAATATGCCTTAATGGTAATGAAAGGCTTTTATCATCAAAATATGCGAAACATGCTGCACATCAACCAAGGTACTGGGATGTTTAGCGAAATAGGACAGCTATCTGGAATGTCAAATACCGATTGGAGTTGGGCTGCTTTTTTTACGGATTTTGACAATGATGGCTGGAAAGATCTTTTTGTTAGTAATGGCTATTATAGAGATTATACCAATAGGGATTTTTTAAAGTACAAAGGGGATTATTATTTCAGTAAAGCCCGAGCAAAAGAAAAAGCCGATACACTCCATTTGGTTACCAGCATGAGTTCCACTCCGATTCATGATTATGTTTTTAGAAATGAAAATGGGGCAATCTTTAAAGATGTGTCCGAGGATTGGGGCTTTGAAGAACCAAATTTCTCTAATGGTGCAGCTTATTCTGACCTTAACAGGGATGGATCTTTAGATTTGGTAGTCAATCATTTGAATGACTTTGCGGGGATTTACGCCAATGTTTTAGCTCCTGAGGAAAATGAAGGCAATTACCTCCAATTAAAGTTGAATGGGGAGGGGAGTAATACCAGTGGTATTGGAGCTAAAATAAATGTCTATATCGGAGAGCAGCAGCAATATTTTGAACAGCAACCCACTAGAGGCTTTCAATCCTCTGTAAGTCATATTTTGCACATAGGGCTTGGTGCAGCTGATAATATTGACTCTCTTAAAATTACATGGCCTGGAGGAAAACAACAATGGATCAGAAATATTGCGAGTAATCAATTGCTGCAGTTAGATGAGCGCAAGGCTTTAGATAAAGAGGCTAAACCTGAGAATATTAACTCCTCTATTTTTACCAAAATTGTGTCACCTATACCCTTTAAGCATGTGGAAGCAGGGTACAATGATTTTAAGCGGCAACCTCTATTGTCTCACATGTTGTCACCAAGTGGGCCTGTAATTGCAGTGGGGGATGTGAATAATAATGGATACTCTGATGTCTTTATCGGAGGTACTTCAGAGACACAAGGTAAATTGTATTTTCAGGTTTCCACCGGACAATTTTTGGAATCCCAAGGCCTGGATTTGTCAGACATGAAGGGCAGTGCCACTACAGATGCCGTGTTTTTTGATGCGAATGGTGATGGTAAACAGGATTTGTATATCGTAAATGGGGGGTACCATGACTTTGAAAGAGATTCCCCGGAATTAAAGGACCGATTGTATATCAATCAAGGTGGAGGAAACTTTAATTATAAAGCCAATGCATTACCAAATGTTTTGAGCAGTAACAGTGTAGCTAAACCATTTGACCTTGATAATGATGGGGATTTGGACCTTTTTATTGGGGGAAGAGCTGTCCCTGGTCAATATCCTAAACCGGCTTCGTCTTTTATTTTCATCAACGATGGAAATGGAAAGTTTGAAGACCATACTGAAAAATTTTTCCCTGAAATATCAACTTTAGGGATGGTTACGGATGCCTCCTGGATAGATGTAAACCAGGATGGTTGGCAGGATTTGGTAGTCATTGGAGACTGGATGCCTATTAGTGTATTTGTAAATCAAGAAGGAAAATCATTTATTGGGCAGACGGCTGAATATTTTGACAAACCCTTGGTAGGGAAATGGTCAAAATTGGAAGCAGGAGACTTTGATAAGGATGGGGATATAGATTTTATTGTAGGGAATTTTGGTACCAATAGTCAGTTGAAAGCTACTGATCAAGGGCCATTGACACTGGTTTATGCTGATTTTGATGGCAATGGTTCTGTAGATCCAATTTTAAACTATTATTATAAGGGAGCGCTTGTTCCTTTTATGAGTAGGGATGAATTGTTGGATCAAATGTATGGAATGCGCAGCAAATTCACTGATTACGCTTCATTTTCAAAAGCCAAGCTTGAGGATTTATTTAGCAAAGAGGCTCTTAAACAAGCAAATAAATTGGAGATCAATGAGCTAAAAACAATTTACCTAGAGAACAAAGGCAATAAGTTCCTTAGGCATGAATTGCCTGTTGAGGCGCAATATGCGCCTGTTTTTACCATTAGTGTGATGGATATTGATGGGGATGGGAACTTGGATTTTATCCTTGGAGGAAACCAGAACACCACTCGGCTTAGATTGGGGATGATTGACGCCAATTTTGGTCAGGTCTACCTTGGAGATGGCAAGGGTGAATTTTCAACAGTGGATCCAAGGAAAACTGGACTGGCGTTTCTAGGAGATGTAAAAAACACAGCCATAATAGATTTATCGCATCTCAAAATATTATTAGTTGGGATTAACAATCAAGGAATAGAGGCTTATGTGCTCAATAGCAGTTTGAAGAAAAAACCTTAGACCTGAAAATATAGGTAGGTTTTATGGTTATTTACGCGACCGGGTGAGATCAAAAAAACAATTGCCTATTTGGTGAAGGATCGTTCCCACTTCTGATTTAACGTGAAAATAGCGGTAGATAGGTTGGTTTTAAAGCGATAACATCGCATATTAGAAAATACTTTGCCTATTTAGGGTTTAGAAAGCTTGTCAAGTTAAAATCAGTCACCTTTTATTAATTTATTAAATGAAAAACCGAAAAATTAACTTAGAAGAAAGGGAAATACCAGAAAACTGGTACAATATCATTGCGGATATGCCTAACAAGCCATTGCCGCCATTAAATCCAGGAACCATGGAACCACTTGGGCCTGAAGCTTTGGCTCCTTTGTTTCCAGAGGCCTTGATCAAACAAGAGATGACCACTGATAAGTGGGTCTCGATTCCTGATGAAGTTAGAAATATGTATTCCATATGGAGGCCTACTCCAATGTACAGGGCTTATGGTCTGGAAAAAGCTTTAGATACACCTGCAAAGATTTATTATAAATATGAAGGAGTCAGTCCTTCGGGTTCTCATAAGCCAAATACGGCTATTCCCCAAGCTTATTACAATAAACAAGAAGGGGTAAAAAGAATAACCACGGAAACAGGTGCAGGTCAATGGGGTAGTGCTTTGAGCTTTGCTTGCCAGCATTTCGGGATTGAATGTGATGTTTATATGGTTAGACTTTCCTATAATGACAAGCCTTATAGGAAAATGATGATGAATACCTGGGGTGCTAATGTCTACCCATCTCCATCAGACAGAACCGAAGCCGGGAGAAGAATTCTGGCAGAGCATCCAGATTCTCCAGGTAGTCTTGGTATTGCTATTTCGGAGGCAGTGGAAATGGCTGCAACCAGGGAGGATACAAAATACGCTCTGGGAAGTGTCCTTAACCATGTGAAGTTGCACCAAACTATTATTGGACTAGAGGCCATCAAGCAGTTGGAAAAAGCAGGTAGTGATATGCCGGATGTTGTAATTGCTCCATTTGGTGGAGGATCAAACTTCGCGGGGCTTTCTTTTCCGTTTTTAAGATTAAACTTAGAGGGGGGTAAAAATATACGTTGTATAGCGAGTGAGCCCTCATCTTGCCCTAAACTTACTCGAGGAGTGTTTAGATATGACTTTGGAGATACAGCAGGTATGACACCATTATTGCCAATGTATACACTTGGACATGATTTCATCCCAGCCCCTATTCATGCAGGAGGACTTCGATACCACGGTGCAGGCGTGATTGTAAGTCAATTGCTAAAAGATAAGCTGATTGAAGCCCAGGCGCATGACAACCTGGAAATATTTGAAGCAGGTGTACTTTTTGCAAGGTCGGAAGGTATTATTCCAGCTCCTGAAGCCAATCACGGTATTGCCACAGCTATCAAAGAGGCCAAAAAGTGCAAGGAAGAAGGTGTTTCCAAAACCATCTTATTTAATCTTTGTGGACATGGGAATTTTGACATGAAGGCCTATGATGATTATTTCTCTGGTAAAATTAAAAGTCATGAACTTAGTCAGGAAGAGATAGATAAATCCATTGCAAAATTAAATACTCCCGAAATCCCTGCTTAAGGGAAGTGGAATTCACTAGATGGATAGGAGAACATTTATGAAAAAGGGAGGCTTAGCCTGTAGCGCATTGGCACTGCAGGATAGTGCTCCTTTTTTAGATTTACAGCACTTAGATAAGGATAAAATCCCTTTGATAGATACCCATCTTCACTTATGGGATTTAGGTCATTTGGATTACCCCTGGTTGAAAAATCCTGAAAATCCCCTATCTCGGAATTTCTTAATAGCAGATTATCACGAGGCAACTGCAGGATTGCCAATAGAGAAAATGGTATTTGTAGAATGTGGACGCGCACCAAACCAATACTTACAGGAGGTAGATTGGGTGCTGGGAATTCAAGAAAGAGACAAGAGAATTGCAGGAATGGTAGCCTATTTCCCTTTAGAAAAAGGAGCTTCTGGTCTGAGGGAAATGGAGGCTTTGGCCGAAAGAAAAATTGTAAAAGGTATTCGCAAAGCTTTTATGCCTAATCATAAGGCATTTTTAGAAGGGGTGAAATTGCTTAGTAGGTTTGGATGGTCTTATGATCTCAATATTCGTACAAAGGACCTTCCAGCTGCATATGAGTTTGCCAAAGCTCACCCTGATCAAATTATAGTTTTGGATCATATTGCAAATCCTGATATTGGAAACAATGAATGGCAAGACTGGAGGAAAGGCATCTCAGCCTTTTCTAAATTGGAAAATGTGTCCTGTAAAATTTCAGGAATGCTAACCAAAACAAATCCCTCAGAGGAAAGTATAGATCAAATGAAACCCTATTTTGAAACTGTTTTAGATGTATTTGGTATGGATAGAGTACTCTTTGGGGGAGATTGGCCGGTTTTATTAAGGGCTGCAAGTTACCAAAAATGGGTACATGACTTTTATGAAATGGCCCATGCCCTGACACCAAATGAAAAGCAAAAACTATATCACCACAATGCCAAACAAAAGTATAAGCTCTAAGGGGTTGAACTTTAATTAATATCCAAAAAGGAAATTATAGATAGTTTTTTTATATTTATTTAATCAAAAAAATTAACGATGCTTGAAAAACCAAATAATAATAAAACTCCTGATTCAAGGAGGGATTTCATTAAAAGTTCTTCCTTAGCAGCAGCGGGATTTTTTATTGTCCCAAGGTTTGTGTTAGGAGGTAAAGGACATGTGGCGCCAAGTGACAAGGTAAATGTTGGAATGATAGGGGTAGGGGGCAAAGGAAGGCAAAATGCCCAAGACTTGATGAAGTTAGATGATGTACAAATTACAGCTATAGCTGATCCTGCTGAATACTGGGACTTGGCTAATTTTTACTACAAGTCCATTGCAGGTAGACATCCAGTAAAACGAATGGTGGAAGACCATTATGAAGATAAAACCGAGAATTTTAAGGTAAATGAATATCTGGATTTTCGTGAAATGCTTGAGAAGGAAAAAGGCTTGGATGCAATTTGTTGTTCTACACCAGACAATACCCATGCTGTTATTACTTATGCTTCTATGAAGTCTGGAAAGCATGTCTATTGCGAAAAACCACTTACACATAATATATGGGAAGCCCGGATGATCAAAGACCTTACTAAGGAGACTGGTTTAGCTACTCAAATGGGAAATGTGGGACACAGCACTGATGGTATTCGACAGACAGTAGAATACCTAAGAGCAGGTGTCATAGGAGAAGTAAAAGAAACTCACTCTTGGGTACCCGCCTCAAGGTGGATAGATGAAATGCAAGCAGTACCTACAACCAATACCCAAAAACCTCATGGTTTTGACTGGGATCTTTGGCTTGGACCTTCTGCAAATAGACCTTTTCATGAATGGTATACTCCTGTAACATGGAGAGATTTTTGGGATTTTGGTTGCGGTGCTTTGGGGGATTTCGGATGCCACGATATGGATGCTGCTACTTGGGCGTTTGAACTTGGGCACCCGGATACCATTGAAGTTTTTCCTGCGGGATTCAGCAATGAAAACATCGCTCCATATGGTGAAATAGGCTACTATAACTTCCCGGACAATAATACTGGTAAACCTATACAGCTAACATGGTATTCCGGAGGGCTCAAACCACAGTTGCACCAATATTTACCAGAAGGCTACAAGTGGCCTTCCAGAGCTACATTATTCGTTGGAGATAAAGGAATAATTGTGAATGGTGGAGATCGTGTACCTCATGTTTTCCCAGAGAGCTTGGCAGCTAATATGAAAAAACCTAAGGAGGTAATCCCTAGATCAAAAGGTCACTTTAGAGATTGGGTGAACGCAATTAAGGGTGGTCCTGCGGCGAGTTCTAACTTTGAATACGGGGCTCACTTGACAGAAATCACCTTATTAGGGGTGCTTTCCCTTAGGATGAAAGGACAGAAAATCAATTGGGATGCTAAGAACCTCAAAGCAACTGGAATAGGAGAAGTTGATCAATACATTAAAGAACCAGTAAGAACTGGCTGGGAGATGAGTTGATAACCCACTCTTCAATAAAAAAACCGACTTAGTAATAAGTCGGTTTTTTATTGTTTTAATCCAAGAGGAAGTTATTGAAAAACGTACTTTTTAAAGCCATCCAAACAAAGAAAAAGAGTATGCCCCAAATGAGGTAAGGTCTATAGTAATCCATTGTTTCCTTGTACCTGGATTCTATAATTTCAGCTTTTTCTAATTCATCTATTCGCTTAAATATATTTTCTAGGGCTTTGTCATCAGAAGCTCTAAAGAATTCAGCTTTTGTGATTCTGGCTATATTTCTTAATGTTTCCTCATTGAGGTAACTTTCGATCATTTGTGGCCGCCCAAAAAAATCAGTTCCATAGGGTACCATTCCGTCTTTACCGACAGCAATGGTATAGATCTTAACATCCATAGCTTCGGCTAACTGAGCGGCAAAAACTGGATCAACATTACCGGCGTTATTGTCACCATCACTAAGCAATACCATTACTTTGGATTTGGCTTCAGATTCTCTCATTCTGTTGATACCTGTAGATACCGCGCTGCCAATGGCCGTACCCTTGGCATCCATCATATTAAAAGTAATACTGTTGACCAAATCTGTCAGAAGTTCGTAATCTGTAGTAAGAGGAGCTAGGGAGAATGCTTCACCGGAGAATATTACCATTCCAATTCTGTCAGCAATCCTACCATTGATAAAATCTATAGCCGTTTCTTTGGCAGCTTCCAATCTATTGGGAGTGAAGTCCTGTAAATCCATGGATTCGGATATATCCATTACCAACATGATATCAATACCTTCAGTATACTGTTCTACTTTTTCATTAGTGCGCTGAGGTCTAGCAAGTGCAATCACCACCATCCACAACGCGAGAAGAAAGAAAAACGATGGAATGAGGCGCAGGTAGGTCCAAGGATTGTTGGAAGCAACAATTTTAGGAAGAGATAGTTCTAATACTGGCTTTTTCAGCAGTTTTATAAACTTTCTGATTAATAACACTATTGGAATGATCCATATTAAATGGAGCAAGGAATAGTTTTCCCACTCAAAACTTCGGAGGGTTTCTGGTGTAAACCAACTCCAAGAGAAAAAGGAAGAGACATCAGTCATGATTGTAAATTTTTTCTATTTTTTCTTCCAATAGACCTTCTGATATTTTTAATAAATTATCACAGGCTTCCCGAATATTATCATCTACCCGATTGGCATATATAATCAGTTCGATTTTTCTAAAATCTTTTATTATTTCAGGTTTGTTCAGGTGGATGGAAATTTCAGTGGAGGTCCACTCCTTATAGGGCAGTCCCGTTAAATTCTCCAAATAATTTTTCCACAAACCTAATAATTCATCAGCTTTCTTAATGTCCGGTTGCTGAACAAGGTCATTCATTGAGTTATCCCAATTGGAGATGAATTTGCGCCATTTTTTTCTTTCTCTATAGGCTTTCCAGCGATTGAATACTCCCTTACCAAATATGACGAAAGCAAGTACTAGTAAGATTACCAGAATCGAGACGCCAATGATTAAATAAGGGTAATTGAATGCCTGAGGAATATTTAAATAGCTATTGTTCTCTTCAAAGGCCAACTCCTCGGGTATCTCATCAATGGTAAGGGTAAGCGCCAGGTTAGCAGCTGGAGGGAAGTGGCTGATGCTGTCATAATTCAATACTTCATATACAGGCATTCGAAAAGCTTGCACGGAATCCAATGAAAAATTAGATATCCAATAAACAGCACTGTCTAAACTAATACTGTCCTCCGAATAGGAAGAAAATATTTGTTTGTCCAAATACTCAAAGTTGCCAAAGTCATAGGTTGAGTCTGGAAATATTACAGGCAAATCACTTGGGTAGCGTGATTTTAAAACATAGCCTACCCTTTCACCTAATTTTGCAGAATCCTGCAAAAAATATCCCTCTACTACAACATCCTGGGCTTGAGCCATAGGAATAGATGAGATAAGAAAGATAACTAAATAACATAGTTTTACTATTCTATCCACGTTTCATGGTTTTATTTCTCAACTTAAATAATTCCATCAAAGGTAGGACGATGTCTTGATCTGTGGCTATCTGTAGGTAATTGATCTGATTTTTTTTGCAAAAATCTTTAAGTTGCACCCTGTCAGAAGTAAATGAGGTGGCGATTTTTTTCGAAAATCCACCAAATGCAGTATTTACCCAGGTGGTTTTACCCTCTTCTTTATCAAAAACAGGTATAATCCCTAGGGATGGTAAAGCAGATTCTATTGGGTCTGTCATTTGTAATACCACTAAATCATGTTTGAATGCCAGGGCTTTTAAAGGTCTTTCGTAACCTTCATCAATAAAGTCAGAAATGACGAAAAGAATTGATCTTTTCTTAATGAGGTTAAGACAAAATGTAAACATACCATTAAGGTCTGTCTTTTTTGATTTGTTGTCTTTGCTAAAGATCCCTTTTATAACCTTCACCGCCTGTCGAGTTCCTTTTCCCGGAAGGATGATACTTTCTTTTTGATCTGAATAACCTATTAGTCCTACCTGTGAACCGTCATGTATGGATGCCAAAGTCAATACACCGGCAATTTCTTTTCCAAGGTCGATTTTTTTACGCACTTTACTGCCAATATCTTGAGATCCGCTTACGTCCAAAAGGAAGTAGACGCTTTGATCTTTGTCCTCTTTAAACGTTTTAACAAAAGTGCCATGACCTTTTGCAGAAACTTTCCATTCTATGGTTCTTACATCGTCACCATACTGATAGGGGCGAAGATCATCGAACTCCAGCCCAGCACCTTTGAAAATAGACTGGTGATCCCCCTGAAGGTGACTATTAGCCACTTTTCTGAGTAGGATTTCATATTTTCTTAGCTTTTTTAACAGTTGGTTCATCTTTATTTTTTAATCAGAGGCCTAATTTAGCAGTCTCATTCGAATAATAAAACGACTTAGCCTTTACTTATTGCCAATTTTAAAAGGAATTAGGTAATTTTGGAATGTGAAACACCTATATATAGCTTTTGCTTTTCTTTTCGGGACGATCTCTTGTCATGAAAATGATGGATCAGACAACATCTTGTCAGAAGATGATATGGTCAATATCCTTGTGGATATACATCTGACAGAGGGGTTTGTGCAGTCTCTCTCCATTCCATATGACTCTACTAAAATCCTTTATCCGATTTTAGAAAGACGCATTTTTGAAAAACATGGTATTCCTGACTCAGTTTACATTAAAAGTCTGGAATATTATTTGAGAGATGCTACCAAAATGGAATATTTATATGAACGGGCAATTGATTCATTGTCAGTTAAAGAAAAAGAAGCACAGCAAAACCTACAACCATAAATGAAATTGTATCCTGATAATTTGGAGGAAAAGATTGACTTTGATAAGATCAAAGATTTAATTAGACAAGAATGCACAGGTGTTCTGGGTGCTGACTTTGTTAAAAAAATAGCTTTTTCTAAGGATCGACGATTACTCAGTAGATTGCTCACGCAGACTGAGGAATTCAGACAGATTTTAGTCTCGGGAGATCCTTTTCCTAGCAATAACTATATTAATATCTACCCTTACCTCAATAAAGCCAAGATTGAGGGGACTTTTCTTTTTGAAGAGGACTTTCATGAAATTCGTCTTGGGCTCAAAACCCTTGCGGGATGTGTACTTTTTTTTAAGAAAAATGCAGAAGAATATCCTCAACTGCATCAGCTACTTGGGATGGTAGAGGAGGATATACTATTGGAGTTTAGTATAAATAAGGTACTTGATGACAAAGGAAAAATAAAGGACAATGCCTCCAAGGAGTTAAACATTGTCAGAACCCAGCTTGCTTACGAAGAGAATAGAATTCGCAAGGTTTTGGATAGTATCTATAGGTCTGCAAAATCGCAAGGGTTTACTCCTGAAGATGCCTCTATTACTATTCGGGGAGGCCGAATGGTGATCCCTGTACTGGCGGAGTATAAAAGGCGCATTAAGGGGTTTATCCATGATGAGTCTGCAACTGGACAAACGGTATACCTTGAGCCAGCAGAAGTTTTGGATATCAATAATGATATCAAGGACCTCTTGTACATGGAACGAAGAGAAGTTCAGAAGATTCTCACAAAGCTAACGGATGAACTTAGAGAATACATTCCAACCCTGAGAAGGGCCTTTTATTTTCTTGGAATGATTGATTTCATTAGAGCCAAAGCCAAGTTTGCCATTAAAATTAATGGGATTAATCCGGAAATGGTTAAGGAGAGGGAGATGTCTTGGATAAAAGCTAGGCATCCATTGCTGGAAATGTCCCTGAAACAGCAACAAAAAGAGATTGTGCCGGTTACCATCAAGCTGGATCCAAATAACCGTGTTTTGGTTATTTCAGGCCCCAATGCAGGTGGTAAATCAGTCACACTTAAAACAGTTGCACTTGTTCAGTTCATGTACCAGTGTGGTTTGCTTGTTCCAATGGAACCCAAATCTAAATGTGCTATTTTTGATCAATTTTTTATAGACATAGGGGATGAACAAAATATAGAAAATGATCTAAGTACTTACAGTTCACACTTGATGAACATGAAGCACTTTACCTTTTATGCCAATAAGAAAACCTTGTTCTTTATTGACGAATTTGGGACAGGAACTGAACCTCAGTTTGGAGGAGCGATAGCAGAAGCCATTTTGATTGCATTGAATAAGTCTGGTGCTTTTGGATTGGTGACCACTCACTACGGTAACCTAAAGCAATTGGCCTCAAAAAGTCAGGGCATGGTAAATGGAGCAATGAGGTTTGATGTAGATCGGCTTGAACCGTTATATGAACTGGAAATAGGAAAGCCGGGAAGTTCTTTTGCCTTTGAAATTGCAGGGAAAATAGGTATTCCCAAAGAGATCGTTCTTCATGCCAAAGCCCAGATTGGAGAGACGCGTGTGAGGTATGACAAGTTGCTTTTGAAAGTGGAGAGTGAGAAAAGTAAATACGAAAACCTTATGGCTGAGGTGGAGCGTAAAGATAGATTGCTGGCGATTAAACTTAGGGAATACAATTCGTTGAAAGCAACCCTGGACAGTCAACAAAAGGTCATTTTAAATGAAGCAAAAGCGCAAGCCAAGGTATTACTAGATGATACCAATAGGAAAATAGAGAATACGATACGATCGATTAAAGAGTCTCAAGCCAATAAGGAAGCGACCAAACAAATAAGGAAGGAACTGGATGAGCATAAAGAGGCCATAAAGCCAGAGAAGAAGCCAGTTGAGCGCAAAGAAACCATCAAGGTGGTTGGTGGCACCATAACAGCAGGAGATCAGGTTAGGATCAAGGACAATGGCGCCTTGGCTGAGGTGTTGGAGATTAAAGGAAAGCAAGCTTCCGTTACCATTGGGGATCTCAAATCTACAGTGAAGTTAAATCGATTGGAAAAAATATCAAATACTTCTCTTAAAAAGGAAAAGAAAGCAATAGCGAAAAGAATAAGCTATGATACCTCTTCTAAAATGGCAAATTTTTCACCTAACCTGGATATCAGGGGTAAACGAGGGGAAGAGGTTTTTATGTTGGTTCAGAATTTCATTGATGATGCATTTATGCTAGGCATCAATGATGTAAAAGTAATCCACGGTAAAGGGGATGGTATTCTTAGAGAGCTTACCAGGAATCTCCTTAGAGAATCATCTTCAGTAGCCGGGTTTTCGGATGAACATGCAGATAGAGGAGGTTCAGGGGTAACATTGGTGCAGTTTAAAGATTAAAAGCACCTTTTATTGCTACCCCTCAGCCTCAGCTAAATTATCTTTTGTATGCTTGGCGGGCAAGTAAAATCCAGGATTTTCCTTTCTTATGCCATACAGTTAATACACCAAGATTCACAGGTGCTGGACCACTGCCTTTGTTGAGTGTTTTTCCAATTAAAAAATGCCTTACTAAAGCAATTTTACCAGTAATATTTACTGTTTGATTTTCTATATTAATTTCAGTAAAATTGGAATTCCCGGAACTAAGTGCTTCAATGAATTCACTTTGATTTTCCAGAAGACCATTGGAGTGGCCATAGGATAAATTTGCATCTGTGATTTTTTTTAGGCGGGAAGCATCGCCTGCCACCATTGCATCCACCAATTCAGAAACGGCCTTTTCTACTGCTACTATTTGTTTTTCCTGAGCCATTAATGCTGTTGAGCTAAGGAAACATAGGATAAAGAGATATTTATACATATTTAATTGGGTTTGTTAGTTTAATTTAAAATTGTCAAATCAATAACATAAAAGCCTGCTAAGGCATTTACTCTCGCGTTTTGAGGAGCAGGAACTACAAACTCCAAACGCAATTTGTCTTGGTTTACGGTAAAAGAAATCTCCTTGTTTGATGCTGGTTGTATGCCTGAAAGGATGATTTTGTCGTAGTTACCTCCTGAAAATGCCCAGTTTCCATTCGTGTCAAAAAGCAGATTACTGTTTTTTGCAGTGTAGGTTTTCCCAGCATTGTTAGCAATAAAGCGAATTTCAAATCCATCGAAGTCGTTGGTTACAATTATACCATCTTTAGAAATTGAACCTCCGTTGTCCAATGACCAAGTTTGACTACCACTTGCACCAGCCAATTTTTCAATTGCGATTTCTTCAGCTGATTTTTTTGGATCTTCAGGGTCAGTTCCTGTACAAGCTGTGAAAGCAAAAAAAATAAAAATCAAATAATACTTCAAAACCGTTCTCATATCTCTTGTCCTTAAAAAGTAAAATTAATCATTTCCCGATTTTATCAAAGGGTTCGCTTTAGTTTATAATCCTCAATTGAAATAATATTTTCGCAAAAATCAAATTCTCTTTTATCATTTGAAGCAATAAGTACGCATTTCTCGCTACAATATTTTTGCATCAAATCTCTGTACCAGTTTATTCCTCTTTCATCGAGGTTAGAGGTTGGTTCGTCTAATAGCAGTAATGGTGCGTCAGAGAAAAAACAAATCCCCAATTTTAACCGTTGTTTCATTCCAGAAGAAAAATAACTTAAGGGTTTATTAAGGGAGTTCTCAAGGTACATTATTTCTATTAGTTGAGGGATGTCTATCCCCTTAATTAAGTTTTTGAACCTGAAGTGAAAATTTAAAAATTCCTTTAATGACAACTCTTCTGGGAACTCCAGATAAGGTGCACTAATGGTAAGGTGCTTGTAAATATCTTCTTCTAAGATGTTTTTATTAAATTGAGTGAAGCTCAATTTTCCTTCAGTAAGGGGCATTTGGGAAGACAAACATTTCAATAATGTAGATTTTCCCGAACCATTACTTCCGATAATGGCCGTTTTTTTACCAACAGTGATGTCAAGATTTAGATTTCTGAAGATCCACTCACGCTGAAATTTCTTTCCCCCTCCCTCCAGTTTTACTGATAACATACTATTGAATGTATCCTTTCATTACACCTCTTTCAGAGGAACGAATAAAATTGACTATTTCATCCCGTTCTTTTGTGGCAGGAAGGTTGATTTCTATCTCTTCTAAAGCCCTGCTATTGTTCCAACTGTTTAAAAAGAGGAATCGGTAAACTTCTTGAATTTCACTGATGGTTTTGCTTTCGAACCCTCTTCGTCTCAATCCCAGTGAATTAACCCCCGCGTAACTCAAAGGTTCCCGCGCGGCTTTAGTAAATGGTGGTACATCTTTTCTTACCAGAGATCCACCAGAGATCATGCTATGCATGCCAATCTTAACAAACTGATGTATGGCACTGCTACCTCCTACAAAGGCCCAGTCGTCGATGGTGACATGTCCTGCCACTTGAACCGAGTTTGCAATAATTACACGATTTTGGATTAGACAGTCATGTGCTATGTGTACATAGGCCATTAACAAACAGTTTTCACCAATTTTGGTGGTTTGCTTATCGGCTGTTCCTCTATTAATTGTGACAAACTCCCTAATAGTGGTATTGTCTCCAATTTCTACCAGAGATGATTCACCACTAAATTTCAAGTCCTGAGGGATAGCAGAGATCACTGCACCAGGGAAGATCCTACAATTCTTACCTATTCTGGCTCCAGGGTAGATGGTTACGTTAGAGCCAATCCATGTGCCATCTCCAATTTCTACATCGGGATGTACAGACGAGAAAGCTTCTATTGAAACATTTTCTCCTAAACGGGCCTTTTCACTTATTTCGGATAGTTTACTGATCATGCGTCTTTTCTTACAATGCTGGCAGTCATAATGGCTTCACAAACCAAGGCATTACCTACAAAGGCCTCCCCCTTCATTTTAGCTATACCTCTACGGATTGGATTTAATAATTCACACTTGAAAATCAATGTATCACCGGGTAGAACCATTTTCCTGAACTTACAATTTTCAATGCTTAGGAAATAAGTCCAATAATTTTCAGGATCTTCAACAGTACTCAAAACGAGAATACCTCCTGTTTGGGCCATGGCCTCTACCTGTAGAACGCCAGGCATCACAGGATTATTAGGAAAATGTCCCATAAAAAAAGGTTCGTTGATGGTCACGTTTTTAACGCCTGCCACCACTTTATCATCGAGATAAATGACCTTGTCTAATAGTTGGAATGGATACCTATGTGGTAGAATATTGCTTATTTGATTGATATCCAGTACCGGAGGGGATTTGGGATCATAATAAGGGATATGCATAGGGCCTGCTTTTTCCATCGCACGCTTTATTTTCTTCGCAAAGGCAACATTGGCAGCATGTCCAGGTCTGGCAGCTAATATTTGTGCTTTGAGTGGTCGCCCTACTAATGCAAGATCACCGATCACATCCAAAAGTTTATGTCTGGCTGGCTCATTTTTATACCTTAATTCCACATTGTTGAGTATGCCCTCTTTCTTGACCTCTACCTTTTGTTTGTTAAACATTTTAGCAAGATTGGCAAGTTCAGCCTCCTCTACTATTCGGTCTACCACTACAATGGCATTGTTGAGGTCACCCCCTTGAATCAGGTTGTTTTTATAGAGCATTTCTAGTTCATGTAAAAAGCAAAATGTTCTACATGATGCGATTTCATGGCGAAATTGGCTGATATCAGTAATTGAAGCGTGCTGACTGCCCAATACAGGAGAGTTATAATCAACCATTACTGTTACCCTAAAATCGTCCAATGGCAATGCGGCCATCTCTACTTCTCGGGCACTATCTTTATAATGGATGCTTTCCGGAACTTCAAAAAACCTTCTTAAGGCATTTTGTTCTTCTAGGCCGGCATCTTCTAGTATGTTAATAAATTGAATGCTACTTCCATCCAAAATTGGAGGCTCAGGGCCATTCAGCTGAATAAGAACATTGTCTATTTCCATCCCTACAAGTGCTGCCAAAACATGCTCAACAGTAAATACCCTTGCACCGCCTTGTTCCAATGTGGTTCCTCGAGAAACGTCAACAACATTGTCCACATCCGCATCAATGATAGGCTGTCCTTCCAGATCCATCCTTTGGAATTTATATCCATGGTTAGGGCTGGCTGGTAAAAAGGTCATGTTAGCTACAATTCCTGTGTGTAAACCTACACCGTTCAGGGTAACTTGTTTTTTTATGGTATGCTGTTTTACTTTCATTAAAATAAATAACTATTTACTTGAGGTGGACCAATTCAGACTGCGAATTTATTGTTTTTTTTCCAGCTCTCTTAATTTGTCCTGAAGTAAAGGCAGTTTTTTGAAAATGGAATAAGATTTTAGGAAAGCTTTTACATCAAAACCTATAAAACCAAATAAAGTGGTTCCTGGTTCAGTTATTGATTTCATTACTCCTGTGTTGCCTCCCACTGTTGTGTTATTAGCAAGTTCTATATGTCCTACAATAGATGATTTACCTGCGAGGACACAGTTTTTTCCAATAATAGTGGATCCAGCAACACCTGCTTGCGCAGCAATGACTGTGTTTTCTCCAATTGTCACATTGTGTGCAATTTGAACATGATTGTCAATCTTCGCTCCCTTCTTTATAATAGTGGAACCTAAAGTTGCACAATCTACTGTGGAATTTGCGCCAATGCTAATATTGTCTTCTAAGACTACATTTCCTAACTGAGGGACATTACTGTATGTGCCATCTGCTTGAGGCGTAAAGCCAAAGCCATCAGCGCCTAAGATTGTTCCAGCGTGAATTTCACAGTTATTCCCAATCTTAGTTTGGGCATATATTTTAACCCCTGAATGAAAAACACAGTCGTTGCCTATTGTGACATTGTCACCGATATATACTTGCGGATAAATCTTAACATTGTCGCCAATGATACAGTTTTTCCCTACATAGGAAAATGCTCCTAGGTAATATTTTTCACCTATTACACTGTTTTCACCAAAAAAACTCGGTTCTTCTACTCCTTGAGGGTTGGGTTTGGTGAGTTCTGAATAACTTTCCAGTAACTTAGAAAAAGCAGTGTAAGGATCCTTTACCCTGACCAAGGTCGTCGAATAAGATTTTTGTGGTACAAAGTCTTCTGAAACGATAATTGCTGAGCAATTAGTAGTGTAAAGGTGTTTCTCGTATTTTAAATTAGAAAGAAAACCAATGCTGCCAGGTTTCCCTTCTTGGATCTTTTCTAAGGTGTGGATAAGCTGCGAACCATCACCTTCTACAGTTCCATCTAAAAGTTGAGCAATATGATCAATGGTAAATTCCATTAGGTATAAATTAATTTTTACCGTAAAGTTAAATTTTTAGCATGACAAGCATAGTATTTTTTAACAATTTTACTCATTGCTTTTATATTTGGTAAATCTGCAGCCGATGCTACGTCCAATACTTCCCCCTTTTTTGTTAGAATTAAAATTTTATTTTCAGTCAAATAGCCATAGTTGCTGATTTCTCCCTCAGAGAAAAAATAACTTAAATTTTCGTCAGAAACCATTAATTTTTTTTGAACTTTCAATTTTAAAGTTGTCGTTTCCTTAACATCCAAAGGCTGATTGCTAAGGTGGATTTTAAATAAATTTCTAGTCAAAAACATTTTGGAAATTTGACTTAGTACCAAATCGTCTATGTCCTTCCAAAGTTTTATTGCACCCCATACGTCTAAATCATCGAGCTGAGCAAAATCATCCAGCCAAGCAGGTGTTCCGGTACTAGTGTCTTTGGTTAAGTTCTTTGTTAAAAAACCCAAGAATTCAATGGATCCTGGAAGTTGAAAACCTGAACTTCCAAGATGCTTGGCTCTTAAAATCAGGTTAATTAGCATTTTTTCTGCGCAAACAGTTGTCTTGTGTAAATAGACCTGCCAATACATAAGTCTTCTAGCATTCAGAAAATTCTCAATGCTGTAAATGCCTTTTTCTTCGATCACCACTTCATCATTGATGATGGTCATCATTTTAATGATCCTGTCAGCACCGATAGTACCTTCAGATACTCCTGTAAAAAAACAATCTCTTTGTAAATAATCTAGTCGATCAATATCCAATTGACTAGAGACGAGTTGGTGAAAGAATTTTCTTTCGTAACTTCCAACAAAAATTTTTCTAGCCAGTGAAAGCTGGCCATGAAATTGCTTATTTAATTCGTCAAAAAAGAGCAGTGACAATGTTTCATGGTGCTGGCCTTTTAGTAATATTGATTCTAGAGCATGGGAAAAGGGGCCATGACCGATGTCATGGAGAAGAATAGCAAGTAAAGCAGCTTCGTATTCAATGTCTGAAATTTCAATTCCCTTATTTCGAAGTTGGTCTAAAGTGATGCTCATAAGGTGCATCGCTCCAATGGCATGATGAAACCTAGTATGCAAGGCTCCAGGATATACCATATCTGTCAAACCAAGCTGCTTGATTCTACGTAACCTTTGAAAGTAAGGATGGTCAATGACTGCAAAAATCAGCTCACTTGGAATGTTAATAAACCCGTATACCGGGTCATTTATGATTTTATAACTTTTCAATGTCCTGTTCATAAAGGCAACTTGCCAAAAGTAATTAAAGTAAAAAAGAATTAAACCAATTGATATGCAAAATTTCAAAATATTATGGGCAGACGATGAGATCGATCTCTTAAAACCTCATATTTTATTTCTACAACAAAAAGGTTATGACATTGTTACTGTGAACAGTGGACTTGATGCTGTAGAAAAAGTGGAGGAGGATAATTTTGATGTGATATTTTTAGATGAGATGATGCCGGGCATGACTGGCCTTGAAACCCTACAGCAAATCAAAAGCCTAAAACCACAAATTCCTGTGGTAATGATCACCAAGAGTGAGGAAGAGCATATCATGGATGATGCCATTGGTGGTAAGATTGCTGATTACCTGATTAAGCCCATTAATCCCAATCAAATTTTGCTTTCTGTCAAGAAAATTCTACAGAACAAACAGCTGATAAGTGAGAAGACCAACCTTTCCTATCAGCAGGATTTCAGAAATATAAGTATGGCTTATAATGATGCTATAGATCATGAAGAATGGGCTGATATCTATAAAAAACTTACTTATTGGGAGCTGGAGATAGATGAAACGGAAAACAAAAGCATGCAAGAAGTGCTTGAAACACAAAAAGTGGAAGCCAATGCTAATTTTGCTCGTTTTATAAAAGAAAATTATTTGGATTGGTTAAACGTTCCTAATGTCAGTAAACCTGTATTGTCTCATCAGGTGATGAAAAAGCATGTTTTCCCAAAATTGAATAAAGACAAACCATTGTTTTTTATTGTGATTGACAATTTAAGATTGGATCAATGGGAAATGATAGAAAACCAGTTGAGGGATTATTTCTTGGTAAAGGAAAATGGAACCTATTATAGTATTTTGCCAACCACCACAGCCTTTTCAAGAAATGCATTGTTTAGTGGAATGATGCCGCTTGAGATGGCGAAATCTCACCCTGACCTATGGGAGGGAGAAGATACTGACGAAGGTAAAAACAACCATGAAGAGGAGTTTTTAAAAGTAAACCTTAAAAAGAACAGGCTCTCTATTCGTTCTAGCTACAATAAAATTTTGCAGACCAACCAAGGTAAGGCAGTATTAGAGCAGTTTCCCAATCTCATGAAAAATGAGTTAAATGTATTGGTTTACAATTTTGTGGACATGATGTCACATGCCAGGACTGATATGAAAATGATCAGAGAGTTGGCCCCTGATGAATCCGCCTATCGTTCTCTAACCATAAGCTGGTTTCTGCACAGTTCTTTATTTGAACTATTCAAGAAAATAAGTGCTGCAGGTGCGGAGGTGATTGTGACTACGGATCATGGTACCAAACGCGTGAATAAACCTTATAAAATCATAGGAGATCGAAACGTTACTACCAATTTGAGGTATAAACAAGGAAAAAACCTTAATTTTGAATCGGGAAAAGTCTTTGAGATCAGCAACCCAGATGAAGCCAGGCTTCCTCGTTTGAATATTTCTTCCAGTTATGTATTTGCTGTAGAAGATTATTTCTTTGCCTATCCAAATAATTACAACTACTACGTAAATTATTATAGGGATACCTTTCAACATGGTGGAGTATCATTGGAAGAAATGATCATCCCTATCGTACATTTGCAGCCAAAATGATTTTCAATTGAAGCGAATACACTGCGATCATATTAGTGAGATTTCTACTACTGCAGAAACAATCATAGACTTGTGCAGGGAATTGAAAGTTTGGGTTTTTCAGGGAGCTATGGGAGCGGGTAAAACCACCCTCATAAAAGCAATCTGTGAAAAACTCAATATTCAGGAATCTGTAAGTAGTCCTACATTTTCTATAGTCAATGAATATACTGATGAGCAGGGAGAGCCTGTTTATCATTTTGATTTTTACAGGATAGAAGACCCTGAAGAAGCATTGAATATAGGAGTTGAAGAATATTTTTCCAGTGGAAATTATTGTTTCATTGAATGGGCAGAAAAAATACCAATGTTTTTGCCGGATAAATTTGCCCTAATTACTATTGAAAGTGATCAGGATGAGAAAAGAACTATCGCTATTAAAACCATCAACCAATGATAGGTAAAACAGGTTTTACCGAAATTGCCGAAGAGCCTCTAGTGTACACTCAGGAATCCATGGACCGATTGAAAAAGAAAGGTCCTCCGATTTTGATTGGGATTCCCAAAGAAACTGCAGATCAAGAAAAGCGAGTGGTTCTAACACCTGAAGCAGTAGCTTTATTGGTGAACAATGGGCAGCGGGTAATCGTAGAAGCCAATGCTGGTAAGTTATCCAAGTTTTCTGACAAGGATTATTCTGATGCGGGAGCTAAGGTGGTGTATACCAGTGAAGAGGCTTTTGATGCTGAGGTGGTGCTGAAGGTTGAGCCACCTTCTGAAGAAGAGATAGGTTATATGCGCCAAGGTTCTTGTTTGATTTCTGCTCTGCAACTAGGTAAGCAGAAGGCTGCTTTTATTCAGCAATTGAATAAGAGGAAAATTACAGCAGTGGCTTTTGAAAACCTGGAAGACAAGGTGGGAGGCATGCCTGTAGTCAGGGCAATGAGTGAAATAGCCGGTAGTACAGTAATGCTCGTTGCAGCAGAATACCTGAACAGTGTGAATGATGGTAAAGGTCTGATTTTAGGAGGGATTACCGGAGTTCCACCTACTCAGGTTGTAATAATTGGTGCAGGAACTGTAGCAGAATATGCTGCACGAACAGCTTTAGGTCTAGGTGCCAATATTAAGATTTTTGACAATCAAATTTATAAATTAAGAAGAATTAAGCAAGTTCTTGGGCAGCAAGTATTTACCTCAACCATCGATAATTTTGTGTTGGGCCAGGCATTAAAAGAGTCGGATGTGGTTATTGGAGCATTGAGGGCGGAGAAAGGCAGGTCTAAAATAGTTGTGTTTGAGGAGATGGTTTCCCAAATGATGGAAGGTAGCGTCATTATAGATGTAAGCATTGATCAAGGCGGGTGCATAGAAACAGCCGAGATGACCAGTCACAATCAACCCGTGTATAAAAAGCATGGGGTCATCCATTATTGTGTGCCAAATATCGCGTCAAGAGTTTCAAGAACGGCCTCCTATTCTCTAAGTAATATTTTCACACCTATTCTGCTACAAATGGCGGATATAGGAGGCCCTGAGGAAATGGTATTTAACTACAAATGGTTTATGAAAGGTGTCTATACTTATAGAGGTAGCCTTACAAATGCACACTTGGCCCGTAAATTTCAGATGGCACACAAAGAACTGCAGCTATTGCTGGCTGCTAGATATTAAAGACACCGACAATTAAGTGGATTTAAGAAAGTAGATTTTGCCTTAAGAGAAATTCCAATTGATCGTTTGCTTTAAGCAAGCTATCGGTTAGTTGTTTATTTTCTTTTCTAAGCGAAAAAACCTCAAAAGCATTTTTTACTACAGTTCTTAGATAGTCTTCTTCCCAGGGTTTTGTTAGATAATGATATACCTTCCCTTTATTAATAGCGTCTATTACTGCCTGTATATCAGTGTAGCCAGTTAAAAGAATACGCATAGGGTCAGGATGCATAGGAATAATTGATTCTAAAAAGTCTACCCCGTTTTCTTTGGGCATTCTTTGATCAGTAATGATAATATCAATGTCTTCCTGAAGCAAAATGTCCCTACCTTCATCAGCAGAGTCTGCTAAAAAAATTTTGTAATCTCTTCTAAAAGTGGCCTTAAACGCTTTCAAGTTATTGACCTCATCATCCACATAGAGGATTCTGATCTTATATTTTTCCATACCTTAAATTTCGAAATACCACGATAAATTCCAAAAAATCGAAAACTGAATTTTAATTTTAAGCAAAAAATCGCTCTTTTTCAAATATAATTCACTAGTTTAAACTTAATAAATTTTTATTCAAAAGTTTATTCTATAAATTAATGAATTAACACTTGAAATGCAAAAATTGTTAAATTAATTCTTCTCACTTGATTGTTTGTAACAACAAAAATATAACTTTACTTACATAATCACCTTTTTTAGTTATTAATATTTATGGAAAACTCAATTAAGAATAATGAGTTTAGTCAGGCTTATAGGCCTGTTTTGTTCTTTCCCAAAAATGACAAGGACAGAAATGACCTCAAAAAGCTTAAAGAAACTGGTAAGGTAATGTTTTTCGACACTTTTGATTTGCAACTTACCGAGCTTATTAAATCTCAAAACCCTAAGAGAAAATTATCTCATGAAGAGACCGTAGAGAAAAAAATAGAATTCTATTCCAATTCGGATGTGCCAGAATCTGAAAATGGTGTGTGGGTTTATTATCCATGGAGAAATACTGTAGTTCGAATTTTGGAGAAAAAGGATTTTGTAAGTTTACGAACACTGCGGAATAGATACAAAATTACCGATGAAGAACAAGAAATGCTTCAGAATAAAATCATCGGTATTATAGGTTTGTCAGTTGGTCAAAGTGTTGCTTTAAGTCTGGCGATGGAAAGATGTTTTGGAGAACTCAGAATTGCAGATTTTGACACCTTGGACTTGACTAACATGAACCGAATAAGAACTGGTATTTACAATATTGGTTTGAAGAAGTCATGGATTGTTGCAAGAGAAATTGCTGAAATAGACCCTTATTTGAAAGTTACCTTATATAATGAGGGGATTATTGAGGATAATATCAATGATTTTTTTAACTTAAACGGAAAAATGGATTTGCTCATTGAAGAATGTGATAGTTTACCAATTAAGCTATTGAGTAGAATCAAAGCAAAGGCACTTAAAATACCTGTAATGATGGATACAAGTGATCGTGGAATGATCGATATTGAAAGGTTTGATTTGGAGCCTGAAAGATCAATTTTCCATGGACTATTGAGTGAGTTTGGTCCCGAAGAGGAACTGATGACTAAAATTCAGAGCAGTGCCAAAGAGATAATGATGTCATTGTTGCAATTTGACAGCCTTTCTCCAAGAGTAAAATTTAGTTTTTCAGAGCTGGGAAAGACCATTACTTCATGGCCTCAGCTCGCATCCTCTGTATTTTTGGGTGGGGCAGCTTGTTGTCACTATGCAAGGCTGTTGCTCTTGAATCAAAAGGTTGATTCAGGAAGGTTTTATGTTGATTTGGACAAGATAATCAATTTTAATGAAAGTTAGAGTTAGGATAGTCAGGGCAATTGATGATGTCGATGCTACCGAAAAATACATTTTTGGGCACCATAAGGTTCTGGAATCTTATGGAATTACCAAGGTTACATCTGCCGATAGATCATGGGCTTTAAATCCCCATGTGTATTTAATTCTTTTTGAGTCAATGGATGATCAAAGGATATTAGGTGGAGGTAGAATTCAACTTAGAACAAGCAATTTCCCCTTGCCTTTTGAATTGGCAATCAAGGAAATTGACCCTAAAATTGAAACGTATCTAGAAGAATTTGACGACTTGGAAGTAGCCGAATATTGTGGCTTGTGGAATAGTCGGGAAGTGGCCGGGTATGGCATAGGGAGTATTTATTTGGTTAGGGTTGGAATAGCTATTCTTCCCCAGTTAAATTTGAAGAAACTTTTTGGCTTGAGTTCACCAGTTACATTGAGTATTTCCAAAAGTGTAGGTTATGAAGTTATATCTGTATTGGGGGATAAGGGTTCATTTTATTATCCTAAAGAAGGGTTGATAGCTACAGCTTTAGAGATTAATGATATAGAAGAGTTGTCAAAAGCACAGGAAGCTGAAAGAAACTATATTTTTGAGTTAAGGAATAAAATTAATTTTAATACTGTAGAAAGTGGACCAAAAGGGAAAATGGAATTACAGTTTGAACTTCAAATCCCAAAGCCCGAAAATGAAAAACAATAAGTCTTATTTTAAATATGCCGCTTTAACTATTATTTTATTTATGGTTGTCATTTTGCCAATCATTTATTTTTTAGGAATGTTAAGGCAGTCGGATGATTTGAGGTTTAATAATTTCACTTATTTCCTGGGGGACAATGATTCAATTGAAGATACTCTTTTACCAGATGATTTCAGTTCAACGGCTATAGGCGGGATGGATCTCGGCGTTATTGATAAAGATTTATTTGTGAAGATTGATCTCAAAGATTTTAGTGATTTAAAAAAGGACAGTGTTTATGTATTAGAAATCAGTAACCCCTCATTTAGAGTGGTAGAATTGTTTAGGTTTGATACCCAGGGCAAACTTGTTTCCCAAGAAATGGCTGGAATAGTGGAAGGTAATCAAACCTTAATAAATCCTAACCCGTATTTTAATATTGATCTCGGTAGTGACCTGAGTTCTTCATTGGTTTTAAGGGTAGAATCTAAGGTTCCCTTAAAATTTGAGGCATTTCTTTATCCATACTCCTCGTTTTTTCAAAATTACAGTTTACGTTTGATAATCGTAAGTGCCTACTTTGGAATAATGGTTGCGCTTTTTTTATATAATCTCATATTGTACTTTTCAGTAAAGGACAGGGTTTATTTATTCTATTGTTTTTATATTTTATTTATCGCTCTGGCTCAGCTATCTATATCAGGGCATTCATTCTTTTTGCTCCAGGAAAATGTCTTCCTCTACGAGATAAGTATAATAGGTTTTACCGCACTGTCGAGTATTTTCGTAATCCCTTTTATCCAGCTTTTTCTAAAGACAGATGTTTATGTTCCTAAATATGAAAAATACCTTTTCCTTATTCCCCTGTCCTATGTGATTACTTTGGTGCTTAGGCTGATGGGTATGATAGAGATTAGCTATTCCATGATGGATTTAAATGGGCTAATTCTTTCTATTTGCTTTTTCACCATAGGGATAATTGCTGCTAAGAGAGGTTTCAGATCTGCGTATTTCTTTTTGTTGGCGTGGAGCTTTTTATTGATAGGACTTGTTGTGTATATACTTCATAATCTTATGATTATTAATTTGGGGTCCTATGCCAATGCTCCACTGCTTGCTGGAACAGCAATTGAAGCTCTTTTGCTTTCCTTTGCACTGGCCGATAAGATTAATATTCTTAAAAAAGAAAAGGAAGTAGAGCAGATGGATAAGCTGGAAGCTGTTAAAGAAAATGAAAGATTAATTAAGGAGCAAAACGTGTATTTGGAGGAAATGGTTAAATCCAGAACTGAAGAATTGGAACTGACCTTGAAAAATCTTCAAAATACACAAACACAATTAGTTAACCAGGAAAAAATGGCCTCTTTGGGTCAGTTGACTGCTGGAATTGCTCATGAGATCAATAATCCCATTAATTTTGTAAGCTCAAATATTTCTCCACTAAAACGGGATTTAAAAGACATATTAGAGCTGATGGACGTTTACCGGGAGAAGGGTAAAATGGAGTTTACGGAAGAAACTAAAGAGGAGATTGAAGAAATGGAGGAGGATATTGAGTTTGAATACGTTTTAGAGGAAGTGGAACAATTGCTTAATGGGATGGAAGACGGAGCAAGGCGGACAGTTGAAATAGTTCGTGGTCTTAAATTGTTCTCAAGAGTGGATGAACAAGACGTAAAAGAAGTGGATTTACGTGAGGGGCTGGATAGTACATTAATCTTGCTTAATAGTACTATTAATGGGAGAATTAAACTGAATAAAAATTATGAGGAGGTTCCAATGGTGGAATGCCTTGCAGGAAAGATTAATCAAGTTTTTATGAATATAATAAGTAATGCCATTCATGCATTACTTGATCATCCAATTGAAGATCGGGAACCTGAACTAACAATTAATACTTTTTTGAAGGATGGTATGGTCATGATTCAAATTAAAGACAATGGAATTGGGATGCCTGATCATGTGAAGGAAAAGATTTTTGATCCATTTTTCACAACCAAAGCAGTTGGTAAAGGAACTGGTTTAGGGCTTTCTATAGTGTACACCATTATCATTGAAAACCATAAGGGTACTTTAAAGGTGGATTCTGAAGAGAATGTGGGGACAGTTTTTCAAATTGGATTACCAATTAATCAAAAGAATAGGACATGACGAAGAGGATCGATGTGTTGTACATTGATGATGAGGATAATAATCTGAATTCTTTCAAGGCAGCATTGAGGAAAGAGTTTAAAGTTAAAACAGCAATTGATGCTGAAGATGGATTGATTCTTGCAAGAAACAATGAATTTCAGGTAGTCATTGCTGATCAAAGAATGCCTGGCATGACAGGTGTGGAATTTTTTGAAAAACTTGTTGAAATTAACCCTGATCCGATTCGAATTCTTTTAACCGGTTATTCTGATATTTCAAGTGTTATTGATGCAATCAATAGGGGAGAAGTATATCGATTTATTGACAAACCATGGAATTTAGAGCAGATTAAAAATGCTATACTAAACGCTGCGGAGATCTATTATGCTAGAAAAGAGCTGAAAGAAAAAAACAACAGACTACAAAAGCTGCATTCGGAAATGAATCAGTTTGTTTACAGTTTGTCTCATGAATTACGTGGTCCTTTGATGAGTATTTCTGGAATATCCAAATTAGCTAAAATGGAGGTGACAGATCCTGGGATGATGGAATATTTTGACATGATAGATTCAGCCACTTTAAAACTGGATGATTTTATCTACAAAATGCTGGATTTTTATAGATCTACCAAGATTGAAAATAAAGTAGTAGCCATTAATTTTCAAGAAATTCTCAATCAATTACTTGATGAATACCGCTTGAAATGGGACCTTGATGAAATAAAAATTTCTTTAACCATAACGCAAGAAGATGTGTTTCATTCTGATGAATCTAAGATCAGAGTGATTTTAAATAATTTGTTTAGCAATGCGTTTAAGTTTCAGAAGGATGATTCTGGAAAATGGATTAAAATAAATATTGAAGTTAATTCTGCAGGTGCCATGATAGAGGTCTCTGATAACGGTATAGGGATAGAAGAGAGGCATAAAGAAGATGTTTTCAATTTGTTTCACCGAGCTACTCAAAGGAATGTAGGTTCTGGATTGGGCCTGTATATGGTGAAAGAATCAATAGAACAGCTCAACGGAAATGTGATTCTTAATTCAGAACCTGGAGTTGGTACCAAAGTTCACGTACATCTACCTGATTTGTTGGAACTTTGAGTATGAAAATCCTTTTTAGTAGGGGGATTATTAAGTATTAAAAATACTAACGTTCCCAATTATCTATTGTATGGTATGTAGGAATATACTTAAATCCTATTAATATTCTCCAAAATTCTTTGTTGAGATATAAAATGGAGGTAATTTGCAACATTAATTTTATTAATAAAAAAGTTTTTTTATGATTAATCCTTGGCATGATGTGAGTATAGGCCCAGACTCACCCGATTACGTAACAGGAGTAATAGAAATTCCCAAAGGAAGTAAAGGTAAGTATGAACTTGATAAAAAATCAGGTATGCTGCTTTTGGATCGCGTACTGTTTTCTGCAGTGCATTACCCTGCCAATTACGGCTTTATTCCCCAGACATTTTGTGATGATCATGATCCTCTAGATATATTGATTATATCCCAAATAGATATACCTTCAATGACCTTAGTTAAAGCGAAAGTTATTGGAGTTATGCGAATGATTGATGGAGGGGAAGCAGATGATAAGATTATAGCTGTAGCAGCTGATGATCAATCCGTGAATTATTATGAAGACATTTCCGAGTTACCTCCTCACCTTATGAAGGAAACACATCGCTTTTTTGAGGATTATAAAAAACTTGAAAACAAAGAAGTGAAAGTGGAAGATTTTCTTGGTAAAGAAGATGCGAAACGAATTATTAATGAGGCGATTGAACTCTACGATAAAACCTTTAGAACAGTAAAATAAAGGAATTAAGCCCGGATTGTAGTATAGTATAACTATTCTATAATCCGGGCTTAATTTTTAACCTAGTTTTTTAATATTGTCTTCCAAAGCTTTGACTTTGGACATTGCATCCTCCATTTTTTTCTTCTCTCTGGATACTACTGCTTCTGGTGCAGAGTTTACAAACTTCTCATTTTCCAGTTTTTTGGACACTGCCTTTAAAAATCCTAAGGTATAATCCAATTCCTTTTGAAGGTTTTCTCTTTCTTGTTCAAGGTCAATCTTCTCATTCAAAGGAATGAAAAACTCATCCGATTTTACAACGAAACTAACTGCATTTTCTACATTGTCACCAAAACTAATGCTGTTAATGTTCGCAAGTTTTGATATAATAGCTTCGTATTTGGTGTACAAAACTTGATCTTTAGTATGAATTGTAAGTTCAAAAGCCTCCTTAGGAGAAATACCTTTTGATGCCCTTACATTTCTTATCTGTGATACTATTTCAAAGATTTTTGAAGCCTCATCAATGGTTTTTGTGTCAAAAGAACCAGATTGTGGCCAATCCGTTAACATTATTGCTTCGCCATCCTTCCTCTTAGCTAATTGTTGCCAGAGTTCCTCGGTAATAAAAGGCATAAATGGATGTAAAACCTTCATCAGGTTTTCAAATAGGACAATTGTTTTTTCTTTTGTCTCCCTGTCAATGGGGGCTTGGTATTCAGGTTTAACCATTTCCAGGTACCAAGAACAGAAGTCATCCCATATCAATTTGTATACCGCCATCAATGCGTCTGAAATCCGGAACTTATCGAAATGGTCAGAGATCTCTGCTAAGGATTGGTTGAATCGATTTTCAAACCAATCTATCGCTGTCAAGTTGGTTCTTTCCGCAACTTCGGTTACTTCCCATCCATCAATTAACCTATAGGCGTTCCAAATTTTGTTGGAAAAGTTTCGTCCTTGCTCTACTAACTTTTCGTCATAAGGAAGATCATTACCGGCAGGACTACTGAATAGCATGCCTGTTCTAACTCCATCCGCACCATATTTCTCGATCAAAGCCAGAGGGTCTGGAGAATTCCCGAGTGATTTGGACATTTTTCTTCCCAATTTATCCCTAACAATCCCTGTCAGGTATACATTTTGAAACGGTTTCTCTCCAGTGTATTCATAGCCTGCAATAATCATTCTGGCCACCCAGAAAAACAATATCTCTGGAGCTGTTACCAAATCATTGGTAGGGTAGTAATAGGCAAGATCTTCATTTTTGTTACCTGTCTTTAAGAAATCAGGATCAAAAACTGAGATGGGCCATAACCAAGAAGAGAACCAAGTATCCAAAACATCCTCATCTTGCCTTAGGTCTTCCGCAGTGAAGTTTCCCTCATGGTTTTGATTGGCTAAGCTTATCGCTTCCTCAATTGTAGCGGCAACTACATACTCTCCATTTGGAAGATAAAAAGCAGGTATACGATGCCCCCACCAAAGCTGTCGTGAAATGCACCAATCTCGCACATTTTCCATCCAGCTTTTATACATATTTTTAAATTTTGGCGGAAAAAGCTTAACACTATCATCCATAACTGCTTTTAAAGCAGGTTGAGTGATTTCTTCCATGGCCATAAACCATTGCATGGACAATTTAGGCTCAATTACTGCATCAGTCCGTTCTGAGTGCCCTACATTGGAAGTATAGGCCTCTTCTTTTTCTAATAATGAGACCTCTTTTAGTAATTTTACAATCTTTTTTCTTGCAACAAATCGGTCTTCACCTACCAATAGCTGTGCTTTTTCATTTAAGGTACCATCATCGCTTAGAATGTCAATGACTTCTAAATTATGCCTGATGCCAATTTCATAATCATTTATATCATGAGCAGGGGTGATTTTCAAACAACCAGTACCGAATTCCATGTCTACATAGTCGTCTTCTATGATAGGGATGGCTTTATTGATCAAAGGAATGATTGCCTTTTTTCCTTTCAGATGAGTAAAACGAGGATCTTCAGGATGAATACATATGGCCACATCAGCCATAATGGTTTCCGGCCTGGTGGTGGCGATGGTTAGGTATTCGTCTTCACCTTCAATTTTATATTTGATATAATAGAGCTTTGAAGCAATTTCCTTGAAAAGGACTTCATCGTCAGATAATGCAGTGCGACCTTTTGGATCCCAGTTTACCATCCTGATTCCTCTGTAAATTTTACCTTTTTTGTGAAGGTCAACAAATACATTGATCACCGCGTCACTAAGGTCCTTATCCATTGTGAAGCGAGTCCTTTCCCAGTCACAAGATGCACCAAGTTTTTTTAGTTGTTCAAGGATTATTCCCCCATATTTTTCTTTCCATTCCCAGGCATGGGTCAGAAAGGTTTCTCTATTTAGGGATTTTTTTTCTATTCCTTGTTCCTTCAACATCGCCACGACCTTTGCTTCAGTCGCAATGGATGCATGATCAGTACCAGGTACCCAGCAAGCATTCTTCCCCTCCATTCTAGCCTTACGGATTAGAATGTCTTGAATGGTATTGTTGAGCATATGTCCCATATGGAGCACTCCTGTCACGTTAGGAGGGGGGATCACTATGGAGTAAGGTTCTTTATTAGGGTCTGGTTCGGAATGAAACATTCCATGATCCATCCAATATTGATACCATTTTGATTCAATGTTCGAGGGTGTATATTTGCTAGGTAGTGCCATTATCTATTCAATTTGAGGTGCAAAAATAATACAATTATACTTTTTGGCGCACCTTTAAGAAAAGGATTGCCAAAAGATATGTTTTTTTGCAAGAGGAGAGTTAAGGAATTAATGGAAGTTCGTTTATTTATTTAGCTGAACTTTTACCATTACAGGGAAATGATCTGAAGGGTATTTTTTTCCGTAATTGTCTGAAAGAGTGCCGTGATGAAGTGTTTTCACTTTGTCGTTGACAAAAATATAGTCAATTCTTTTTTCCGGAAGGATGTCCCATTTAAACCCTGTGAAAGTGCCCAATGGGCCATATGAAGGAAGTTTGGATTCTTTTTTGCTGTCTTTCATTAGGTCTCCCTTTGTTATTTCATGGTAAGCAGGATTGTCGTCTTCTATATTAAAATCTCCAGTAAGAATACACGGAAGATTTTGCTTATTAATCGATTTGATTTTTTGGATTACCAACTTGCTGCTTTCCTCTCTAGCTTTTTGACCTCTATGATCATAATGAACATTAAAAACATAAAATTCCTGCCCTTCTTGGGTTTTGAATTTACCCCAAGAGCAAATTCTGTTTAATGAAGCATCCCAACCTTTTGAAGGTTTCTCAGGGGTGGGAGATAACCAAAAGCTATTTTGCTCCAGTAGTGTGAATTTTTTAGGGTTGTAAAAAACTGCGCTAAACTCTCCTTCCTTTTCGCCAGTATTCCTTCCCACACCAATATAAGGGAAGTCTAAACCCTCCTTGATCATTTCAAGTTGGTTGAATAGTCCTTCTTGAGTTCCTATGATATCCATTTCATGAAAACGGATAAGATTAATTAAATGTGGTGCTCGATCTTCCCACAAATTACCCTCATCACTTGAATTGGCATAACGGATATTATATGTAGCAATTTTATAGGTCTCCTGGGCCATTATTGCTGGGGCCTGAAAAAGGGTAAACATTAAGAGAATTACCTGGAGTTTTAAGCCTGAAAGTTTGAAATTAGACACTTTAAATTCTGAAAAGTTAAAATTATTCATTGTTACAGTTAATTATTTTATCTCTGATTGAAAAGGTAATAGAACCATTCTTCCTTCTAATTTTTCGAGTTTTTCAATGGTTTTAAAAATCTCGTAAGAATAGCCCATTTTGATACGTTGATAAGTGCTTTGTACATCACTACTCATATCCTCCATTAACTGTTCTAAAATGCTCTTTTGCTTTGGGTAAACCACTAATCTGTAATCTTCCTCAATTCCGGCTTTTTTAGCAGCAATTTCTATGGCATCGTCAAAATCTCCAAGCACGTCTACCAAGCCATTTTCTTTGGCTTTTTTGCCGGACCAAACTCTACCTCCTGCGATGGCTAAAACTTGCTCCCTGCTCATGTTTCTGCCTTCAGAAACCCTGCTTATAAAAGTATCATAACCTTCTTCAACCTTTTTTTGCATAATGGCTTTTTCTGCTTCGGGAATGGATTTGGTAGGATCGAGCAAGTTTGAATAGGTGCCTGTTTTGACCTCATCCGTAGTGATGCCTAGTTTGTTGTTTAATAATCCTTTGGCATTGAACCATAGTCCGAAAATACCTATAGATCCAGTAATGGTATTGGGATAGGCCACTATGGTGTCCGCTGGGGCGGCGATGTAATACCCTCCTGATGCAGCATAGTTGGACATGGATGCGATCAAAGGTTTTGCTTTTTGGGCTTCCGAAAGTTCCCTCCAGATTACCTCAGAAGCGACAACAGATCCACCTGGAGAATTGATCCTTATTACGATGGCTTTAACGTCCTTGTTTTTTCTTGCTTTCCTGATTTCTTTTAAAAAGCGTTCAGAGCTAATTTGATCCAAGGCTTCGCCACTTACTATTTCCCCATCTGCAATTATCAGAGCAATGGTGTTTGGAGAGAGCCTGTTTTTTGACGTGGCAGATTGATTGATTCCATTAATTCCTATACTATTGATTTCGTCTTCATCTTCTTCAAGTCCCAGTTTTTCCTTTAGGCGTGCCTTTACCTGATCATCGTACCAAAGTCCATCAATCAGGTCTAAATCCATGGCGTCTTGAGGCTTTCTTACCAACATGCTGTCATTTATCTGTCCAACCTCTTCAATTCCCAGACCTCGGCTATTGGCAACTTGCTCAATCATAACCGTATTCATGTCATTTAAATAGGTCATGGTTTGCAGGCGGTTTTCTTCACTCATTTTGTCTAAAATGAAGGGCTCAATGGCACTTTTAAATTCACCTACCCTAAAAATTACTGGTTCGATCTCCAACTTTTCAAACAGCCCCTTAAAAAATATGGGCGCACTGGAAAATCCGTTAAATTCAATGTCCCCTATTGGGTTGAGGTAAATTTCATCTGCTACAGAACTAAGAAAATATCCCGGCTCTGAATAGTATTCTGAATAAGAAATAATAAATTTTCCGCTTTCCTTAAATTCACTTAGGGCATTTCTGATTTCCAAGATATGGGCTTGTCCAGCAGTAAGCATTCCGCTTTCAAGATAAATACCCTTAATGTCATCGTTTTCTTCAGCCGTTCGGATGGCTTTTATTATTTGATTAAGCCCTACAGTGGTGGTCTTCCCCAGGTAAGGTAGTGGTGGTAAGCCAATATCATCGTCAGGGGCGCTTTCTACAATGGGTATACCGTTAAGTTTTATATGTAAAACTGAATTTTCCTCAATTGTCGCTTGGTCACCACTTGAACTTATTGCTATTATCCCAGCTAATATAAAAAAACCAGCTACCCAGAAAATTAGCAATCCAACAATGACAGCCAATACATTGCTCAAAAATTTCATATCTTTATCCTCTTTTTATAATGTTCAAAATTAACTTATTTTTCACAAAACTGTTGATTTTGATTTAATTAATTCTTTATGCACCAGGTGGTATTGAGCTTAGGCGGAAATATGGGAGATAGGCTTTCTTTGTTAAATAATGCAAGGGAACTACTTACCCGACAGATGAAATTGGAAAGAGCGTCAACAATATATCAAACAGCAGCTTGGGGAGGGAATTCGCAAGGAGCGTATCTCAATCAGGTACTTGTTTTGAATACGGCTTTGGGGGCTGAAGATTGCCTAAATTATATTCAACAAATAGAAAATCAATTGGGTAGACAACGGATTATGAAGTGGGGAGACAGAACCATGGATATAGATATTCTATATTTTGATGATGAAATAATTAATACCGAAAGATTGAAAGTGCCTCACCCTTATTTGATAGATAGAAACTTCGTATTGGTGCCTTTGGCTGAAGTTTTGCCTGACTTTGTACATCCACAGATGGGAAAGTCATCCATGGTTTTGATGGAGGAATGTGAGGATAGCTTGAAGGTCAAACAATGGACTGATTTGGATTAAGAGCCAACATTGTTCTTGGTGTCGACTACCAAAAATATGACTCGTTTTTGGGTTAACAAAAAAAGGAGCATAGTCTAAACTATACTCCTTTCTGTACTTTTTGATTTCTTTACGTAACAGTAGGGCCATTACATATTTTAATTTTAATCGAGCGATTTGGTCTCAGCTTCTTTATTGATCTTTTTCACTAAACCTTGCAATACTTTTCCTGGGCCACACTCTATAAATAAAGTCGATCCATCCTTGATCATGTTTTGTACAGATTGTGTCCATTTTACAGGAGCTGTAAGCTGTTCAATTAGATTTTCCTTGATCGCATTGACCTCACTAACGGCAGTAGTGCTTACATTTTGATATACAGGACAAATTGGATCAGAAAAGGTGGTGGAATTGATTGCCGCTTCTAGTTTAAGTTTGGCAGGTTCCATCAATGGAGAGTGGAAGGCGCCACCTACAGGCAATGGCAAGGCACGCTTGGCACCGGCTTCTTTTAGTTTTTCGCAGGCGATCTGAATGCCCTCTAAGCTACCGGAGATAACCAACTGTCCAGGACAGTTGTAATTGGCAGGTACTACTACATGACCTTCTATGGAAGCGCAAATTTCTTCCACTTTCTCATCGGCTAGTCCAAGGATTGCTGCCATTGTAGATGGGTTGATTTCACAAGCCTCCTGCATGGCCAAAGCTCTTTGGTGAACCAGTTTTAAAGCATCTTCGAATTTCAGTGCTTTGTTGGCTACTAAGGCGGAAAACTCTCCTAAAGAATGTCCCGCTACCATGTCAGGATGAAAATCAGGTGCCGTTAAGGCGGCTATAGCAGAATGAAGGAAAACGGCTGGTTGGGTTACATTTGTTTGCTTTAACGCTTCTGGGGTACCATCAAACATGATGTCTGTAATACGGAAACCAAGAATTTCATTGGCCTGATCAAATAGCTTTTTGGCTTCTGAACTGCTCTCATAAAGTGACTTTCCCATACCTGGGAATTGGGCTCCTTGGCCCGGAAACATATAGGCTACCATTTTAATTGCTTCAAGTTTTAAATAAAGCCTCAAAGATAAGCAAAAAAATGAGTAGGCTCAATTATTTGTATAGTGGCCTTTTAACCCGGATTATGTAATAGAATGTCTATTGCATATTTCGGGTTTAAGAAAACAGGTTGGGATTTAATTCAAAGAAAAGAAAATTCTTGGGTGGGAATTAAAGACCATTGAATAAAGCCAAAGATATCTTATAGCTTTATTCAATGGACTTTTGATTTTTTAACTTGTCTTTATTTCAAAAGTTGGATGGTGCCTTTGATTTTCTTCTGTCGCTGTGTTTCATCCAGGACATCGAATATGACAATTGCTTCATAGTAATAGGTGCTTGCTGGAAGTTCATTCCCATTTAGATCTTTTCCATCCCAATTGATATAAATATTGTTCTCGGAAGCTTGTTTGCTATTGTAATCATGAACCAATCCTCCCCATCTGTTGTAAATCTTTATGGCTACAGCCTCAACAAATCTAGGACATTTGGCATAAGGGTTGTCAAATGCTTGGAAAGTTTCATTGACATTGTCTCCATTTGGTGTAAATACATTAGGTAATTCGTAGTAAGGACAATTGTCAATGCAAACAATATTGCTTGGCTCGCTTTCATTTCCTGATCGGTCAATGGCTGTGATGTAATAGCAGCCTTTTAAATCAGTTAGGCCTTCTATTCTGGTTTCATTGTTTATTACAGATACATCTTTAACAAAATTGAAAGTGCCTTCTTCTCCAGTTTCTGAGAAATAGATTTTATAACCATTCAACTCGGTATCACAGTTTCCTGAAAAGTCGGGTACCCAACTAAGGTCATGATAGAAGTCGCTGAAGTTACATGGCTTGTCGGCTAAAAAAGCCTCGCATTCAGGTCCTTCATAGGAAAGTACCGGAGGGCAAGGTAATCTGTCATCATCAGGTTTTGCACATACGATTTGAGATTTGTTCGCCAAAGGATATTCCAATATATCTAAATTGTAATCCCCATTTGTAATCACATAATAGCAATACTCTTTGTCGGTATCCAAAGGAATGCCATTGTGACTTCCATCATCAAGGAATACAAATCCTTGCTGGGTAACATCCACCTGACCTATTAAGACAAAATTGTCTACTTCATTGGCATTCGGATCTGTTCTGTTCCTATAGATAAGATGCGGGTATTTGTCAACTTCATTGTTCCAGGAAACCGTAAAGTCCCATTTTAACTCAATGGCTTCGTTGATGATCGTTGGTTCTAGACGAACAGAGGATGCTGAATTTGAGGAGTCAGTCTTTACTCCCTGAGACAATAGAACTACCTGGTAATTGTAAACCAAATTCTCCGTGTTGAGATTGGTGTCGGTAAACAATGTATCACTCGTGGTAATTATTGAAGTGCGGTCATTTGTTCCTGTGAACCCTTGACTTCTAATTAGTTCATAGGTGTATGGCCCAGGGTACAATTGCGTGTCAATGTCATAAGGAGGGGTCCATTTCACTAAAATTTCTCCCTCATCAGTACTGGTTTTCTCTACACTCACATTGGTGATAAGAGGCACATCAACGTCTATAGTGATGCAAATTTCGTTAGACACATAACTCTCCCCACTTCTCGGGGCTGGAAAGGCTGCTACTAATCGGTAACAGTAGGTATTTCCAGGACTTAATCCCATGTTGTCATTGTTGTCCAAAAAGTCTACTTTATCCATTGATGTGGTGCCCACTAGCTCATATCCTGATCTGATTCCAGTTTCACAAGAGTCGGGTTGGTAGTTGTCGCTATTGATCCTTCTCCATACCTGCATGGTTTCAGCCGTGTTGGCACAGGTATATGGATCCCATTCTAATTTTACTGAACGGCCTTGTTGTTGCTCAATACTAAATGGACTTGGAGGTGGAGCTACTACAGTAATGTTCCATGTTTTAATGTCAATCAATGAGGGTCCTGAATCAGGGTCATCTGCTATTCTTACCCTTACTTGATAGGTTCTAGCTCTGACATGATTGCAAACCGTCTGCCATCTAAAACTGACCACACCTGGTGAAGATTGAAATATGGAAATAGGGTTGTAACTCGCTGGAGATGAAGTGATTTCAATTGGGTCTCCAAAAACTTCTATTAAAATAGGGTCCCCATCAGGGTCCATACCTTGGAAGATTTCTGTAATTTCAGTTCCTGCTTCTACACAAATGTCATCAGGCATTATCAATTCTGGCCTGCGGTTGTCCGTGTTTTCTATAATGATCTGCATGTCCCGCAAAACATAGCCAATTCTGGTCCATTCACCAGCTACCATGCGCCACTCTTCTATTCGAAAAGCTATATTGTATTGACCGGCAATACCAGGAGCATCCCAAATCAAATCCCCGGTAATAGGGTCCAATTCCAATATTG
The DNA here is from genome assembly GCF_001050135.1 of Cyclobacterium amurskyense. Classification (GTDB taxonomy): domain Bacteria; phylum Bacteroidota; class Bacteroidia; order Cytophagales; family Cyclobacteriaceae; genus Cyclobacterium; species Cyclobacterium amurskyense. The sequence goes on along the minus strand of NZ_CP012040.1, from coordinate 1,007,813 downwards.
CTGGTGTAGAACCATCTTGTTTGGTAAAGCTAAATTCACCTGAAGCAGGACTTCTATAGTTGTTTACTTGTCGCTGAAAGGCTTGCTTAGGGATGTCTAACACATAAGCCAAGCTGTCCCCATCAGGGTCATAAGCTCCAGGGTTATGGATATAGGTCTGATTTACAGCCCCATTGTCTACAGGAGCTATTGTGAGTACTGGTGAGTTATTGACACCTAAAAAGGGGTCAATATTTATCATAGTTTCAATATAAAACGGAGTGTCTACAGACTGGTCCATGTTCAGCGTATTGGCATTCCTGTTGAACTCCATAAACCGAATGGTGTAATTTCCAGGGCCCTGGTAAGTATGGGTGATTACAAAAGTGTTTTTTTCAATGTCATTCCCTAGATTTTCAGTACTAGTAATGTCACTTTCGGTATTGAGGACCTCAACTCTTCCATCTCCAAAATCAATTTCTCCAGGACCAAAAACCACAGAAGATCTTGTGTCGGTATACCCTACTACAGTGATTTTATAAGTCAATGTTTGAGTAGACACCCTTTCGGCAATGATTTCTCCTGCTCGAATGTGGGTGGCCTGGGAAGAGGCTGAAACTAGCATTAATGCCATCAAGCCCAAAAGAAAATAGCAATATTTCATATTATGATTAATTTCAGCGCGTTGTACTATTCAGGTTTATAGGGAATTAGTTCCAATACCATTAAGGTGCAGCGGTTCAACCCCCATCTCATAGGAACAAAACGTTTTTATTTTTTCAATGGTTACCCTAAATTATATCTTTATAGTGAATTTTTCATTCTCTATACTGTTTAATTATAGAATGTATTGTTATAAAACCTTCTCAAAAGTGTTTTTAAATCTAAACTACATGGTATTTGAGCGATTTAGTGAGCCTTCAAATTCTAAACAAAATTACTTTCATGTCAAATGAACTTTTTTTTTTTAAGTTCATAGGCTGAATGCCAGAACAAAAAGGGAATAGCCTAGTTTAAACATTCAGAAGCTAATTTTATTTGGGTTTATTTAGAACTAATTAAAATAAGATGATTGACAGTTGATTGATTGTTTGCTATCGATTACAAATGTAAATTTGGCGTCAATATAAAGATCAAACCGTAATAACGAAAAATTATATGAGTTGGGTATCTAAAACCTTAAATAGTACGCTGGGCAGAAAATTATTAATGGCCCTGACGGGATTATTTCTTATTTTGTTTCTGGTAGTTCACCTTGCGGGGAACTTGCAATTAATCATTCCAGACGGAGGAAAATCCTTTAACATTTACGCTGAGACAATGGCCTCGAATCCATTGATCAGAATTGTATCAATTTTAAACTTCGGTTTTATTCTTCTTCATGCGGTCTATGCCGTTATCCTTACCAAGCACAACAAAAAATCAAGACCGATTGGTTATGCCGTAAGTAAAGCTTCAGAGAATAGCTCTTGGAGTTCTAGAAGTATGGGTATTCTCGGAACTTTGATTTTGATTTTTATCCTGGTTCACTTGAGAGGTTTTTGGTATGAGTTAAAGTTTGGTGAAGTGCCAATTGCTACCTATGATGGTGTGAGTTACAAAGATAGCTTTGCCATTGTATCAGCGGCCTACCAAAACATCTTTTATGTAATTTTCTATGTTGTAAGTATGGGGATATTGGCATTTCACTTATCCCACGGTTTTGCCAGTGCTTTTCAAACTTTAGGAATTAATCATAAGAAATACACCCCTTTTATCAAAAAATTAGGATTGGCATTTGCCATTATAGTACCAGCATTATTTGCATTGATTCCCATTGTGATGTTTATTCAGGGAAGCTAAGGAGACTAAAATTCAAGAAATTAAAGGGAAATTAAATTTGAATATTGATGAAACTTGATTCAAAAATACCCAATGGTCCTTTGGCTGAAAAATGGACCAACCATAAGTTTAATGTGAAATTGGTCAATCCGGCCAATAAAAGAAAATACAATATTATAGTAGTAGGTACTGGCTTGGCTGGAGCTTCTGCTGCAGCCTCACTTGCTGAGTTGGGTTATAATGTTCAGGCTTTCTGTTTTCAGGATAGCCCAAGAAGAGCACACTCAATAGCCGCTCAGGGAGGTATCAATGCTGCTAAGAATTATCAAAATGACGGTGATTCTGTTTACCGATTGTTTTATGACACCATAAAAGGTGGCGATTATCGTTCAAGAGAAGCTAATGTTTATCGTTTGGCGCAGGTATCTGTCAATATTATTGATCAGTGCGTGGCCCAAGGAGTTCCTTTTGCAAGAGAATACGGTGGTTTGCTTGCCAACCGTTCCTTCGGTGGTGCTCAGGTTTCCCGTACATTCTATGCAAGGGGCCAAACTGGGCAACAATTACTATTGGGAGCCTATTCGGCACTAAGTCGACAGGTAGCCAATGGTAAGGTGAAGTTATATCCTCGTACAGAAATGATGGATGTAGTGACCGTCGATGGCAAAGCCAAAGGAATTGTTACAAGGAATCTGATTACAGGAGCGATTGAGTCTCATAGTGGAGATGCTGTCTTACTTTGTACAGGAGGTTATGGGAATGTATTTTTCCTTTCAACCAACGCTATGGGATCAAATGTTACCGCTGCCTGGAGAGCACATAAAAAAGGAGCTTACTTTAGCAACCCTTGTTATACACAGATACACCCTACTTGTATTCCGGTTTCCGGGGATCATCAGTCGAAGTTAACCCTTATGTCAGAGTCCTTAAGGAACGATGGCAGGGTATGGGTACCTAAGACGGTAGAGATGGCTGAAAAGTTAAGGAAAAAGGAAATAGCACCTAAAGACATTAAAGATGAGGACAGAGACTATTACCTTGAAACAAAATACCCTTCTTTTGGTAATTTAGTACCTAGGGATGTTGCTTCTCGTAATGCGAAGTACGTTTGTGATGAAGGAAGAGGTGTAAACGAAACAGGCGAAGCAGTATTCCTGGACTTCAGAGACGCCATTTTACGTGATGGAGAAGATGCGGTAAAAGGCAAATATGGTAACCTGTTTGATATGTATGAGAAGATCACAGGAGAAAATCCATACAAAACACCGATGAAAATATACCCAGCTGTTCACTACACTATGGGCGGTCTTTGGGTAGATTATAATCTAATGACAAATGTGTCAGGATTGTACGCACTTGGTGAAGCCAATTTCTCCGATCACGGAGCCAATAGATTGGGAGCTTCTGCACTTATGCAAGGTTTAGCTGACGGTTATTTTGTTATACCTTACACGCTAGGTGATTATTTGGCTGGAATTCCAAATGAAAAGGTTTCGGTTGATCATCCTGAGTTCAAGAAGTGTGAGGATGAAGTAAAAGCGAAAATCCAGAAATTATTAAGTATCAATGGTAATAAAACAGTAGATCATTTCCATAAAAAATTGGGTAAGATCATGTGGAACCATTGTGGAATGGCTAGAAATGCTGCCGGACTTACCAAAGCCAAAGAATTGATCAAAGAATTGAAAAAGGAATTCTGGTCGGATGTGAAAGTTTTGGGTACAGGAGAAGAGCTTAACCTTTCTTTAGAAAAAGCACACAGAGTGGCAGATTTTCTAGAATTGGGAGAGTTAATGGTGGTTGATGCGCTTCATAGAGAAGAGTCTTGTGGCGGTCACTTTAGAGATGAACACCAAACGCCAGAGGGCGAAGCTTTGAGGGACGATGAAAATTTCGCCTATGTAGCTGCTTGGGAGTATGCAGGAGAAGGGAAAGAAGAAGTCTTGAATAAAGAGGAGCTTGTTTTTGAAAATGTTAAGCTTACACAGAGAAGCTACAAATAATTGATTGAACCTATAAAATTCATCATAATATGAATCTTACATTAAAAGTGTGGAGGCAGAAAAACCCATCTGATAAAGGGGGCTTTAAAGATTATAAATTAAGTGGAATTTCTTCAGACATGTCTTTCTTGGAAATGTTAGACGTTTTGAATGAAGACCTTTCAGAAAAGGGAGAAGATCCTGTTCATTTTGATCATGATTGTAGGGAAGGAATTTGTGGCATGTGTTCATTGTATATCAATGGGCAGCCTCATGGACCAACACAAACAACCACCTGCCAATTGCATATGCGTTCTTTTAAGGATGGAGATACCATCACTATAGAACCTTGGAGAGCCAATGCATTTCCAATAATCAAGGATTTGGTAGTGGACAGAAGTTCTTTCGATAGAATTATTCAGTCTGGAGGTTATGTATCTGTCAATACTGGTGGTGTACCTGATGCAAACGAGATTCCTATTCCAAAAATAATTGCGGATGAGGCTTTCGATTCGGCTACATGTATTGGTTGTGGGGCTTGTGTAGCTGCATGTAAGAATGCTTCGGCCATGCTTTTTGTGTCTGCTAAAGTTTCTCAATTGGCCTTGTTACCTCAAGGAAAAGTGGAGAAAAGAGAGCGCGCTGAGAAAATGGTCGCTCAGATGGATAGTGAAGGATTTGGAGCTTGTACAAATACAGGCGCATGTTCTGCAGAATGTCCTAAGGAAATTGACCTAAGCAATATTGCGAGACTAAATAGAGAGTATTTCGCAGCGTCTCTGAGTACAGAGGAAAGTTGAAATTTACCACATTGAAATATTAAAGACCGGACTTCCGGTCTTTTTTTTGCTATACCATAATGAATATTAAATGTTTAACCCGGATTATGTAATAGAATGTCTATTGCATATTTCGGGTTTAATTTATAGTTCTTGTCTAAGGAGCTAGGTTTTGTGAGATATTTTTTTATTTATAGGTAGCAATTAATCAAAAAACATATACTAAATGTCAATTATAGATTTATCTATTTTTATTGTCTACATGCTATTGATGCTCGGTGTAGGCTTTTATTTTATGAGAAAAAATACTGGGCAGGACGACTATTATGTTGGTGGTAGAAATATAGGGAGCTGGCATATTGGGCTTTCTGTAGTTGCCACTGATGTAGGCGGTGGCTTTTCAGTTGGACTAGGTGGTTTGGGTTTCATGATGGGGCTCTCAGGTAGTTGGATGTTGTTTACGGGGCTGTTGGGAGCTTGGTTAGCCGCAGTATTTTTGATTCCCAAAGTAAGGGCCAATCCTGCTTTTGAAAAATTTTACACCTTGCCCCAGATCTTTCAGCATTTGTTTGATAAAAAAGTAGGAATCGCTGCTGCCATAATTTCCTTTGTGGGTTATCTTGGGTTTACTTCCTCTCAACTTCTTGCAGGAGCCAAATTAGCTTCTGGTACCTTTCCAACCTTAGATTTAAACATGGCCTTACTTATCATGGGCATCATTGCAGTGGTTTATACTGTATTGGGTGGTCTTAAAGCTGTGATATATACGGATACTATACAATGGATTGTGTTAATGGCGGGCTTTATATTTATAGGTTTGCCGGTCTCTTATTATCATGTTGGTGGATGGGAAGTTATTAGAAACACCCTTCCAGATGAATATTTCTCTTTGACCAATATAAAATGGCAGGATCTTGCCAATTGGGGCATTACCATACTACCGATTTGGTTTGTTGGGATGACCCTTTATCAAAGGATATTTGCTAGTACAGACGTAAAGTCGGCCAAGAAAGCATGGTTTATTGCAGGTTTGTTTGAATGGCCTATCATGGCTTTTATGGGTGTGTCTTTAGGTCTTTTGGCTAAGGTCGCGTTTGAACAAGGACTTATTGTAGAAGGTCTTGAAACGTTGGATCCGGAAATGGGATTACCTATTTTATTAAGTACTGTTTTGCCTCCGGGTATAATGGGGTTGATGATGTCTGCCTATTTTTCTGCAGTGCTTTCTACGGCTGATTCTTGTCTTATGGCTGCATCAGGAAATCTTACTACCGATATATTCGGTCGATTTTTGAAGACAAAAAACGATCAATACGTAATGCGGATGAGTCAGTTCTTTACATTGCTCATTGGAGTTATTGCATTAATTATAGCCTTACAAATGACCAATGTGTTAGAACTCATGTTATATTCCTATGCTTTTATGGTTTCCGGATTATTCGTTCCCATTATTGCAGGCCTTTTTTGGAACATGCGCTCTCCCATGGCTGCCTTGGTATCCATGGTGATAGGGGGAGGAACAACAGCTGTTCTGTCTGTTTTGGAGCTTTCACTGCCATTTGGTCTTGATCCCAACTTTTTTGGGGTATTTGCATCTTTAGCAGTGTTTTTGCTTGTATACAAGATTAATAATTGATTAGTTAAAATTTAATTAAAATATAAATCATAAATGTTTACCTTAGAAACACTATCGGCCATTGACAATGCCACCTATCTGCAAAAACTTGAAATTGCTGACTTTTTATTTGAGCACCTTGATCAATATGGTGACCCCAAAGAGGATATCATGCGCTGCCTTGATTATGCACTAGATCAGGCAGGAGATAAAGGTGGTTTTTCTGTTATGGCCAGAGAAGAAGGGAAATTAGTAGGGGTTGTAGTTGTCAATAAGACAGGTATGTCTGGCTATATTCCTGAAAATATCCTTGTTTATATAGCAGTGGATGCCTCACAAAGAGGTAAAGGCGTAGGTAAAAAGCTAATGAAAACAGCCATTGATATGGCGCAAGGGGATGTCGCCCTTCATGTTGAGCCGGATAATCCTGCAAAATTTCTCTATGAAAAATTGGGTTTTGAGAATAAATACTTAGAAATGAGATTGAAAAAATAATATGGCATTCTTAAATCTATATAGGGGCAAGCTGAAATCAAACTTTGAATTTTTGAAAAAAGAGTTTGAGGAAAATGATGTGTCATGGGGTATTGTGTCCAAAATTCTTTGTGGTAATCGAATGTACCTACAGGAGTTAATTAATATGGGGACCAATGAAATTCATGATTCCAGAATAAGCAATCTGGCAAAAATTAAGGAGTTAAATCCTGATGTTCAGACTGTTTACATCAAGCCTCCATCTAAAAGGAACCTGGGAGATGTGGTAAGGTATGCGGATGTAAGTCTTAATAGTGAATTAAATACCATTAAGTGGATTAGTGAGGAAGCCGTAAAGCAAAATAGAAGCCATAAGATTATTATTATGGTAGAAACTGGAGACCTTCGCGAAGGAGTCATGGGAGACCATTTGCTGGATTTCTATGCGGGAGTTTTTGACTTGCCTAATATTGAAGTGATAGGTTTGGGAACTAATTTGAACTGCCTAAATGGTGTACTTCCTTCGGCGGATAAACTGATTCAGCTTTCTCTTTACAAACAGATCATTGAGCTTAAGTTCAATAAGAAGATACCTTGGGTGTCAGCAGGGACCTCGGTTACCATCCCGCTTATGCTTCGCAAGCAATTGCCTAAGGGAGTTAACCACTTTAGAATAGGGGAGACCCTATACTTTGGCGTTGATTTGGTTGAGGAAAAAACCATTGAGGGAATGCATGACAATGTCTTTGAACTGTTTGCTGAGATCATAGAAATGCAAGAGAAGCCTTTGCTTCCCACAGGAACATTGGCCTCGAATCCTCAAGGAGAGGTGACAGAAATAGATGAATCTCTTTATGGGCAATCCTCCTTCCGGGCAATTTTAGATTTGGGTTTACTTGATGTAGATCCGAAATACCTTTTACCTGATGATGGGGCATTCGAAATTCTGGGAGCCAGTTCTGATATGATCATTATTAATTTGGGTGAAAATCCTAAAAATTACAAGGTTGGCGACCTTATTAAATTTCAACTCAAATACATGGGGGCTCTAGCCATTCTCAATTCCAGTTATATTGAAAAAAGAGTTGTTTGATCTGACTTAATCAGCCAAACAGCAAGGATGAAATATGGGGAAATATTGTGTTTTACCTGAGTTTAAATGGTTGGTTCATTTGTGTTATATTAATATTTGATTAATAAATAATCTCTGGCATAGAATTGGTATCAATTAAAACCTAAACCAATTATTTTATTACTATGCACAAACTAGGACTATTACTATCGTTTCTCCTGTTGGGGACAGTGGCCGTACAGGCGCAAAATGAATCAGGATTTGGAGTAAGAGGTGGAGCAAATTTCTTCACCTGGGGTGGATCGGATGTCAGTAGCAATGACTACAACAATCGAGTTGGCTTCCATGCAGGATTTTATGGAAATGGATTTATTTCCGATCGGTTCTCAATTGAGCCAGGGCTGTATTATTCTGTGAAAGGAACACAAAATGATGATATGGTCAATTCCAGAGCTGTATTGGATTATGTTGATTTGCCAGTATTGTTTAGGATTTACGCTACAGATGGAGTGAATCTATTTTTTGGTCCACAGGCTTCTGTTCTAGTAGGTTCAAGCTTTGAAGCTGATGCCTTAGGGAATACTTATGGTTGGGATACTGACAATATAAGTGATTTTGATGCGGCTGTGGTCGTAGGCGTTGGGTATAATTTACCGAAAGGTCTTAATCTTCAAGCTAGCTATGATTTTGGAATTAATCCCGTATTCAAAGACTCGGATGCCTCAGTTTACAACAGAGGATTTAAATTATCCGCCGGTATTAGTTTCTAATTAGAGGTAAGCTAATTACTTCTTCAGGATGTATTCACCTTCTGAAAAATAAAATGAACCCTTTGGAATGGCTTATCTCATTCGGAGGGTTCACTGCTTTTAATTGCAGCAATGTCTTCATCGTTATATTGAGGTGTTCCTCCATTGAAGGTGGCCACCAATGCCCCTAAAGCACAGGCGAAATCAAGAATTTTTTCGGGTGATTCCTTCGCTAGATATTTGCTGACAAAGCCAGCCAAAAATGCATCTCCGGAACCCACAGTATCTTGCACTTTAACAGGGTAGCCAGGATGTTTGATGATTTCTCCCTCTTGATAGATAGCCGCTCCTTTACTTCCCAGGGTTATGCACACCAATTCAAAAGAAAACAGCTCACTTAATTTTTCCAGGGCTGCATCCATCTGGTTAGGCAAGTCATAGAAATTGGCAAGCAGGGTAAGCTCATCCTCATTTATTTTTAATATATCCGCTTTGGTCATAAGTCGATCCAATAAATCTGCGGTATAATAAGGAGGACGAAGATTGATGTCGAGAATTTTTAATACAGGAGTCTCTAGAAGTTTGAAAAGCGTTTCCTTGCTTTCTTCTTCTCTAGCTGCTAGTGAACCGAAAATTATCGCATTGACATTCCTTGCTACTTTCTCAATGTCTTCAGTCCATTGAATATGATCCCATGCTACAGGTTTTACAATTTCATACTTGATGTTCTCCTTGTCCTGATCGTCTACTATTACACTTCCTGTGGGATACTCCTTGTCTACCTGGATAAGCTCCTGGTTTAACCCATACTTTTCTGTAAATGCCAGTAATTTACGGCCAGGTTTGTCATCTCCAACCTTAGAAATCATTTTTACATCTAAACCAAGATGCTGAAGATGTAAGGCAACATTCATAGGTGCACCACCAGCAATGCTTTCTTTAGGGAATACATCCCACAACATTTCACCAAAACAGATTATTTTTTTAACCATTGTCTTTTACAAATTCTTTTTGAATTTCTTCAAGTGAACGACCCTTAGTCTCTGGCATTTTAGTAAATACCCATACCAATTGCAACAACATCATTAATGCAAAGAAGCCAAAGATGACCATTGGACCAAATTGGTTGGCCATTAGAGGGAAAACATTTGCGATAATGGCAGCCAAAATCCAGTGGGTGAAACAGCCCATAGATTGTCCATGTGCACGGAGTTCATTGGGGAAAATTTCAGAGATGAAAACCCAAATGACAGCCCCCTGTCCAACAGCATGTGAAGCAATAAACATGAAGACAAATATCGGCAATAAAGAACTATTGATCTCTGCACCGGAGAATGAAAAGGCAATTAGAAGTAAGGATACAATATATCCGAATGAGCCTATGTACATTAATTTTTTTCTACCGATCCTATCAATTAGAAATAGCCCTAACATGGTGGCAACTATATTTATTACACCGATCCCCACAGTTGATAGTAAGGCACTTTCAGCACTGATTCCTGCCATATCAAAAATTCTTGGAGCAAAATAGATGATGGCATTTATTCCTGAAAGTTGATTGAACAATGCGATGAAAATTGCGAGCATTGTTATTTTTATGTATTTCTTATTGAACAAGGCCATAAAACCTACCGTAACCTTATTAAGCTTTTTCTCTTCCAGGGCAAGTCTAACGGCTTCTTCCACACCTTCTGGATCTGTCTTTTTAAGGATTTTTTCTGCTTTTTCAAAATCACCCCATTTAGCAATCAACCATCTTGGGCTTTGAGGTACTCTCAATACCAAGAGTGTATAGATTAAAGCAGGAATAGCCTCCATACCTAGCATCCATCTCCAGCTGTTTACTGCTATGTTTATATCGATAAGGTAATTTGATAAATAAGCCATTAGAATGCCAAAAACCAGATTGAATTGATACAAAGCTACTAACTGACCTCTGTTTTTTGCAGGTGAAATTTCACTGATGTACATCGGGGCAACTACTGAAGATGCTCCTACACCCAATCCTCCTATAAAACGGAAAATCATAAAAGAATAAATCTCTGGAGCTATAGCAGATCCTAGAGCGGATACAAAGAAGAGTATACCTATCCAAATCAATGATTTCTTTCTACCATATTTGTCTGCAGGGATTCCTCCGAATAGGGCTCCTATAACGGTTCCGTATAAGGCGATTGCAATTGCGAGTCCATGACTCCAATCACTTAAAGACCATAATTCCTGAATCTGCCTTTCAGCGCCGGAAATAACAGCAGTATCAAATCCAAACAAAAAACCTCCCAATGCAGCTACAAGGGAGAGAAACAGGACATAACTATTAATTTTCATAGGTTATCTGGGTGTGAAGATTTTTTAAATCTAGAAAGTTATGGGCTTTTTTAAAAATATATTCTGAATTTAAATTGAAATGGATTTGTGAAAGCTTTATTTATAAATCCTTAATTAAACATTCTCTCTCCAGTTAGATTGTTCTAAGCGGCAGCTTAACCTTCGGGCAGTTTCAAAGTTTAATTTATAGCCTTAGGAGATCTCCATAATAAACCTACTCGTTTTATTGCATACCGTTGGTGGTTTAACAAGCTGCTGAATCAATACTTGTAACCTATGTAAATCCTATAATAAAACTGCAGTTGCATCAACATGTCAGCTTTGATTCGTTTCTGTTGTAAATCATTACCATCTAGTTGGCCGAAGGGACTGTATATAAAAGTTGATTCCAAACCAATGTCAGCATTGGATTTCAATTCCTTAAAAATGCCAACGCGGAAAGGAATATAAATTCCTGAGTCCGATGCATCGTAGGTCTCTGATCTTCCTCTTGGGTCATTTGGAATAATCCTTTCATCCCTACGGTCGGCGTAGAAATACCCTAGCCCTAAACCTGTATAAACTTTGATTAATGAAGGGATATACCCGCTTAAATTTGGATTGATATGGTAAATAGGCATAACGTCTCCATAAAAAACATTTCCAGAAAAGGCATGAGGGAGGTTTGCGGCAGCAATTACATCGATTTGCTCTTGATTGTAATGATCCCCGCTATTTATCATCTGCCAGCCTAATGTTCCTTTGAGGTCAAAGTAAGGGGTTAGTTTCTTATGGTAATCAACTGAAATGGCTGGTAATACCTTAAAATTGAATTTGCTGTGTACCCCTGTGTTGTCCCCATACATAAAAGAAGGGCCAATTCCAATCCCAAGCCTATCAGTACGGTCATCCTGAGCCACGACTGAATTGAACGTCAATAAAATAATACAAACTAAAAATGTTAATGAGCTTTTCATCGCAGTATAATTTCCTTCTAACCAATTCGTAAGTTAATAATAACTTATTAATATATAAAGTAATATGTATTTCGTAATAAACAAAACAATTTTCATTTAGAAATTGTTGCTTTTCGATTTATATACGTCGATAGTGCCTGATCCAGATCTGCATATGGTTGAGAAAAGCATTGAAGCCATAAGGTGACCTTTTGTAGATTTTCTTCGAAGAATGAATTTGGGAAGGTTCCCTCCAAGTTTCTAGTCGTATACCAATTAGTCCCCCCATACCTGAAAGCTATATAGGTAAAAAAAGGAGATGGCTTTTTGGCCATCTCGGGTATGATTTATAAAGAGAAGAAGTTCTTGACCTTGCTTAGGATTGGGTTTCTTCTACATTTTCACTTTCATTCTCTACCTCTGATAAAGGTTTTAAATTATCGGGAATAGCGGGATTTAATTCCTCATCATCCTTTTCGTAAGGGAAAATTTCTACGATTGGGCTTTCTGAAATATCAGGAACATTAAAGCTTACAAGCATATTGTTCAGACTTTCATAGATACGGTCGTAGGCTTCCTTGAGGTTGTGGGCTGTTACCAACATGTATTGGGTAACCTTTTTCTCTTTACCACTGTCTGCATCGGCTACAATATAGGTGATTTTACATTTATGCCAGACATCCACATCATCGAAGAAAAAGACATCTACGATATTGCTTTTACTAATACTGGTAACTTGAAAATCTCCTCTGATGACACTTCCTAGCATGTCATATATCCTGGCTTCAGCCTCTGTAAAGGATACTGCATCTACTAGGTATTGTTCTGAGACATTTTTGAGAAGTCCCTCCTCATTTTCCTTGGCATACTTTACCTTACACAAAAACCATGTTCTCATAACTGTATTACTTCTTAACGATGAAGTTACGAAGGTAATCTGAAATCCTAAAAACAAAAAAAGCTTTGGAAGAAATCAAGCAAATTTGATTGAATTAATTGTTGTGGCCACTCAGGGTCATCCAAATAATACAGGTGAAAAGACATTGAAAAACAGTTAGAAGTACTTAATTCAATACCCTGACATGGTTTATGCAATAAGCTTTTTATTCAATTTATAATTTTCGGATTTGTAAGAAAAGAACAAGTAACTGCTTGGGTTTGTAGATTTAATTCAAAATAAATTGTCTTTGAAAACAACTTTTTCAAGAATTAAGCCATTTGCTGGTGCTTTTCCGCAAAACGGAGTTTTCTCCTGGCTTTGAAGTGCATATTTTAAATCAGCTAAAGTTATATCACCTTTACCTAGTTGGAAAAGTGTTGCCGTCATCCTTCTTACTTGATGCATGAGAAAGCCTTCCCCAATAATCCTGAATACCTTTACGTTTTTTTCAGGTAGGAAAAAATGGTTTTCAGGAGGCGTTTCGATTTTGGAGTGGATTATATTCCTTACGAAATCATCGGTGTTTTTGCCTTGGGTGCAAAATCTTCTAAAATCATGTCTTCCTTCAAATAAGGCCGCCCCTTCCTGCATGATGTTTAAATCTATCTTTAAGCCAGCATAGGCAACCGACCCTGCATACATGGGGTGTGGTTTTTCACCATAGGCGAAATAATAGCCATAACTTTTACTGGCAACATCCTGAATGATGTTGAAAGCATACGTGGATTGAGCAGCACTCAAGATTTTTATGTCAGAAGGGAGGGATTCATTTAAAGTGGCAATGTATTCCTCGGGATTGATCTCATGGCTTAATAATAATTCAAAGGCTCCATAAAGACAAGAAACACCTGTGTCAGTCCGGCTTGAACCCAGTATATTGAAATCTTCGTGCTTAAGTACAAATCTGAAAGTTTTTTCGAGTGTACCCTGAATGGTTTTAAGACCTTTCTGAACTTGCCATCCATGGTAGCGGATTCCCAGGTATTGTAAGCGAAAGACATATTTAAAAGGCTTTGTCTGCATGGTGCAAAGCTATAAATTGAGCGATAAATTGCCAACTATGACTAGGAAAGGATTGCACTCAATTTTGGCAATGCCCTAATTGTAAAATGGAATATACCAAGTTTTTAATTATCTTGGATTTCTAATTAATAGCCATCATTAGGTCTACTTTATCGAAGAAAATGCCAGGTGCTTACTAACAGTAAAAGAATAAAAATAACCCAAAGAAAATGACCGTAAATAAAATTAAAGCCATACTTGGGGCAATATGTTTATTGCTTTCTACATCCATTACCTACGCTTTTCAAGAAGCGATTGAAAGGCCCAATATTTTGTTTATTTTAACTGATGATCAGGCGCCATGGGCTTTTGCTTCCTCGGGGGATCCCAATGCTTATACACCGAACTTGGATAAACTAGCAGCAAAAGGAGTGTCTTTTCGCAATGCTTTTACCACCACTCCGGTATGTAGTCCTTCACGGACCAGTATAATGACAGGGCGTTATGCCAGTGAATACAATATTTTGGATTTTATAGTAAGTCCTAACCATAGTAAATTGACATTTGATCCTAATGTGAATGCCGGACTTGATCCTAAGAGTATCACATTTGCTGAGATGCTTCAAAAAAATGGCTACCATACAGGTTTGGTAGGGAAGTGGCACTTAGGAGACTGGTCAACTGAAGATGGGAAGCAATACCATCCCAAAAACCATGGCTTTGATTATTTCTCAGGTCTTTTGGGAGGTGGGACAAGTCCTGAAAATCCTGAATTGGAAATAGATGGGGAAGTAAAAATTGTAAAAGGTTTGACCACAGATATTTTGGCAAACGAAGCTATCTCTTTTATTAAATCCACAGGTAATTCCCCATTTCTTTTGTGTTTCAATACCCGTGCCCCACATTCTCAATGGTTGCCTGTAGCGGATGAAGATTGGGCACCTTTTCAAAATATGGATCCCATCTTACCGAATCCGGGCTATCCAGACCTTAACATTGCAAAAGCCAAAAGAAAAATGAGAGAATACCTTGCCAGTACTGCCGGAATGGATAGGAATGTGGGTAGAGTCCTTGCAGCACTTGAAGAAAAAGGCCTTATGGACAATACCATAGTTGTTTTCATGTCTGACCATGGTTACAATATGGGGCACAATGGCATAGAACATAAAGGGAATGGAAAATGGATTACAAAAAACATCCCCGCTGCTACTTCCAATATTAATACCGGCTATCGACCCAATTTATTTGATAACTCTATAAAAATACCTGCCATTGTGTACTGGAAAGGAGTGACTCAGGCGGGAAGAAAGATAGATCAAACTATCTCGGTGCTTGATATTTACCCTACGCTTCTTGAAATGGCTGGAGTTGGGCTTCCTTCTGAGACTGAACATAAACTCAGAGGTCGGAGCTTGGTTCCTTTAATTAAAGGAGAAGAAGTCGCTGATTGGGACAATGATTTTTATTCTGAATACAGTATGGTCAATTATGCGACTTCCTTTTTAAGAAGCTACAGGACTCCAGAATGGAAATTGGTAAGGGACTTTATGGACCCAAAAAGAGATGAATTGTATCATATCGCCCTCGATCCCGAAGAAAACATTAACTTGATCAACGACTCTAGCGAAGAGGTTCGGCAAGTAATTGAAGTTCTCCACCAAAAAATATTAACTAAAATGAAAGAAATTAACGATCCGTTATTGAGCGAAATTGAGGTGGATAAAGCGTATTTCAGGTAAGGGGTTTGTGTAGAGGAATATAGTGTGATCTGTGATTTAGTGATGTGGTGGTTCTCGCTTGATCAGATGAGATTCGATCATACTTTTGCACTATTGGTTTTTTATTTTTCATCCCTCCTAAAAAACAATACTCAAAATAGCTATTGCCTATATGGGTTCATAAATAAGGTTAATCTTCGAATTGTAAAATAACGTCTCTTTTTTTCATCTCCCGATGCAAAGATAAAAAAGCATCGGTTCCCCCAAACCAAGAAAGGCCTTCTTTTTTAGCTAGTTTGGTTGGTTTCGTTTTCAAATAGGTGTGCGAACTACTGTGTGGCCAATCTGAAGGGTCCTTTACAAACCCATGGTGTACCGGGTTATTGTGAATATAGGCGATCAAGGCTGTGAAATAATTGTCCGAATCTATAAGCTTTCGGTGAAAACGTGTAATAAAGAGATTGCCTTTTCTATTGAACATTTTGTTGTAGGCTTGTGAGTACGCGTTAAAAAGATTGGAGAATTGTCTGCTGAAAAGTGTAGGAAGATTGATTCCTTCGAGGGTTTGAAGCCTTTGAAGGGGGCCTGTTTTTTTCAACTCCTCTTGCCGTCGAAACCTTATCATCAAGTGAAGGTGATTGGGCATAAGGCAATAAGCGAAGGTATCTCCAATTGGATAAATGTATTTTGAGTATTTCTCGAGAAAATAACGGTAGTTTTCCTTGGAGCGGAATAGGTTTTCGTTTCCAGTGGCGTGTGTCCAGATGTGATACATACGTTCAGGCTCCAGTGGTATCCGTGGATCGGGCATTTTTCGCTTCTATTTTAATAGCCCTCCAAGGGTTCAAAAACCCTTGGAGGGCTGGTTAATCGTGATGTTTCTTTAAGGCCGAATAATCGTCCCATCAAACTTCCTTACAGTCCAGCGAGAATTGGTGTGCATGGGGTATTTGGCGGCCAGCTTTTCGTTGATGTCAACACCCAAACCTGGAACTTCATTTACCCACATATAGCCATCCTTCATCGTAGGTGATCCTGGGAAAATCTCTCTGGATAAATCCGATATTCTGGCAGCTTCCTGAATGCCGAAATTCCAGATGGCAAGGTCTATGTGTGCATTGGCCGCATGACCTACCGGAGACACATCTCCTGGGCCATGCCAGGCAGTTTTTATACCATAAAATTCACCCAGTCGAGCCACTTTCATGGCTGGAGTAATTCCGCCAATCTGGGAAATATGAATTCGGATATAATCAAACAATCGATTGGTCATAGGCTCTTTGAATTCATTGATATTATTGAACAACTCACCCATAGCCAAAGGGACGGTAGTGGCATTTCTTAATTGTTTGAACCATTCCATCTGTTCGGGAGAGAAAGGGTCTTCAATAAAGAATGGATTGTATGGCTCCACACTTTTGATGACGTTAATGGCGTCTATGGGGTCTAGTCTTTCATGAATGTCATGCAGTAGTTCGACTTCCTCTCCACATTGCCTCCTTACGGTTTCAAATAATTTGGGCACATCCTTTCTGTATTTGCCCTGATCCATGTACTGGTCTGTGTTGCGGGCAAAACCTTGTTTTTTAAAGTCTGGTTCGCCGGAAATCCCTGCCCCGCCATAACCTCCTTGCTGAATCCTTACATAACGGTAACCCTCCTCCATATAGGAGGAAACCTGATTGGCCGCTTCCTCTGGGGTGTTGCCGCTTGCGTGGGTATAGCATGGAATGGCAAACCTACATTTTCCTCCTAGCAATTGATAGGTAGGCATGTTGGCGCGTTTGCCTTTAATGTCCCATAAGGCCTGGTCAATCCCACTGATGGCATTGTTGAGTACTGGTCCATTTCGCCAATAGGAACTTACAAAAAGCGACTGCCACATGTCTTCGATATTGTCAACATCTTTGCCTACGCAAAAATCCTTAAGGTATTTTTCTATGGCGGTTATTACTGCAAAGGCCCTTTGGGTAAAGGTGGCGCAACCTAGTCCGTAAAGACCTGGTTCGGAGGTTTCTACTTTTATTACGATTAGGTTTGATCCACTTGGAGCTAGGCCTATGGCTTTTACATTGGTGATAGTCAAAGGGGGGAGCCCGTTGAGGTAGGCTGGTTTTTCTTTTTCAGGTGCTGCCATTGCTTTTGGGTACATTCCTAGCATTCCTGCCATGGTACCTAGCCCCAGTCCTTTGATTAAATTTCTTCTTGTGTTGTTTTCCTTTACTTTCATTGTTTATCGACTATAAGATTTATCGTTTCTGTTTTATATTGCTTGATTGGAAATTCCTACCAGTCCACCACTGATCCATCCCTTGGGTCATAGGATTGAGGATTGGTCCAGTCGTGGCCTATCTTGTCTTGTAAGGCATCCTCGTCCAACTCAATACCTAATCCCGGTCCTTTTGGAATAAGTACCGTGCCGTCTGATTCCAGCTTAAATGGTGTTTTTAGATAGCCTTCTCCCAATGAAACTTGTTCTTGTACCAGGAAGTTGGGTACGCTAGCCGCTAAATGCAGGCCACAAGCCAAGGAGATAGGGCCCATAGGGTTGTGTGGAGCGATGGCTGCATAATAGGCTTCTGCCATCCCGGCAATCAATCTTCCCTCTGTCAATCCACCAGCATGACAAAGGTCAGGCTGAACTATGCTGGCAGCACCTTTTTCTAAAATCTCTCTGAATCCCCATTTTGTAAAAATTCTTTCTCCAGTGGCAATAGGTAAATGTGTTCCTCTGGCTATTTCTGCCATCACATCCACATTTTGTGCTTGACAAGGTTCCTCTATAAACATGGGTTGGTACTGTTCCAATTCTTTGATGAGTACCTTGGCGGTTTGTGGGGAGATAGATCCGTGGAAATCTATTCCAATATCCATCTCCGGTCCACCGGCTTCTCGAAGGGAGGCGAAATTGTCCGAGGCATATTGGATGAAAGCTGGGTTCTCCACTATTCTGGCAGGCTGTTTTTTAGCTACACCTGTTTTGATTACGGTATAACCTTCCTGCTTTCTTTTTTTCATGTCTTCGGCATTAGAGGCTCGGCCGTATATTCTTACCCGGTCTCGGGTAGGTCCTCCGAAAAGCTCATAGACGGGCACACCGAGCAGCTTTCCTTTAATGTCCCAAAGTGCATGATCAATGCCGCTTAGGGCTGAAGTCAGGATAGGACCTCCTCTATAAAAAGCATGGCGGTAAATCGCTTGCCAGTGATGTACCACATGTCTAGGATCCTTGCCGATTAGGTATGGTTCTAATTCTTTAATGGCAGTTTGTATGGTTAGTGCTCGGCCTTCCAGTAAGGGTTCGCCCAGTCCTACTACACCAGCATCTGTATGGATTTTTAGAAAAATCCAGCGTGGTTTTACTAAAAACGTTTCTAGTTTGGTGATTCTTACTTCGCCTGCCTTGAAGTTGGTTGGGCTAGGTTTGTCAGCATAAGAAGAAATTGGAAGGAGTAAGCTCGTTCCTGCTAGTCCTAGAACTGACTGGATGGCATTTCTCCTAGTCACAGGTCTGGTGGCTGGTTTTTTTATGACTTTTTTTTCTGTTTTTTTCATTGATTATTGGGTTGTTGTTTAAATCTTTGTTTTGTGAAATTATTGCTGGGTTTTCCTTTTGAAGCAGTGTGATGCCTAAATTCTTGTCCGAGCAAGCTTCAAAAAAAAAATAAAGCATGGTTTGTACTCCTGTTTTGTGGTTAACTGCTGCACTTAAGTAATCTTCTTCTTTTAGTGAATATTAAGGTGTAAAAAGAAAGCTAGAATTTAGTGTACAAATTAAACTATTAAAAACCTTCTGTGGAATAAGTTTTGGTTTTTACTAAAAAAACGAAGCGTACCTGCCTAATTAAGACAGGTACGCTCCCTTCTTAAGGTTGATCCCACCAAACTCTTCGATCCAGATTGTTGGGGCCTTGTCTGCTTATAGCTTCCTGTAAATTGGAGCGGTTGACTACTGTTTCAGAGTCAGGATAAGGCATACTCCTGATAAAATCTCCAGTGATTTCAGATCCTGCATAAGGGTTGGGCTCCAATGTTGGGTATCCGCTTCTTCTGAAATTGGCAAATAACTCTGATCCGTCTAGGAAGGCCGAAATCCAATATTCAGTATTGATCTGTTCCAAAGCCGTTTCACCTACTAGGGGGTGGTTGGCGATATACGTTTCGGCATCCTGCTCCGAAACAGTGGCTTCCACATCATACAGTGCCATTTGCTCCATATTTGCCCTTATTCCCTCTTCGTAATAAGTGGAGGCATCGCCTTGTACCCATCCTCTTACAGCTGCCTCAGCCAAGAGCAGTTGGTTTTGGGAATAGGTGAGGAAAAACTGGGGAGAGTCCACTTTTAAAACTGTGTAAATATTTGCTTGCGTATAGTCCCAAAGGCTTACCACGCCCGTTTCAGCTGAAACACTGTTGATGGAAACATCATCGTGGCCCATGGGCATGCCTATTTGTAGGTCCGGGTCTCGGGTTATTCGGCTTATTGTTTGACTTGGGCCATTGGTAGCTCCCACATGTCTGATGGCAATGGATACCAGTCTAGGGTCCTCATTGTCTTTAAGGTGATTGACAAATGGTTCAGTTAGGTAGTAATTGGCCTTTTCCCTTGCTCCCAAATGAACGCCTAGGTAATTGTTAAAGATGGAAGTGTTGCGAAGTACGGCATTTTCCTCATTGGAAGAAATCAAACCTCCAGCCACGGCCTTAGAAACATAGGTTTCAGCAGTGGAGGGGGCGACTTTGGTTAGTCGCATGGCGGCACGCAACATTAAAGAGTAGCCGAATTTTTTCCATTTTAAAGGATCCCCACCATATAAGATTTCACTTGTGGAAGATGGTTTGGAAGGGTCTAGGCCTGCTGTGGCTTCTTCCAGTTCTTTCAATAGGTCCATATAAATGGTTTCCTGACTGTCATATTTTGGCGTGACTATTTGCTCTATGAAACCTTTGGCTCCTTCAAAATAAGGGATGTCCCCATAGGTATCTGTCAATACCATATAAGCATAGACTTTCCAAATCCTCGCTGAATGATACAGGTTGGTGTTTTCTGGGTCTACCTTGCTTTTTTCTACCGCATCTACCGTGTTCTTTAGGACATTGCGGTAAGTGTTAATCCATATATGTTGTGAATTGGACAGGTTCAATTGGTTGTAATTGGCTCCGGCTAGGGAGCTGCCAAAAGGGGTGATAATTTGTTGTACAATTCCAAAGTTATAGGAGAGGTCTTGCAAGGAGCTCACCCCATCTCTATAGCGCATGTCAAGAATTCCCTGATTCAGTAAGAATAGCGGGTTTAAAGTAGTTGGGTCAACCAGGTTGGTATTGATTTCATCAAATTTCTCATCACAACTGAAGAATCCCACTGCCATAACCAGGCTCAAAAGGTATTTTGTTAGCTTTTTCATGGTTTTAAAATTTTGCGTTTAGGTTAAATCCCAGACTTCTGGTAGGGGGTAAGGCAGGCCAGAAATCCATGCCATTGGCATTGTCAGAGGTTACAGAAACGTTTTCAGGATCCATGTTTTGGGTCCATTTTTTCAGGATCAGCACATTGTTGGCTACACCACTTAGGCGCAATTGCTTGATGAAGAGTTTGTCCGGCAGAAGTTTTGTGAAGTCGTAACTCAGTGAAACTTGACGAAGCTTCCAGAAACCGGCATTGCTCACCCAATCTTCATTAATACCTAACACGTTGGTTGTTTCGTAAAAAGGCTGAATCAAAGATTGAGTGGTATTGATTTCTCCGTTAGGGTTGACACCATCACCCACCACATAACCCTGATCTCTGCCATCAAGGGTGTTTTTATGTAATCCATGTCGTAGGAAGTTTTGGTTTCTACCTGCGATCATCTTGTGTCCCAGTTTGAAGTCAATCAAGGCGTATAAACTCAATCCTTTATACGTGAAAGTGTTAGAAATCCCTCCAAAGTATTTAGGCAAAACGGAGCCCATGTTTTGAGGTTCGTCATTTCGCAATGGTCGCCCACTGTTTTCATCAAAAACCATTCTACCCTGATCATCTCTCAGGTAGGTAAAGGTGTAGAGCTGACCAATTGGTTGGCCAACTACCTGGCGAAGAATTCTTCCTCCTCCAGAGCTTACGGTGATCATGGTGTCGGCTTCAGATACACCTAGTTGTAAAACTTCTGAGGTATTGTAAGTGGCATTAACACTTGCGTCCCAGCGGAAATCCTTGGTGCGGACAGGTGAGCCCGATACCAGAACTTCCAGTCCTTTGTTCATGCTTCTGCCAATATTTACCAATTGATTGGTGAAACTGGAAGCATCGGAAATCTGGGTAGCAAGGATCTGATCGTTGGTTATCTTGTGGTAGTATGCAAAATCAAAATTGATTTTCTCGTCAAATAACCTTAGTTCCATGCCAATTTCAGTTTCCTGAACTCTCAAAGGTTTTAGGTTAGTATTGGGTACAGTGCTGGCATTGACTCTTCCAAGTGGAGAAGGTAGCCCGTCGGGGTTTGGGAAAAGGTTATTGTCTACCGCATAAAATAGGGCATTGGAATAAGGGGAGACATTGTCATCGCCCACTTCCGCATAGGCGACTCGTAATTTACCGAAATACAGCCATTCGGGTAGGTTTTGGAAAGCTTGTGAAAACACAAAACTCGTTGCGGCAGAAGGGTACATAATGCTTCTGTTGGCTGGTGCTAAAGTCGAGAACCAATCGTTTCTTGCCGTTAAGTTTAGGAAAAGCCATTCTTTATAAGAGAATTCTCCCAGTCCATAAAGGGAGTTGATCTTTTTTTCAGAAAGGCTGTACAGAGGGTCTTTTACCCTACCATTCATTACTGTGTACAGATTAGGGATTACAAAATCTTTTACCGCTACACTGTTGTAGTCCATTCTAACATAGCGCTGGTTTCCACCGAAGGTCAGGTCGATGTTGAAATCCCCAAAAGTTCGGTTGGCTCCAATTAAAAAATCATGGTTGGTTTCCCTGAATCTTCTGGTGTCTTGGGTGAAACTGCCATTGACAAAGCCTGCAGGTGCTGGTGGTATTGGGGCGTAGCCATTGGGAGTGTTGTAGTCATTGTCTCTGACATAAAAATCCATGGAGAGGCGGCCCATAGCATATAGCCAAGGGGTAAATTGGTAATTAAGGGATACATTACCAATAAGGCGGTCTCGTTTCACATTGTCAAATCGCTTAGAGGTGGAGTAGTAAGGGTTGTTTCTAACGAGAAATCTTGCCATTACTATTTCATCTCCGTTTGGATAAGTGATATTGTTTCTCAATGCTTCAAAAGGCATGGAGTTGGCCAATGTCATGATCACGGTTGCCGAGGAAAAATCCTGGGCATTGACCTGTGGCGGATTCTGGTTTGCTTCATGGGAATAATTGGCATTTCCGGAAGCCGTAAGCTTAGGTGTGATGTTTTGGGAAAAGCCCAGATTGATGGTTTTCCGATTTAACTTTGAGTTAGGGACAATGCTTTTGTTGTCTGTATTGGCAAAGGAAAGGCTGAAGCCGCCATTGTCTCCACTATTGGAGACGGTAACTGTGTTGGTCCAGTTGGTTCCTGTGTTGTAAAATTGTTTGATTCGGTCGTATACAGGTTCGTAGGGCCATTCTTCATTGTCGAAAAGAATTTGTGTCATTCCCTGCTCAAATTTTTCACCAAAACTCCAAACTCCAGAAGTGGGGTAGGCGGTAGTGGGTCTAACGCCTCCTTCTCCTTGCCCATACTCATATTGGAAATCTGTGAAGTCAAGTGGTGTGTCAGTTGTAAAGTTGGAGTTGATCTCTACCCCTAAGCCTTTGCTGGAGTTTTTGCTTTTGGTGGTGATCATGATCACTCCATCTTTGGCTCGAGAGCCGTACAATGCGCCGGCGGTTGCTCCTTTTAATACTGTCAAGGTTTCAATATCATCAGGATTAATGCTTAGTAGTCCATCTCCACCGTCGGAGTTGTTCAATTGGCGATCACCAAAATTACCTCCAAGGGAATAGTTGGAGTTGTCCATGGGGACACCGTTGATGACTACCAGTGGATTGTTTTGCCCGCTAAAGGAAGATTGTCCCCTTATCCGAATTTTGCTTGTGCCTCCGGGGCCGGTGGACATGGAGGAAATGTTTACCCCTGCTACTTTGCCTTGAAGTGCATCTGCAAAATTGGGAGTTCGGTTGTCTGAAATGAGTTCTCCATCTACTGTTGTGGTGGAAAAGCCCAAGGTCTTGGCTTCTCTTTTGATTCCCAGGGCGGTAACCACTACCTCTTCCAGCCCAATGTCATTGGAGTAGAGTGTTACGTCAATGGTTGTTCGGTTTTGGATTTCGATGGTTTGTGATAAGTATCCAATAAAGGAAAAAATTAAAGTGGCATTAGGTGCTGCGTTTAAGGAAAACTTCCCATCAATGTCTGAGACAGTGCCCTGTGAGGTTCCGCTTATCATGATACTGGCACCTGGAATGGGTTCTCCATTGGTTTCCGTTACGGTTCCCGTAACATTGTTGTTCTGTGCGTAAATCTGGCCATACCATAGCATGGTCAGAAAAAGCAAAAATGCTTTGTTTTTCATAATTTAGGTTGTTTTGGGTTGAATAATATTTAATATATTTGGTAATTAACATGTTTGTATTCGTTGATTTATGCATTAAATAGGTAATTAATTAAATTATAATAATTTATTTGATGTAAAATTTGATGGAAATACTTTTAATAGCTGTTTTAATGATTTATTTTTATCTTTATTTTGTTATATAATTTATTAATTATTTAACCAATATATTAGTATTCATTAAAACAAACAATTTATGACTGCTAAAATGTATTTATTAAAATTAATATGATGTACTATTGTTAATTATAAGAATAAAATGGTTGAATAAATAGAAATTTACTAGGATTGAATTATGAATTAATTTTGAATATTTATCAATTAAACATTGTAAATCAAATAATATATTGTACTAAAAATTGTGTTTAATTTGATTGAAGTAATTAAGTCCTTAATTCAATGTGGTTTAGGTCTTGTTTAAAAGTTTCGACCAAGGCTTCATAGCCTTGGCTACAAAAATAGCACCCCTTTGGGATTATAGGGGTTTGTTAAGTTTTGCGGTCAATATTACTTTAGGGAGTAATGCCAAGTGAAAATGAATTCTAGGTTAGGTTAAATATCTATCCCATATAGCTTTAGTTGCCTAAGCTTGTTCAACCCGAATTATGTAATAGGATTCATAATGAGTGTTGCAATCGCAAGAAAATCAGGCTGTTTGGAGATTTTAGCATAGCACCGCTATGGTGAAATTGAAAACAGCAACGAAGTGGCTGATTTTAAAGCGATTTCAGCACGTAATAGAATATCTATTGCATATTTCGGGTTCAATTCTATTTAATTTTTTCGGCCTTATGGAAATTAGTAAAATGGATTGCTCAATGGCGTTAAAAACAAAAAACTGTTTGAGGCCTTTTTGGCTGAGTTTTTTTGTTTAGCCAGGGAGTGATTTATTTTGCGTTAAGATTTCCATACAGCCTTGATTTTTTTGATTCGTTTTTGAATTAAGCCTGCCCTGATTTCTGCTCAGGGCCTGCCCTGATTTCTGCTCAGGGCCTGCCCTGATTTCTGCTCAGGGCCTGCCCTGATTTCTATTCAGGGGGAAAAATGAACAGGTAGAAATTAGGATAACTATAGGCGAAAATGATTTTGTCAGCATTGTTGCAGAAAAAAAGGCAACAATACCGCCAAAATCGGGTTGTACTTATCGTTTTGACCAAGGCTTCACAGCCTTGGCTACAAAAATGACACCCCTATGGGATTTTTGTATTCATTAAATTTTAACGTTAAGATTACCAAGGTTCTTAGATTACTTAAAATCATTTCCTACCAGTTGTGAATGGCGCCATCAGGACTTTTAAGGTAGGGATGTGTGAATTCAGTGTTTTTTGTGACCTCAAACAAAAGCGACGCTTTTTCTGGTGAGAAAATCACGCCAAGTCCTGGGCGGTCATTGAGATGAACTTTACCCTCCCTGAAATCAATAAAATCTTCATTAAAATAGCTAGGCTTCTCAGGTTCTCCTCCCGCCAATTCTATCATGCATCGGGTGGGGCTGGAGGATCCCAATACATGTACCAGTGCTGCTGTTGACAGTGGGCCGGTGAAGTGTGGGATGATGCCCACATAATGGGTTTCCCCAATGGCTATTATTTTCTTTATTTCAGTAATACCTCCCGTATTGGGCAGGGTGACTCTGCTGTAATCTATCAAATGATTTTCCATCAGCACATTGCTGTCCCAGCGATCCCCAAATTGTTCTCCTACAGCTATTGGCACTTTGGTCATGTTTCTGATGGTTTTGTATACTTCAGGGTTTTCAGATCGAATGATGTCCTCAACAAAATAGGGCTCCAATTCTTCCAGTACATCACAGATTTTTATCGCTTCTGTCGTGTCAAAGCGGGTGTGGAGGTCAATCGCCCAATTCCCACTTCCGCCCACGGCCTTGTCTAGTTTTTGACACATTTCAATGGTCTTCTTGCTATGTTCATAAAAATCAAAGGGCAAGTCCCCATTTCCGCCGGTAGGGCCTATTCGGTAACACCTAAGTCCGGCTTCAAGGCAGTCTTGTGCACGGCCTTCCATGGTAGTGGCTTTGCTTTTGCGGAAGCCAGTGGCATAGCATTCTACATAATCACGTGTTTTCCCACCCAATAATTCGTAAACAGGAACTCCCAAAGCTTTGCCTTTAAGGTCCCATAATGCCATTTCAATGGCGCCGACTCCATGAAGCTTCTCACGGCCCGGGGGATAAAACATCCCACGATAGAGGTATTGCCACAGGTGTTCGATTCTGAATGGGTCTTCACCGATAAGCATTTCAGCACATTGCCTGACCATGTCCGGGGTTCCTCCTTCGCCGATCCCCACCAATCCGGAATCTGTTTCTATCTCCACAATGCCTCTGGCCTGATTGAAAAGCGGCTTGTTGTATCCAGGAGCTGAGTAATAGCGAATTTTTTTTATTTTGAAATCAGAGCGAGCGTGGCTTGAAAAAGGTATTCCAGAAAATAAAGCGACAGAACCAAGGCCACCAATCTTTAAAAATTGTCTTCTTTCCATAATTAATGTAGGGTTTATTGCTAATGAAGGGCTTAATCTTCTAAATTAATCTTAATTATGCAAATTAGTTTTAACACTTTTTATTGAGAAGCTTGTAGCACTTGCCCTTCTCTTCCCGTATAGGTGATAAATAAATTCCAAAAATCATGAAAATATCTACTGCTTTGTTCTGTTTATTCGTATTTACCGCTTGTAACTGGGGTGAAGAGGAGGAGATCGACCTTAAGCCCAATATCCGGCCTTTGCAGGTTCAGGAGCAAGAGATGGTTTTGAGTAGTTCTCAATTCGCCTTCGATTTGTTTCATGAACTTCAGAAGAAGGAAGATGTCAACCAGTTTTTTAGCCCTTACAGTGTACACCAGGCACTCGCCATGGCCATGAATGGCAATGAAGGCGAGATTGAAGCAGAATTTATGCAGGTTTTGCGCTTTGAGGGGATGGAATTGGAAGAAGCGAATCAAGCCGCAAAGTCCCTGACCAATTATTTATTGGAACTAGATCCCAAGGTGAGGTTGGCTATCGCCAATGCCATTTGGTACAGGCAGGGCTTGGAATTGAATCAGGAGTTTGCAGCAGATGTCAGGGACAGTTTCAGTGCAGAGATTGCGAGCCTGGACATGTCCAACCCACAATCCAAGGACATAATTAATCAGTGGATCGAAAACAATACCAATGGGATGATCAAAGATATGCTTGACGCAGTTTCTCCGGATGCAGCCATGTACTTGGTTAATGCCATCTATTTTAAAGCGGATTGGAAGTATCGTTTTGATGTTGACAATACGAAGAAAGCACCTTTTTATACGGCTTCGGGTTCAGAAGTGACCGTCGATATGATGGAATTGTCTTCTCCGGCAGGGTTGAGGTATTACGCTGATGGCGCATTGGAGTACTTGGAAATACCTTATAGCACCGGGCAGTATACCATGGGAGTGATCATTGACAAGGATTTTGAATTGGACAATAAAATGGAGGCTTTTACTTTGGAAGACCTGGAGCATTTTAGAGCCAATGCAGATACCACGAATTTTTTCCTAAAGATGCCCAAGTTTAAGATGGGGTATAGAATAGACAATTTGAAAGAACAGCTACAGAATTTAGGTTTGGTAAAACCATTTTTACCCAGTCCTACTAATTTCAGTAAGCTCTTTGTGAATCCAACCGCACCAATGGCGATCAGTAGGGTGATTCACGAGGCGGTTATTGAAGTCAGTGAAAAAGGTACAGAAGCTGCTGCGGCCACGGTGGTGGAAATCGAGTTAACCAGTGCAGGTCCTTCCCAGCCAAGGGTTTTTAGTCTGGACAAGCCATTTGTCTTTTTTATCCAGGAGAATAGCAGTGGAGCGCTTTTATTTATAGGTAAACTGGGAGATCCTTCCATGTTGAATTAGATGAGGTTATTTGTTTTTCCAAAAAGAAAGCGCTCAGGTTAAATGAAACAGCAATCCTGCATAATGATTTTGGCGGCATTGTTGCAGAAAAAGAGCAACAATACCGCCAAAATCAGATTGTGCTTCATGCTTTGACCAAGGCTTCACAGCCTTGGCTATAAAAATGGCACCCCTATGGGGTTTTGGGATTTGTAAACTATACGTCTTTGTATGGAAATACTTATATCGGTAATTACTTTTCTTTTTGAAAGCACAATGTACAAGGCTTTACAGCCTTAGCTACAAAACTGTCACCCCTATGGGGTTTGGGGATTCGTTAAGCATTGTCGTCAATTTTATCACAGGCAATAATGCCAAAATCGCATCTTACTTTTTTTTGCCCATTGGTTTGCACCCATGACTTTGATGTTTTCATCTTTTCAGATCCTACGGAAATATTGAATACAGGAAGAAAGTATTTTGGGTATTTCAAAGTACCCAAGCCCTGGAAGGATGTAATAGCAATTGTATCGTGAGCACCAATTCCTTTAATGGCGATTAAAAGCGAGGATAAATTCTTCCCTAAAAAATCAATTGGCCAATAGAACCTATAATTATGGTCAATAATTCCGGTTTCATTTGTGAACGGATTACTTTTAATGCCCTGAAAAGATGGTTTTTTGCCGTGTTTGGCGCAATGTTTAATTCTTGCGCTATTTCCAATAGAGACAGTTCCTCTGAATGGTGCAGTTTAAATACCTCTTGCTGTCTTGGGGGAAGCTCTTTTAGGATAAGGTCAAGCCGGTGATTTGCTTCACGTTCAGACAGGTAGTTTTCTGTTTTGTTTTCAGATTTTTCCATACGAACCCACACGGCCTCTTGTAAAGATTTCTCTTTGGCAAGTTTTTTAAAATAGTCCATCACGGCATTTTTCGCCATTTTAAAGACATAAAAATCCGGATTGTCCATACCCAAAATTTTATCCTTGTGCTCCCAAGCCTTGAGCATAATGTCCTGAGTAATGTCTTCTGCACAGGATGGGTCTTTGACAAGTTTTAGGGTAAAGGAATAAACCTTATTCCTTAAGATTTTCATCCTATTTTCCATTGTTTATATTTAATAATAAATCGTGGTCTATAGACTGAATAAGAACTATTTATTAGGAGAGAGGAAATATGATCAGCTAATTTATCAAAAAAATGCATAAACAAAAACAGATATGATTTTTAAAGTTTATTACACCCAATAATCTGCCTTCAGTTGCTCTAAAAGCCCAATTTTATACTTATTTAATTTTTTTTTATTTTCTCACTGGTCTGTTTTTACCAATGTGAGGTCTTCTTATCGATTGGAGAATAAATTGACTAAGGCTATTTGAGAGAAGGAGATGCCTAAGATCATATTTGAACGTACGTAAAAGCGCAAAATGGAATGTCCATTTTGAAACCTAACTACCCCTTGACAATGCTGAAAAGAGGTTGCATAGTATACCTATGTTGTTATTAAAAAGACTTACCTGTGAAAAATAAATTCCAAGAGTTATTTAAAAAATATGTTGATGGTACCCTTTCAAGAGAGGAATACGATAAATTTTTAAGCCTTCTTGATAGTGAAAGCGCTATGGCAGACTTAGATAATGAATTGGAAAATTTATGGGAAAAGGACAGTCAAAATGAAAGTAAAGTCCCCGTAAAACCTATAGCGGCCAAAGCTTCTTATAGCCCTAAGTTTATTTGGGGAATAGCCGCTTCTGTATTAATGGTATTGGGCTTTGCTTCATGGTTTCTATTGCTTCAGCAAAGGCCATCGGGAATTGAATCGTACAGTACTGACTTTGGAGAGGTTAGGGAATTATTGCTTCCTGATGGAAGTGAAGTCAAGCTGAATGCCAATTCCACCATCACCTGGGACAATGCCTGGGAGGAAAAAGGAAAACGGCAAATTGTGTTGACAGGTGAGGCGTTTTTTGACATACAATCGCTTCCCGGGAAAATTCCTTTTGTGGTAGAGACAGGGAAAGTGTCACTAGAGGTGATAGGCACTTCCTTTAATGTGGACAATAGAAGCGAAAAGGTAGAGATCTATTTGGATGAAGGGCGCCTTAATGTTCATATGGAAGACCCTGAAATTGACATTATTAAAATGATCCCGGGCGATAAGGTTCAGGTGGATCCTGAAACCAATAAAATTGACAAAGAATCCAATACTTCATTGATCAATTCAGCTTCCTGGAAAAATGGCATTCTCAATTTTAAGGACATGAAGCTGGCCGACGTGCTTGTTAAGCTTACGGACATTTATGGGAAAACCTTTGTCTGTGAAAATGAAGCCTTATTGGATATTGACCTATACCTGGGTGTTCCTTTTGCCGATTGGGACACTGTAAAGCAGGTTTTGGCTTTGTCTCTGGATATAGAGTTTATTGAAAACAATGATTTAGTTGAGATTAAACGCTTATAATATAACAAACAATTTACCCTGAATAACTGAAATAGAATATGAAACAATTAAAATGGAGACTTGGCCTGTTTAGCCTCTGGGCCATGAGTTTATTGTCTGTGATGGACGTAAATGCCAATGACCTCAAAAACATTGAGGAGATGTACCTTATTGAGGCGATTGATAAAATCAGTCGGGATTTTGATGTTTATTTCACCTTCGACAAAGCCCTGGTTAGTGGCATCAAAGTGAATTATGACAACAATGCAGAAAATGTAGAAGATGCCGTTGGTAAGGTGCTTAAGCGCACTTCTCTTACTTTTAAGCTTATTAATGAACAGTTTTTAATTATCTATAAGAATGACGAGGAAGGCTTAAAGTCCCTCAGAAGCATGTCCAAGCACCTGGACAAATTAATCAGGGAGGAAGAAAAGGCTTTCAGCAAGCAAGCCGTATTGACATCTCGGGCAATCCCTTCTCCCTCTAAATTGATCGCCAATATTAATGGTAAGGTGGTTAGCGCTAATGGCGAACCATTGGTGGGAGTTACTATTTTGATTAAAGGCAAAAGCCGCGGAACCGTAACGGACCTGGATGGTGGATTTACGCTTGATGGGGTTGACAGTAATGATGTGTTGGTTTTTTCCTATATAGGCTATGTGACACAGGAAGTAACTGTAGGAAACAATTCTATGCTTTCTGTAACCCTTCAGGAAGATTCCAAAGCCCTTGATGAAGTAGTCGTAACGGCGCTAGGGATCAGAAAAGAAGTGAAAGCACTAGGCTACTCGGTAACCAAAATCGACGGAGAAAATTTCTCTAAGGCTAGGGAAACCAACTTTGCCAATTCTTTGGTAGGTAAAGTGGCAGGTGTAAATGTGACGGGTGTAGGTTCCGGTCCCGGTAATTCATCAAGAGTTACCATTAGAGGAAATACCTCTATTTCTGGTGACAACCAACCTTTGTATGTGATCAATGGCTTGCCAATGGACAATACCCAATTTGGTAGCCCGTCCGGAGCCAATCCTGATTGGGGAGATAATATCTCTAGTATTAACCCTGATGATATCGCAGAAATCACCGTGTTAAAAGGAGCTACAGCAGCAGCACTTTATGGTTCAAGAGCAAAAAATGGTGCCATTGTGATCACTACCAAATCCGGTGCCGGCAAAAAAGGTCTTGGTGTGGAAGTAACAAGCCACAATACCTTTGATGTCCCTTACTATTTATGGGAAATTCAAGACCAATATGGTCAGGGATATGGTGGGGTGAAACCTGCCAGTCAACAGGATGCAGCCAACCACGGACAAAATCACTGGGGAGCACCTTTTGATGGATCTCAGGTTATTCAATTGGATGGGGTAGAGCGTCCTTATTCTTATGTGAAAGACCAGGTTTTGGATGATTTCTATAGAACCGGTAGCACCTCTAGTAACAATATCTCTTTCTCAGGTGGAGGCGACAATGGTTCTTTCAGACTTGGTTTTACCAATTTGAGAAACAGCGGAATCATTCCTCACTCAGGCATGGAGAGGAACAATATAAGCTTGGGACTTACCCAAAAGGCAGCCAAGAACCTTACCATTTCTGCCAATGTAGATTACATTACAGAAAATGTAAACAACAGGTATGTCAATAGAGGTACACAGGGAAGTGCCGGCGGTACCATTCTCTTTGTAAACAGTAATATGCCCACTAGTGCCTTGGCACCGGGGTACAATGATGACATGAGCGAGAAAGTATTGGGAACTGACCTTAATGCCACTAATCCTTACTTCGTTATCAACAGAATGAGCAACAAAACCAAAAAGGACAGGTTTATCACCGGAGTAACCACAAGATGGGACATTCTTCCTTGGTTGTTTGTACAAGGTAGAGCGGGTCAGGATTATTATACTTTCAAAGGTGACAATATCATACCTGATGGAACGGGTTTCCGTGTAAATGGACAAATTGACCAAAGGGTAATGAACTTCTGGGAGAGAAATTTTGAAGGCCTGATTGGGATTAATAAGGACTTGAATGAAGATTTCGACCTTGCCGTAAACCTGGGAGGTAACCTAATGTCTCAACACAGGTACACTACGAATATTTCAGGTTTGGGATTTGTTATTCCTCAATTGAACGTAGTCAACAATACCTCCATAAGAAATACCTCTACCCAAAACTATGACAAGAAAATCAACTCGGTTTTCGGAACCATGGAATTGAGCTTTAGAAATTACCTGTATTTCAACTTAACAGGAAGGAATGATTGGTTTTCAACCCTTAATCCTAATTCAAACAACTTCTTCTATCCTTCTGCAGGGGTGAGCTTTGTGCTTTCTGATGCCATTGACCTGCCAAGAGCAATTAGCTTCAGTAAATTCCGTGTAGCCTATGCTTCAGTGGGTGGAGATACAGATCCTTACGGATTGAACCTGACTTATGGCTTGTTGGATTACAACTACAATGGACGACCTCTAGGTACCATCAATCAGGAAACCGTGCCCAATAACTTGCTTCAACCCCTTAATGTGGATGAATTCGAAGCTGGTTTAGACCTTAGGGTATTGGACAATAGATTGGGATTGGACTTCGCTGTCTACAATAAACTGACCACCAATGATATCGCTGTGGAAAGTATTTCTACTACAAGTGGTTATTCCGGGGTATCGGTAAACGTAGGAAGTATCAGAAACAGAGGCGTTGAGTTTTTGCTTACTGGTAAGCCTGTAGTGGGCAATGATTTTGAGTGGGACATCACGGGTAACCTTGCCTACAACAAAAGTAAAGTATTGAAAATCTCAGATACTTCTAATGAGTTGATCTTGGCAACCACTACCAAAGCCTTTATCAAACACATAGAAGGCATGGAATATTCACAGATCGTAGGCCGGACTATCCTTAAAGATGAGCAAGGCAGAGACATTATAGATGCAACAGGACTTCCTATAGTTCCTGCCAATGTGGTTCCTTTTGGTACAGGTGTACACAGATGGACGGGAGGATTGGTAAACAACTTCAGGTACAAATCCTTCAATCTAAACATCTTGGTGGACGGTAAGTTTGGCGGAAGCATTTATTCCCAAACCAATTATGACCTGGAACACAGGGGCATGTCTTATGGCTCTCTACTAGGAAGAGAAAATGGAGCTGTTTTGCCAGGAGTCAATGAAAACGGTGAAGTCAATGACGTATTGGTTTCTGCTGACAGGGTAAACAACAGGGCCATTATTGTAAGGAGAAGAGATGCGCTAGATGATTATTTATATGATGCAAGCTTTATCAAATTAAGGAACGTTTCCTTGACCTATAGCTTACCGGCATCTTTCTACAACAAGTTAGGATTCGTTAAAGGTGGCAGCGTTTCATTGGTAGGAAGAAACCTGCTTATACTAATGAGCCATTCTCCCGGAATTGATCCTGAAAACAATTTGTATCCGGGAAACAGTCAAGGTGTAGAATCCAGTGCCTTGCCTCCTACAAGGAGTTTAGGGGTGAATGTAAACCTTAAATTCTAATCTTAATGTCAATAATAGACCGAATTATCATGAAAAATAATCTGTTAAATAGCGCACTATTATTTTGTCTCTTGATCCTGGCGTCTTGCGACCAAGGCTTTGAGGAGCTCAATAAGGATCCAAATGCAGTAACTGCCGAACAATTCAATCCCTCCTTTTTGCTGACCACCGCACAACTGCGCTCAGCACATGGAGACCATAACACAAGTTTGTATTATGGAACCTGCTTTGTACAGCAAATGGCTTCTTTGAGTAATGTGGGGATTTTTGACTACCACGGAGACAAGTACGTTTACCATAAAGGAAACAACGAACAACTTTGGAATGCTACTTACGGTAGTGCTTCGGAATCTCGTCCAGCCAAGCTAATCGAAGACATACTCGTACAAACGGAGGAAGATCCGGATTTCAACAACCTTCACCAAATGGCTAGGATCTGGAGAACCATCATCTACCATAGATTGACGGATATGTATGGAGACATTCCTTATTTTGAGTCGAGTAGGGGATATTATGAGCAAATCTTCAAGCCCAAATACGATGCTCAAAAGGAGATCTATTTGGATATGTTAAGTGAACTTGAAGATGCGGTGAGTAAGTTGGATGCTTCCAAGGAGAATTTCGCAGCAGCCGATATTGCCTATGATGGAGACATTGCCAAGTGGAAAAAATTAGGCAATTCCATGATGCTAAGATTGGGAATGCGTCTTTCAAAAGTAGAGCCATCTACCTCTGAAGCCTGGGTTAAAAAAGCGGTAGCGGGTGGAGTATTTACCGACAATGAGGACAATCTATTAATCAGTGGCACAGATGCTACTGGCACCTCGGCGGCCCTTGCCAATGGCATGAGCTGGACGATAAGTGTGGGTACAAGAAGCCCGGGTAAAATAGCCGCGACTTTCTTTAACTATCTAAGTGACCACAATGATCCAAGGCTGAAATATACCGTGGCGGTTTACACAGATCCTACGGATGTGAGTACAAAAAATACCGATCCATCCGTCCAAAAAGGCTTGCCTAATGGATTGGACAGGCAAACCCTGGAAGCTGATCCTAGCTACAATCCAAATAGCCCTGGTCAGGAACACCAATATTCCGGTGTAAACAGGTCCGTATATGCCAAGCTAGATGGGCCCAGGATGTTTATCACCTATGCGGAAGTGCAATACATGATGGCAGAAGCTGCTGTTCGTGGCTGGATCAGCGGAGATGCTGCCAGCTATTATGAAAGTGGTGTGACCGGAGCCATGAAAATGCTGAATCAATATGATGCCTCAGCAGTTATCACGGATCAGGAAATCGCTGAATACCTTCAAGCGCATCCATTTGTAGGAGCTGCAAATACCGTTGCCGCATTAGAGCAAATCAATACGCAGTATTGGGCAGCTACTTTCTTGAATGGCTATGAAGCCTTTTCCAACGTCAGAAGATCCGGCTACCCGGTATTGACGCCTATCAACTATCCTGACAATGAAACAGGAGGGCTTTTCCCTGGTAGGTTAAGGTATCCAGACAATGAGCCTGTACTGAATGCAGAGAACTACAATGCTGCAGTAAGCAGACAAGGAGCCGACAATTATATAACCAAAGTATGGTGGGATGTAGCCAATTAAAACCAAGACAATAAGGACTTATTGTCCCTACTCAATTATCACCAAGTGAAGGCCGCCAAGAGTAAATCTTGGTGGCTTTTTTTATGAAGAGTCCTAGGTAGACTTTCCTACCCACTGCTTATGAAACTTTAAACCAATAATGAATAAACACAAGGTTGTGCTGGTTTGAGAAATAACGACCTATTTTTACAAACATTTTCACATTTTTCACGGTTATCATTGATATATTAGTGGTTCCAATGCAATTTTTATCTTAAATACCTAATTTGCCAAAAAAAGCAAGTTGTAGGAACGAGGGTGATTAATCTTAATACACGCAACTTCCTTCCTAAAAAATAGCTATAAAAAATGCTATTCGTATTTTTTAAACAGTGAAAACAGCTAATTGATGGAAACAAATTACCTCAAACAAGAACTTTACGAACTCATAAAATCAGATGAGCGAATTTTTGATTTCATTCAGGAATCTTGTCTGGATGGCATGTGGTATTGGGATTTGGAAAATCCCGAAGAAGAATGGATGAATGCTAAATTTTGGGAAGTTTTAGGGTACAATCCTAGTGAAATGCCACACAAAACTTCGGCTTGGAAAGATATTATTCACCCTGAAGATTTAAAAGTTGCTATAGAAAAGATTACCAAACATCTCGAAAACCCAAATATTCCTTACGATCAAACCGTGCGATACACGCATAAAAATGGTTCCACGGTGTGGATTAGGTGCCGTGGCTTAGCGATTAGAGATGAGCATGGCAAACCAGTAAGAATGCTGGGGGCTCACCAAAACATTACAGAAATAAAAAACAGCGAATTAAAGTTTCAAAATAGTACTGCTCTACTTCGCAACACCCAACATTTTTCTAAGCTAGGTAGTTGGGAAGTGGATCTAAAAACCAATGAGGTAGTTTGGTCAGAGGAGCTTTATGAAATTTATGGCTTTGATCCTTCGCTACCCCCTCCTCCTTATAATGAACACATGAAGTTATTTTCTGCTGAAAGCTGGGAGCAACTTACTTCTTACTTGGCCTTAACCAAAGATCAGGGGGTTCCATATGAATTAGAACTAAGTACCATTAAAATAGATGGAAGCCAGGGGTGGATGTGGGTTCGGGGGGAAGCCATACGCAGTGAAAGCAAGGAAATTATAGGATTAAGGGGAGTAGCGCAGGATATTACGGAAAGAAAGAACATTGAATTGGAAAAAGAAGCACTCACAAAGCGATTGAATTATGCGATGGATGCTTCGGGTGATGGGATCTGGGATTGGACCCCTATGGATGGAGTTACTGTCTTTTCTAAGGCGTGGGTGGAAATGTTGGGGTATAAAGTAGGCGAGCTTGCATCCCTAGCAAGCGAATGGTCGGACAGATTGCACCCTGATGATATTGAATGGGTATTTGCAGAAATCAATAAAGTTACTCAAACACCAGAAAATGGCGACACCTTTAGCCATGAATACAGGTTTAGGAATAAGGAAGGGGAGTATCTGTGGATATTGAACAGAGCAAAAGTAGTTGAAAGAAACGAAAGTGGAGAAGCGACACGGGTTGTAGGTACACATAAAAACATTACCGAACGCAAAAAAGTAGATGAAGAGAAGAAGGAAAGTGAACTGCGTTTTGCAGTGGCCATAGATGGTACGGAAGCAGGTATCTGGGATTGGGACATGGTGAACAACAAAGTGGTTTTCTCCAAACAATGGAAAGCCATGCTT
Organism: Cyclobacterium amurskyense; assembly: GCF_001050135.1. Classification (GTDB taxonomy): domain Bacteria; phylum Bacteroidota; class Bacteroidia; order Cytophagales; family Cyclobacteriaceae; genus Cyclobacterium; species Cyclobacterium amurskyense. The sequence continues at coordinate 970,698 of NZ_CP012040.1, read as the reverse complement.
GGGTATGAAGACTCCGAGATAGAAAATTCCTTTGGGGGATGGCAAAGACTATGGCATCCTGATGATGCCGATTCAATTGAAAAAGCGGTAGCCGACCATCTGAATGGGATCACCCAAAAATATGAAATAGTACACCGTTGTCTCCACAAAGATGGCAGTTGGCGTTGGATAATGACGCGTGGTAAATTGCTCCGAGATGAAAAGGGCAAACCTTATCGCTGGATAGGGACCAATGTTGATATTACACGTCAGAAAAATACGGAAGAAGCGCAGAAGATTGCTAAGGAACAAGCAGAAACAGCCAGTAAAGCAAAATCTGAGTTTTTGGCTAATATGAGCCACGAAATCCGTACCCCACTAAATGGAGTAATTGGCTTTACCGACTTACTTACCAAGACGCCACTTAGCCCTGTTCAGCAGCAATATGTGAATAGCGCCAATGTGTCAGGTCACACCTTACTTGGTATTATCAACGATATTCTTGATTTTTCTAAGATAGAAGCAGGCATGTTGGAGCTGGAGGAGGTGAAAACCGATATGATAGCACTTCTCGAAAACTGCATCGATATCGTCAAATTCTCGGCAGCAGAAAAAGCACTTGAATTGTTAATGAGTATAGATCCTAATATGCCTCGTTATGCCCATATAGATCCTATTCGTACCCAGCAGATTTTGGCAAATCTTTTAAGCAATGCCGTGAAGTTCACCCAAAAAGGAGAAGTGATCGTTAAGGTAGATTTTTTACCGCTCCAGGGCAATCAAGGTACCTTTAAAATTGCTGTAAAAGATACCGGTATCGGCATTAACAAAGAACAAAAAGCCAAGCTTTTCAAATCATTTTCTCAAGCAGACAGTTCCACTACCCGTAAATTTGGAGGTACCGGATTAGGGCTTGTCATTTCGCAAATGATTGCAGAAAAAATGGGAAGCAAAATCAATATTGATAGTGAACCTGACGTTGGGACCACTTTCTTTTTTGAGATTACCACTCATTTTGAAGAAGGAGAAAAAACAGACAACACACAGATTGCAGGTGTAAAACGCTGTTTGATTATTGATGACAATGCCAATAACAGGGTAATTTTGCAACAAATGCTTAATCAGTGGCAGATTGAATCAGACAGCTGCGAAAATGGATTTCAGGCACTACAAATACTGGAAACCGCATTGCCTTATGATGTTATCATTTGCGATTATCATATGCCCTATATCAATGGCCTGGAAACCATTCGCCTCATGAAGGAAAAGTTGAATTTAGACCTTGAAAAACAGCCGGTAATTCTGCTTTCCTCCTCCGCTCAGGATGAAGCACTTCACCAAAAATGTATGGAAATTGGGGTTCGTTTTCGCTTAACCAAACCTGTCAAAAGCAATGATCTATTCATTTATCTCTCCAACTTAAATCCAGACTTAAAAGATAGCCCACAAAAAGAAACGGAAGAAAGAAACGGTGCAATAGAGCCACATGAAAAGATAAAAATCCTCATTGCTGAAGATAATTCTTTGAACATGGTGCTAAGCAAGACTTTGTTGCAACAATTAATGCCCAATAGTGAAATTTACGAAGCAGAGGATGGATTAGTAGCTGTAGAGCAATACAAGAAGCTTAATCCTGATATAGTGTTTATGGACATACAGATGCCTGAACTTGATGGTATTGGAGCCACTAAGCAAATTAGAGCCATAGAAAATAGTACCGGCACCCATATTCCTATTATTGCACTTACAGCGGGAGCATTAAAGGAGGAAAAAGAGAAGTGTTTGGTGGCAGGAATGGATGAATTCCTGACAAAGCCTCTAGAGGTTCAGAAAATTGAATCGGTGTTGAAGAAATTCTTTCGCCAAGATAAGGAAGCTGATGCGGACAAAAATGAGGCAATTGCTACAAATGAAGTTCATTTCGGCTATAGCGAACTTTTAAATAGTCTTGGTGGGGATATCAAGAGTGCGCAACATTTAATCTCAATGTTATTGGCTGACATGCCGGATAAAATAAACCAACTCAATCAGGCGTATGAGAAAAAGGATAGCAACACCATTAGCCAAATTGCGCATTCAATAAAGGGATCCATGATGGCCATTCGCTGCAATCTTTTGGCTGATATCGCTGCCCAAATAGGAGATGAGACCGAAGAGGATTCTCTTGAGAGGCTAAAAATACAGTTAACCGCGTTCAAAGAAGAATGGGAATTCGTCAAGCAATTATTGCTGGAAAAAATAGAACAAGAGAAATAATTGGACACTTTTTATAAGCCGATTATGGATGGGAACATTATTGTCAATTGCGGGAGTAGGACCAATTATAATACAACTTTGAGAAACCTACCAATGATTGGCCTTATTGATGCAAATGAATTTGCCTAACCTCATAGTAAAACAGTATAGGCTGTTTGTTTACTTGATTTTATTATTTAGCGATTAAGGTCGCTACCTTCCTGAATGGCTATGAAGCCTTTTCCAATATCAGAAGATCCGGCTACCCAGTCTTGACGCCTATCCACTACCCCGACAGTAAAAGCGGAGGATTGTTCCCTGACAGGTTAAGGAACCCAGACAATGAGCCTGTACTCAACGTAGAAAATTACAATGCAGCAGTAAGCAGACAAGGAGCCGATAATTACATCACCCATGTGTGGTGGGATGTAGCCAATTAAAACCGAGCCTATAGACACTTATTGTCTGTACTCAATTATCACGGAATGAAAGCCGCCAAGCATTAGTCTTGGTGGCTTTTTTTGTGGTGGAATTTTTGGGGTTGTTACTTGGGGTACTGTTTATGAATTATGGGGGAAATAAAGGATTGGCCTAAGGATGTATAGATTTGAAGTGTAAACTCACTTAATTCCAGTGAATTATGATTAAAACTCAAAATTTTGCATTAAAATGTAGCTGTGTACAATGGATTCTTTGTCCTAAAGTGTTAATTTAACGGAATAAAAATGACATAGCGAAAAATACATGTCCTATATTCGCAACGTCACAATTATTACGTGGATATACAAGTGTTAGGTGTAACCAAAAAAATATCTGTAATATGGAAGGTAATTTAAGCGAAATCTTATCAACAATTATTGCATTAATCATTGCGATTATAGGTGGTTCTTGGTATTCTAAAAGGAAAAAAAAATCTATTTCAAATATCCAAAAAGGGATAAAAATTAAAGGTGATAAAAATAAAATTGTTGGTGGAGACGATAAATCCATTAAATTGTGATGATCAAAAATACACAGAAGGATATTGAAGTTGAGGGTTCTGGTAACAAGATTTTAGGTGGAAATGATAATTCTATAACAAATAATTATAATGGACAAAAAGGGAAATTGAGCTCTCTATTTTCTTCCCTTAAATTTCAGTTTGAAAATCCGGATAACGTTGACGAAATAAAAACAATCTCAGAAAGCTTAAGTCGATACTTAAATCCTAAAGATACAATTGGCTTAGAAAAGAAGTTAGAGAATGCCGAGAAAAGTCATTTAGAAGAGGATTTTATTGAACTAAAACAAATGTTTTATAAAAAGTTACTCAAATATCAAAATTTTGAACCTGCTCAAGAGATATTTACGTTTTTATTAGCAATTATATTGGGGAAATATAGGAACATAATTAAGCCAATGCTGAGAGATAATCAGTCAGAAAGTAAAATTCTTTTAGCTATTTCAGAAAAAATCACCGAGCCAATAACAAATTTATTGGTTCAAGAAGGGTGTGATGATATAATGGGGTTAACTTCAGAAGACATAGAAGGAATGTATCATTATTTGACTGGAAACTGCCATATAAATTGGGTGTTATGATAGTTTATCAACCTGCATATGACTTGTATCACTCAGTTTATAGACTTGTGAAATTATTATCTTTTTTTCACCGTGGAGAATTTGTAGAAATTGATAGACTTCGGATATGGGATTACTATTTTCTGTATCCAAATAGGTTAAAGTATGTAAAATTGAAGTTAGAAGAGAAAGATATAAAAGAACTAATTAAAAACTATATCTTAAGACCTGACAATCCTTACGAATTGATTTTCGACGATAGAAAAATGTTCGAGAAAATTAGACCATACCAAATGAGTGCAATTAAATATTTAGCTTCAATTGGCGTTATAAATAAAGATTACCTTAAAGAAAATAAGGTTACTAAAATTTCTGAGGATGTTTTTAGGAAAATTAACGAAGAACTCGAAACCATGACTGTTCAAGAAGATAATACTCTTAAACTCTTAACTTCACACTTTTTTTTAGTTCCTCTTTACGGAAAAGATGGTTTAAAAGAAAAGACTAACTTGCTAGAAAGTAGGTATGATGGATAATAATTTGTATTTAAATAGGTTAGTCATATATACTGACGAAGGAAAAATTGCTTATGATGAAATATTTCATAAAGGGGTAAATATAATAAGAGGAAATAATAGTAGTGGAAAATCTACGATAAGTCATTTTATTTTTTATGCCTTAGGGGGTGCATTTAATGATTGGGTAAAAGAGGCTAGGAAGTGTTCAGTAGTAGTTGCTGAAGTTGAATTAAATGGAGCAACCGTAACTATAAAACGACAAATAAGTTTTAATATTAATGGTATTGGTAATAAAATTGAATCGATTTACTTTTTTTGGGGTTCTTTTGAGAATTCATTGTTAATTTCTGCCGAGTGGCAAAAATTTAACTATGATACAACTGAAAATAAAAAAAGCTTTTCAAATGTTTTATTTGAAAACTTAAACCTTCCAATTGTTAAAGGTGAAAATAATATTACTTTTCATCAAATACTTAGATTATTATATGTTGATCAAGATTCTCCAACTAATTCATTGTTTTTATATGAACAGTTTGATACATCTTTAACCAGAGAAACAGTTTCTGATCTTTTATTGGGTGTCTACAATCAAAATCTTTATGACCTTCAACAAAAATTAGAGAGGGATCAAAGGGAATCAGATGAGTTAAAATCTGAAATAAAAGTCATTAAAAAGTTTATCCCTAATCTAGCTGATTTGATACCGGGGAATATAAACGCAAGAATATCCAATAAAGAACAAGAAATTGTCGATTTAGATTCTTTAATTATTGAATTTAAGGAAAATAATAAGAAGGTAAATTATACAAAAAAGTCTCAATTAGAGTTTCAAACTCTTAGTAAGAATGCAATTAAACAAAGGGATGTAATAAAAGATTTAACTAATCGGATTAGAATAATTCAACTTGAAATAGAGGATACTGATTATTTTATTAAGGCATTAGAAAATAAACTTAGTGCAGTAAGAAAGTCGATAATTACTAGAGATTTTTTAGGTGGTTTTACCTTAGTTAATTGTCCTGAATGTCTTTCTGAACTAATTCCAGTTGACTCACCTAATCATTGCAATTTGTGTAAACAAAAAATTGACAACAGTGTTGGGATTACCCAGGCAAGAAAAATTGAACAAGAAATATCATTTCAGATAAAAGAATCAAAAAAATTAAATAACATTAAAGAAAAAAAACTGATTGAAGAAAAAGCAAAATATGAAAAAGAAAATATCAAACTTCATCAGATTCAGGTAAGTGTTAATCAAGCAATTAAAGATGTAAGATCTTTCAGAGAGGAACGAATAGATAAGTTGTATTCTGATCGTGGCTTTATCGAAGGTGAGCTACTACAACTTAGAACACTGCTTGAAAATGCTGAACTTTATCAAGCTAAAAAATTAAGGCTTGATGAGCTTGAATCAGATATTTCTTTTCATAAATATGAAATAAATAGATTAAAAAATGAACAAGAACGACTTAAAAAAGATATTAATAAAGAAATAGAAAAAGTTGGTGTTTATTTACTTAATAATGATTTGAAAAGACAAAAAGAATTTTTTGAGGCAAAAGAATTTAATATTGATTATCGAAATAATTTAGCCTTTATATCTGATAAAAATGCTAAATATTCAGCCAGTTCTAGTTTTTACCTGAAAAATTCAGCGAGGTTTGCAATTTTTCTTACATCACTTTCTATCAAAAGAATGCGTTATCCAAGGTTTATTTTATGTGATAATATGGAGGATAAAGGTATTGAATTTGAAAGAGTTCATAATTTCCAAAGAATTCTTATTAAATATTTAAAGGATTTCAATAGAGAAACTTATCAAGTCATTTATACAACATCTTTTATACCAAAAGAATTAAATAATAAAAGGTATTGTGTAGGTGATTATTATACTGAAGAAAATCCTAGTTTAAAAAATGTTTAAAAGGAATGGCCTACGTCTAACAGCAGAATATAATCTATGGCTATTATCCAAATGTAAAATACTTTTCTGCCTATCACTTACTATATTTCTTAGTTGTATTAAATAGATTTTAAGACGGCTGTAGCTCATAGTCCTAATGGTAGTGTGACAGGAAGTTGTGGTAATACAATAGGTGTAAACCCTACCTATAAATTTCCTTTGTTTATCAGTCTAAATACCTTAAACTTTATAATAATTTGATCATGAAAAGTAAATCAATAAAGAAAAATGAGGTTAATTTAATTAATAGGTTTTATCTTTAGAAGAGATTTAAAATAGTTTACGAGATTATTCAGTAGCTTGTAACTTGGATAGTTGTCCTGAAGTTATAAGTACTAATTTTAAACATCATGCGGAAATTCATGACATAAAAATTATAGAACAAGGGGAGGAAAAATCCATGCTAGAATTGTTTAATAAGTTTTCGTTGATAGTTATTCCTGAAAATGGGGTGATAAAGATATTTTTGACGTCCAAAGATAAATCTGCTAGTGGATTTAATGAAGTCTCGAATTATTTGAAGGAGTTTGAAAAGTTTTTAAAGGTCAAGGTTAAATTTACGCAAGACGATTTTGATGAAATTATTTTAATGGATTAAAAAATATGGTTATGTTTCCAACTCTTAAAATAAGAAGTATTGATTGAATTTTGTCCTAAGTCGATAACTAATTTTTTTTATTTTTGAATAATTATTCAAGTAAACAAGATGTTTTAACATTCAATTAAATAAACTCAAAAACCTAGGTTTCCTTAGGTAATCAATGCCTCCCTCCTAAATGCTTAGGGCCGAAACCTGGTTTGATTTTATAAACTAGTAGGCACACATTAAAAAATGACTAAATCAATATTGACAATTTTGCTTTTTATTTTTGGTTTTACTGACGGTTTCTCTCAGTTTTCCAAAACTAAATATGAAGGTGTTGTTGAGTATTTTGTGGACTGCATAATAAACTCGGACATTGACAAACTTGACTCAATCATATCCTATCCAATTGAACGACCTTACCCAATTCCTTCAATAAATAACAAACAAGAATTAAAGAAACGATACTCAGAAATTTTTGACGATAGTTTGACCTCGATTATTTCCTGTTCGAATATCAAAGAAGATTGGACTGATATGGGTTGGAGTGGAATTATGCTTCATAATGGAATTGTTTGGTTGGACTATGATGGTCAATTTCTTACAACAAATTACACTTCTGAAAAAGAAAAAGCCCTAGAAGAAAAATGGATTGAGTCCGAAAGAGAACAGCTATACATTAACCTGAAGGACTTTATAAAACCGATTCATACTCTTGAAACTGAAAAGTTTATTTTACGAATTGACCTTTTAGAAAATCAAAAGTATAGATATGCTTCTTGGTCAATTGAATCTGACTTATCAAATAAACCTGATCTAGTCATTAACAACGGAGAATGGACTCCAGATGGTAGCGGTGGAAATCACCATTTCACATTTACAAATGGAGAATATAGCTATATAGTTGATGTAAATATTTTAAGATCAGAAGAAACGCCTCCATTCACCTTAGAAGTGACTAAAAATGACAAGGTGTTATTAAAGCACCCTGCTGAATTGAAAAAGATAAAATAATAACGTTTGCCAATAACACAGCATTCTGACGGCAGGAACAGCCTAGTCTAAATGCAGTTCTGAAATCGCAGAAATATTCAGGGTAAACTTCAATGGAACATTGAAATGATGTTTGGAATTTGGCTTACTATGGAGTATGGTCTTCTCATTATTTTTTGATTTCATAAAAATTTATTATATTCATAGTTATAGCCATAGAGTCAATGACTTAGCGAGTTGTGAATGGGGATAGGCTTGTAAGCGGTAGGAGTGCAAATGTAGCTCGTAGGAACAGGGATGTAAGCGGTAGGAACACAAATGTAAGTCGTAGGAGCAGGGATGTAAGCAGTAGGAATGCAATTGTAGGTGGTAGGAAGGGAGATGTAAGGAAATGGGGAGATGTAGTGATGGGGTGATCTAGTGATGTAGTGAGTTGGTGATCGGGTGAGGGTTTGGTTTTGAATGCGGATTTTCATACTATTTTATAAACCTTTAAATTCAATTTGTATGGCCAGTAAACCCAAATTTTCAGAAGCCGGAATTTTAGAGCAGTACAGGATTGCATTGGACAATGTGGCATCCCAGTCGAGAATCGCAGCGATCATGGCAGAGTTAGGTTATGATGCTGCAAAGATTGGAGAAGGCAAAGTAATGCTATCCGAAACCAGACAAGCCTACGACCTAAAACAATCAGTAGCAGATGAAAAATGAGCCGCCTATGCCGAATTCCTTTTGCAAAATCCTGATATATAATGCATATACATGCAAGTTGAAAGAAGGAATGTGATTGTATTCGGATGTTGTGCTGAATTAAAAGATATGGGACATAAGCTAGTTTGTTTGGAGTGTTATAGGGTCGAGAATTTAGGGTCCGATTTAACCAATTTAAAAATCGGGGATTGCCCTGAATGTAATAACGACATGACCCTGCTCAATCACAGATTTAGACCTCCAAAAAAAACTGATAAGAAAAATTGGGACCTAGTAAGATTTCTGGTTTCTGAAGGTTTTCCATTTCAACAAATAATTCAGGAAGGCAAATCCGATAGTTATGTTGAATGGCCGAAGACAATAAAAGAGGCGCAGGAATTTGTGATTAAATATAAAGACCAAAGGATATCAAATAAACAGTGCAAAACCTAAATTACAATAAAACGAAGTTTAGCCAGAACGTTACCACATTTTCGTAAAATGAAACTGAGAATACTTATCCTTCTAATCCTGGGACTTCAAATTAGTTGCTCTAAAAAAGCGAGCAGAAACGAAACTTTAGTATTTAATGAGACTGAACATTCACCAGAAAGTGGAACGCAATCGACAAATCAAGAATCAAATAACATCTCGGAAAAGGAGACCGAAGACGATTGCATTTTTGATCTAACCACACAATCGGACGAGTTCATTCAGCACATTCCGGAATTTAAAAATTACACATGGAATGTTTCAACAAAAACTGCAACCATTCTTCTCCAAAACGCTGATACGTTGTATGCTCAAAGAGGAGGTTGTTATCACTTTGGCCTTTCAGGCAAGCTAGTCAAGTCAAATGATGATCATTCAACCGGCAATATTGACCATTGGCTTAATGAAGCTAAATGGATAAGCAAAAGAATATTGGACGATTCAGACTATCAAGAATTAGAACAAATGATAGTATCTAAGAACTACGACCTTAACATAGACAATGACAAAATTTACATTGCTTTTAAAGGCCATAATTATGCTGAATGGTACTTAACTGTAGAAAGGCTACATGGAAATACAATTATAGACACAGGGTATTATTTTGGTTGAAAAAAGAAATAAAAAAAGGTGGGCCAATAACCAAGCATTCTGACAATTGGAACAGCATGGTTTATCCTTTCGGCACCCTTCGACAGGCTCAGGGTGATGTGGTGATAGGTGATGGTTTTGAATAGCCTTCATGTTGGTGTTTTCATAAAATAGGCACAGATCACAGATCCCAACTGAAAAGCCGCTGCAAAGGCGATGATTTCAGACATAGAAGCAGCACGATCTGAGTACTTGCAAGAAAAAGGCGAATCACAAGACGCCACAAAAGAGAAAGATGCGACATTTGCAAAGATGGATGACTGGATGAGTGAGTTCTACGCAGTTGTCCGGATTGGATTAGAAGACAATCCACAGCTATTAGAAGCGCTAGGCAAGGTAGTAAGGTAAGGCCGGTTTACGGATTGATTTTGTCAGCATTGTTGCAGAAAAAAGCAACAATACCGCCAAAATCTTATCGTTGCGATTGTTTCGACCAAGGCTTCACAGCCTCGGCTACAAAACTGTCACCCCTATGGGGTTTTGGGATTCGTAAACTATTCGTCTTTGGATGGAAATTCTTATATCGGTAATTACGGTTCTTTATGAAAGCACAATGTATTAGGTTTTTTCGGCCTTCAAAGGTTATGGTTTTTGGAGCAGGATGGAGGGCGTTAAGAAAATGAGTTAGCTCCCACAAGGAGATCCACTCATTTTTAGCCTGGAATCCTGATCCAAAAATCAAATGATGGCTAAGATCAGATGAAGCCCTTTTTACTTATACAAAGTATTGCCATTATAACGAGGTTCATGGTGATTACGTCTATCAAGACGAATAATATTTTTTTGGTTCACATTATCGAAAATGGACTTCTAAACAAAGAACAATGGAAGAAAAATTGGGACAATAAGAAACAGTTGAATATTGAGGATTTTGAATATGAAGAAGGCCAATGAAAATTTGCACAAAATGCGCAAAATGCAGATCGGAGATCAATTTGAAGACAAATGCGTCTGACAGATTTGGTCTGGCAAAAAAAAATGGTGAACGAATCAATTTGAGCTGTAACTCATGTGGAACTAAAAAGAAGTATCATGTAGACGAATTAAAGGCAGAAGAAAGTAAAGTTGTTAGTTTTTAGCACTGTTGATTTTTCTAGGTGGAACAACTGGAATATTCATTTACTTGTGGCCATACTTTTTCAGAACATCCTACATCTATGCAATATCTGGACTGATTGGAGTGTTAACTGTTCCTTTTTTAGCCTACCAAGCTATTAATTACGGTGAAACAAACAAAGTGAAATACTTTAACGCCAAACAATATGGATAAGAAAACTAAACCCTGACTAACAAACGATATAGAATATGCCTCTAAGTAGTTACTTGAAACTGATCTGCAGATCAGTTAGATTGTAGATGTTTAATGAGTCCCGAGGCTCATGTCATACCTGGTCGTTACCAATAAAAGAGAGGGCCGTGCAATGAATAAGAGAGATATTTAATGCAAAATTTGCAACGATTAATTTTGATTTGCGTCGAATAAAAATTATTTTCGTTACAAATGATGCATCGAATGAAAGCTTTTATACATCAAAAAGACAATTGGCCAGCATTTACTTGGAATAGTAATGATTTCTTGGATTTACTTAGTGAGGCAAGAAATTTACAAGGCAGACTTATTGGAAAAATGGAAACATTGGGTTTTGATTTGAGAAATGAGGCCCTACTTGATACCTTAACACTGGATGTATTAAAATCATCGGAAATTGAAGGTGAATTTCTTAACCCAAACCAAGTGCGATCATCAATTGCTCGCAGATTAGGAATGGAAATCGCAGGAGCAGTTGAATCTGATCGGAATGTTGAAGGAGTCGTTGAAATGATGCTTGACGCAACTCAAAAATGCTTTGACCCTATAACGACAGAAAGACTTTTTGATTGGCATGCTGCTTTATTTCCGACAGGAAGAAGTGGGATGTACAAGATTACTGTAGCAGACTGGAGAAAGGATACTACCGGACCAATGCAGGTTGTATCTGGAGCATTGGGGAAAGAAAAAGTACATTTTCAGGCACCTGACTCTGATTTGGTAGAAAAAGAAATGACTCGATTGATAGATTGGTTTAATAATAGTAAAGTTGATTTGGTTGTTAAAGCTGCTATTGCCCACTTATGGTTTGTGACAATTCATCCCTTTGAAGATGGAAACGGAAGGATAGCAAGAGCATTGACAGATATGCTTTTAGCCCGGTCTGATAAAAGTAACCAACGCTTTTATAGTATGTCCGCTCAGATTCGATTAGAAAGAAAGGGGTATTATGATATATTAGAGAAAACACAAAAAGGAGATTTAAATATAACCATATGGATTATCTGGTTTTTAAATTGCTTGATTAATGCTTTAAATGCAACAGATTCTGTTTTGACAAGGGTGTTATTTAAGGCAGACTTTTGGCAAAAACACATTGACACAGTAATGAATGACCGTCAGAGGAAATTATTGAATAAGCTTATGGACGGATTTGATGGAAAACTTACCTCTTCAAAATGGGCTAAGATTGCAAAGTGCTCCAAAGATTCGGCTGTTAGGGATATTAACGATTTAATTGACAAAGGAATCCTACAAAAAGAAGCGGCAGGAGGAAGGAGTACAAATTATGAACTGAAAGGAATGGGGATGTAGTGATCGGATAATGTAGTGATGAAGTGATGTGGTGAACTAGTGATGCTGTGATGTAGTGAGTTGGTGATCGGGTGAGGGTTTGGTTATGAATGGGAATTTTCATGATGTTTTTATAAACCTTTAAATTCAATTTGTATGGCCAGTAAACCCAAATTTTCAGAAGCCGGAATTTTAGAGCAGTACAGGATTGCATTGGACAATTTAGCCTAAGTCTTTGGAGGGAAATTCTTATATCGGTAATTACGTTTCTTTTTAAAAGCACAATGTATTAGGTTTTTTCGGCCTTTAAAGGTTATGGTTTTTGGAGTAGGATGGAGGGCGTTAAGAAAATGAGTTAGCTCCCACAAGGAGATCCACTCATTTTTAGCCTGGAATCCTGATCCAAAAATCAAATGATGGCTACGTAAAAGACATCTGTTCATTAAACGATTACCCATCATTTGAAATAAGATTTGACAGCCTTGATTTTTTTGGTTCGTTTTTTCATCAAGGAAAAAATGAACAGGAAAAGAAAAGGGTAACTATTAGAAAAAGTCAACAAACCATCTCAAAAGGTTAAATTCCCCTATGAATTATATTTTATGATCCTGATAAAAGTGATTTTGTCAACATTATTGCAGAAAAAAAGCAACAATACCGCCAAAATCTTATCGTTGCGATTGTTTCGACCAAGGCTTCACAGCCTCGGCTACAAAACTGTCACCCCTATGGGGTTTTGGGATTCGTAAACTATCCGTCTTTGGATGGAAATTCTTATATCGGTAATTACGTTTCTTTTTGAAAGCACAATGTATTAGGTTTTTTCGGCCTTTAAAGGTTATGGTTTTTGGAGTAGGATGGAGGGCGTTAAGAAAATGAGTTAGCTCCCACAAGGAGATCCACTCATTTTTAGCCTGGAATCCTGATCCAAAAATCAAATGATGGCTACGTAAAAGACATCTGTTCATTAAACGATTACCCATCATTTGAAATAAGATTTGACAGCCTTGATTTTTTTTGGTTCGTTTTTGAATTAAGCCTGCCCTGATTTGCAACTCGCTCAGGGCCTGCCCTGATTTGCAACTCGCTCAGGACCTGCCCTGAAGCACAGCAACTCAGGGGGAAAAATGAACAGGTAGAAATTAGGATAACTATAGGCGAAAGCGATTCTGTTAACATTATTGCAGAAAAAAAAAGCAACAACACGCCACAATTGTATTTTACTTTTTTCTACCCATTGACATACATGGCTTAATCCTTTCAGATTCTACGGAAATATTAAATACAGTAAGAAAGTTTATTGGGTATTTTAAAGTTCCCAAGCCCTGACAGGGCGAGATATCAAAGCACAGGGTGAAGCCCTGTGTTAGGGATCAATGATTTATACCCAAGCCCTGGAAGGGTGTAATACTATGTTGCGTTTTGCAAAGAGGAAATTATATCGCCCTGTCAGGGCTTGAAAAATCGCATGCTTTTTAACGATGGGCTTCACCCATCGCTGGTAGATATCACCCTTTCAGGGCTCAAAATAAAAAAAAACATGTCGACATGGCAAAATATAACAGCGTTGTAACCGTGGTTTAGAAAACACTCATTAAATGATTTTGTCAGCATTGTTGCAGAAAAAAAAAGCAACAATACCGCCAAAATCGTATCGTGCAGATCGTTTTAACCAGGGCTTTACAGCCTTGGCTACAAAAGTGACACCCCTATGGGTTTTTGGGTATTCGTTAGGCATCAGGGTAGGACGGCCACATAAAGTATTGTTAAGCTTTAAAGTGTTAGATGGGACGCTAGGATATTGATTAGGGAGTTAAGGAAACTTAAACCCGAAATATGCAATAGACAATCTATTACGTGCCGAAATCGCTTTAAAATCAGCCACTTCGTTGCTGTTTTCAATTTCACCATAGCCCTGCTATGCTAAAATCTCCAAACAGCCTGATTTTCTTGCGATTGCAACACTTCCCGTAAACACGGGACAGGCTTCACCCCTGACTATTGTCAGGACGGAGAAATCCTATTGCATAATCCGGGTTAAAGAAGAGATGAACTTTAAAAATGGAGAAAGAATATTAAACTAACCGTTATGCTTATTTGCGACAAGCTGAGTAATTGTCCAATTAACTATCCATTTACTATGTATTTCTCCTAAAGTTCCATTATTTGTATTAATAGATAGGTTATGATCTATTTAAATTTACTATATTGCTTTATTAAGATGAAAATATGGTAATGATGAACCTTATTCCGACAGAAAAGATTATTGAACGTCTTCGATATGAAAATCCATGGTGGATTACCAAAGAGATACCGAGCACCTATAGCTCAATGTCTAGGAGATTATACTTTCATCTCTTTTATTCATTCGTCCTTGAAAGGAGCATTAAGAGGGCTTTAGTTTTAATGGGGCCTAGAAGGGTTGGTAAAACTGTAATGTTATTTCATTGTATAGAAAATTTACTGAAAGAAGGAACGAATCCTCATAGATTATTCTTTATCGGGATTGACAATCCAATTTATGTCAATTTAAGCTTGGAGGATGTTTTAACTTTATGTAAAGATTCTTTAAGCCTTGAAAACCTAAACGGTTGTTACGTCTTCTTTGATGAAATACAATACTTGAAAGATTGGGAAAGACATTTAAAAGTATTGGTTGACTCATATCCGGAAATAAAATTTATCGTTTCTGGCTCCGCAGCAGCAGCTTTGAAATGGCACAGTACGGAAAGTGGTGCGGGTAGATTCACTGATTTCTTGTTGCCTCCATTGACATTTCAGGAATACATACATTTAAAAAAACTAGACCACTTAATGTTTGAAGGGGAGATTCAATATGGGTCCAAGGATATAAAGTATTGCTTAACTCATGATCCTAAAGCATTGAATAAAGAATTTGTCCATTATTTAAATTTTGGTGGATATCCAGAGGTTGTGTTATCTGAAAAAACACAAGGTTACATGGGTAGGTATGTGAAAAATGACATTGTAGACAAAGTGCTACTTAGAGATCTTCCAAGCTTGTACGGAATCAAAGATGTTCAGGAGTTAAACAGATTTTTCACCTACATAGCTTATAATACTGGTAATGAATTTTCATATGAGACCATGTCTAGAGAAAGTGGGATTCAAAAGGATACATTAAAAAAATATCTCGAATATTTAGAAGCAGCATTCTTAATTAAGGTATTAAATAAGGTTGGTGTCAATGCGAAAAGATTAAAAAGAATCACAAGCTTCAAAGTATATCTTACCAACCCATCTCTTCGCACGGCTTTATTTTCCCCTATAAGTGAAACAGACCCAGAAATGGGAAACATGGTTGAAACAGCAATTCTTTCACAATGGATGCATCGAGAGCAACTAGATTTAACTTATGCTAGATGGAAAGACGGCAGAAATGAAGGGGAGGTAGATCTTGTTTTGGTAGATGATAAAAACTATAAACCTGTTTGGGGAGTAGAAATTAAATGGAGTGACCGATATTTCGATAAACCCCAAGAATTGAAAAGTTTAATTAACTTTTGTGAAGCAAATAGCCTTAAATCTGCCGTTATCACTTCAATTAATCATATGGGGATGAAAGAAATACAAGGTTTGAGATTTACTTTTCTTCCCGCTTCGATATATGCATACAATATTGGAGAGATCACACTAAAAATGAAGACAAATAATTAAAAAAACGAAAGTACACCATCGGACGAGTTCACCATTTTTTTCTTAAAAACAAGTATGGGGCAAGTTGAGAGAATTTTTATTTCTAAGGATTTGGGGTATTAAGGGATGTGGCTTTCTTCTTTTTTATAGTTTACGAAAGTGATTTTGTCAGTATTGTTGCAGAAAAAAAAGCAACAATACCGCCAAAATCAAGTTTTGTTTACCGTTTTAACCAAGGCTTGACAGCCTTGGCTACAAAAATGGCACCCCTCTGGGGTTTTTGGAATCTAGAAACTCAAGAACTCTTACCTATATGCCTATCATTGAAAAATGACAGCACAGTGTTGATATCAATACCAATAATTGGTATATTGAAAATAAAATAATTGGAAATGGCAAAAAATACTTCAATTACTCTAGGAGAGCACTTTGAATCCATCATAGAAAAAAGCATTGCTTCTGGAAGGTATGCTTCGGCGAGTGAAGTAATTAGAGCAGGGTTACGAAAAATTGAAGAAGAAGAACAAAAAATAACGGCTTTAAAAGAAGCAATTGAAGCAGGAGAAAATAGTGGCTATATCACTGATTTTGATCCCAAAGAATTTTTAGAAAGAATGCATGCAAAACATTCGAAATGAAATTGGAATTCCAATTAAGTAGGTTAGCAATTAATGATTTAGAAAACATTTGGGAATATACCTTTACAAACTGGTCTTTAAGACAAGCGGATAATTATGTCAAGCAAATAATGACTCAAATCAATAACGTTTGTAAAAACCCAGAACTTGGAAGGCAAATTTTCAGCATAAAACCTAACCACAGAATGATTAAAATTAATGCTCATTTCATCGTCTATCAAGTAGATGGGGAACTTCTGAAAGTTGACCGAATCGTACATGAAAGAATGGATATTCCGAATAGAATAGGATGAATAATGGAGTCCACATATCCATAGAGAAGCTGTAGCACCTTCATCCTTACTACTCTTAATGAGGGTATGATTTTGTCAGCATTGTTGCAGAAAAAAAAAAGCAACAATACCGCCAAAATCGTATCGTGCAGATCGTTTTAACCAAGGCTTTACAGCCTTGGCTACAAAAGTGACACCCCTATGGGGTTTTTGGGTTGGTTAAGATTTTCCGTCAATATTATCATAGGGAGTAATGTCAAGCGAAAATGAATTCTAGGGTAAGTTAAATATCTAGCCTATATGGCTTAAGTTGCCTAAGCTTGTTCAATTCTATTTATTTTTTTCGGCCTTATGGAAATTAGTAAAATGGATTGCTCAATGGCGTTAAAAACAAAAAACTGTTTGAGGCCTTTTCGGCCGAGTTTTTTTTGTTTAGCCTGGGAGTGATTCATTTTGCGTTAAGATTTACATACAGCCTTGATTTTTTTTGGTTCGTTTTTTCATCATGGAAAAAATGAACAGGTAGAAATTAGGATAACTATAGGCGAAAGCGATTCTGTCAACATTATTGCAGAAAAAAAAAGCAACAACACGCCACAATTGTATTTTACTTTTTTCTACCCATTGACATACGTCCATGGCTTAATCCTTTCAGATTCTACGGAAATATTAAATACAGTAAGAAAGTTTATTGGGTATTTTAAAGTTCTCAAGCCCTGACAGGGCGAGATATCAAAGCACAGGGTGAAGCCCTGTGTTAGGGATCAATGATTTATACCCAAGCCCTGGAAGGGTGTAATACTATGTTGCGTTGTGCAAAGAGGAAATTATATCGCCCTGTCAGGGCTTGAAAAATCGGATGCTTTTTAACGATGGGCTTCACCCATCGCTTGTAGATATCACCCTTTCAAAATAAAAAAAGCATGTCGACATGGCGAAATATAACAGCGTTGTAACCGTGGTTCAGGAAATACATATTAAATGATTTTGGCGGTATTGTTGCAGAAAAAAAGCAACAATACCGCCAAAACCGTATCGTGCAGATCGTTATTACCAAGGCTTCACAGCCTTGGCTACAAAACTGTCACCCCTTTGGGTTTTTGGATTCGTTAAGCATTGCAGTTAATGAAATTTAATCTTAAATATCCTGCTATTTTATGTGGACTTTACCGATCAGCACAAACATTTATTTCCTCCTGAATCAATCTACTTTTCAGGTCGGTTCAATAGGAAAAGCCACCGATATCTAGTATCGGTGGCTTTTTTTTTTAGAAAATTTCCAACTGACTGAATCAATTCGGAATCATCCCATGTGGATCAATCACGAATTTCTTGGCGGCACCTCCGTCAAAGTCTTTGTACCCTTGAACAGACTCCTGTAAAGATATTATTTGAACATTGACTGCCTTTGCGATTTGAATTTTATCGTATAAGATGGCATTCATCAATGAGCGATGGTATTTCATAACAGGACATTGGCCGGTATGAAAGCTACAGGATTTGGCCCAGCCCAATCCTAATCTGATGCTAAGGCTGCCTTCTTTTGCCGCTTCCGTTGAAGCGCCTGGGTCACCTGTCACGTACAAACCTGGGATACCGATGCTTCCTCCTGCCCTAGTGATGTCCATGGCGGCATTCAATACCGTAGCAGGCATTTCTTTGTCAGCATCTCCACCATGCCCTCTGGCCTCAAATCCCACACAGTCTACCGCACAATCCACTTCCGGTTCACCCGTTATTTCAGCAATTGCATCAGCAAGTGGTGTTTTGTCCCTAAGGTCAATTGTTTCACAACCAAAGCTCCTGGCTTGTGCTAGCCGCTCAGGAATCATGTCTCCCACAATCACTACTGCAGCACCCAAAAGGTGGCAAGAAGCTGCACATGCCAAGCCAACAGGCCCTGCGCCTGCAACATATACGATGGATCCTGGACCAACGCCTGCTGTTACGGCTCCATGATAACCTGTAGGAAAGATATCTGAAAGTAGGGTAAGGTCTCTGATCTTGTCCATGGCCTGGTCTTTGTCCGGGAATTTCAATAAATTGAAATCAGCATAGGGAACCATTACATATTCAGATTGACCACCAACCCATCCACCCATGTCCACATAGCCATAAGCTGCGCCTGGTCGGGCAGGGTTTACATTAAGACAAATGCCTGTTTTTTGTTCTTTACAGTTTCTACACCTTCCACAGGCAATATTGAAGGGAACGGATACGAGATCACCTTCTTTGATAAACTCCACATCTCTGCCTGCCTCAATTACTATTCCAGTGATTTCATGACCTAGGATTAGTCCTTTTGGAGCCGTGGTGCGCCCTCTTACCATGTGCTGGTCACTACCACAAATATTGGTTGATACAATTTTTAAAATGACACCATGTTCACATTTCCTGTTGCCTAAGGCCAATTTAGGGTAATCGATTTCTTGTACCTCTACCTTACCGGGTTCTAAATAAGCCACACCGTGGTTTTTACACATATTAATTTGGGTTTAGTTGAAAATTGCTTTTAATCGTTACTATTTCTGATTAGAAATTAATAAAAAAATCCAATAAAGTATATTTATTCAAACATTTCCTTTAAATATTCTCTTTTAAAAATAGTGGAAGGCTTATTTTACCTTATTATGTGCGCCATATAGCCAAGTTGAAAGGCGTGGTCAATCCATAACCAAAACAGTATCAATGCCTAAAATAAAAAAGGTACTGTATGAAACAGCACCTTTTTTATTCCTAACAGGTAAATGACTGGTCTTACCAGATCCTTACCCTCTCCTCAGGTGCGACATACATTTGATCCCCTTTTTTGACATCAAAGGCCTGATAAAAAGCGTCCACATTGACCAATGGGCCATTGGCGCGGTATTGGGCTGGAGAATGGGGATCATTTTGTATTTGAGTTCGGAGTGCTTCTTCTCTGCTTTTGGTGCGCCATACGGTCGCCCATGAGAGGAAAAACCTTTGAGAAGGAGTAAACCCATCAATCTTTCCCGGATCGCCATGCTCTTCCAAATGCTTTTGTAATCCGTCATACGCCACCAATACACCACCTAGGTCACCAATGTTTTCTCCCAAGGTAAGCTGTCCTTTGACCTTCAGTCCTTCTATAGGTTCATATTGATCATACTGAGCGACGAGCTGTCCGGTTCTTTGTTGGAAGTTTTCAAGGTCTTCCTCTTTCCACCAGTTTTCCAGATTTCCCTCCGGGCTGTAACGGCTTCCCTGATCATCAAAACCATGTGAGATTTCATGCCCTATGACAGCACCTATTCCTCCATAATTTACAGCGGCATCTGCTTTGTAATTGTAGAATGGGGGCTGAAGAATGGCTGCAGGAAATACGATTTCATTGTAGGTAGGATTGTAATAGGCATTTACCGTTTGAGGGGTCATAAACCATTCAGACCGGTCCACTTCTTTGCCCAGTTTATCCATGTTTTTTTTGAACTGGAATTTATTAGCAGCAATCACATTGCTTAGGTAGGAAGCGGTTTCTACATTGTCGTTTACCTCCAGGGCCGCATAACTTTTCCAAGTATCAGGATAGCCGATTTTCACTGTGAAAGTAGCCAACTTGTCCATGGCTTTAGCCTTGGTTTCTTCACTCATCCAGTCCAATTGCTGGATTCTGTTGCCCATGGCTGCCAAAATATTGCTGACCATTTCGTTGGCCTTCTCTTTGGCCTCCTCCGGGAAAAATTCTTCAGTATACAATTTACCAATGGCTTCGCCCGCAGCACCTTCGGCACTGCTCAAGACTCTTTTCCATCTGGCTCTCATTTCCTCTGTGCCCTGCAGTTCTTTACCATAAAAATCAAAGTTGGCCTGCACCAAGTCATGGTTGAGGTAGGGAGAAGCCATACGTACCAAGTGCCATTTAAGGTAGTTTTGCCAGGTTTTTGGTTTTAGTTCGCTAAATACTTCTTCCAGCGCCAACATAAAATCAGGACTGCTGATGATGATTTCATCGGAATGGGCTCCAAAGGCCTTGGTTAGATTCGACCAGTCCAAGGAAGGAGTGGCTTTCTGGAGTTCTTCCATCGAGTATTTATTGTACCTGCCCTCAGAGTCGCGCATTTCAATTCTCGTCTTACTGGCTGCTGCAAGTTTTTTTTCAAGTAATAAAACGTCGGTAGCCAATTTATTTGCTTCTTTCTCCGAACTGCCAAGCATTTGAAAAACTTTGGAAATATGGGCCTCATATTTGGCTTTGATTTCTTTGAATTTTTCGTTGCTCTCATCCACATAATAATCCCTGTCAGGCAATCCAAGTCCCCCTTGTCTTAGGTACAAGGCATTTTTGTCAGAGTCCTTGGCATCCGAGCTTACATACATATTGAAAAAAGCACTTACTCCTGCAGGGTGGATTTTCTCAATAAAGGCCTGTAGGTTTTTCTTTGATTTCAACTTATCAATCTGATCAAACCAGGGTAGCAATTCCTTATGACCTCTTTTTTCGGCCAAAAGTGAATCCATTCCAATGGTATAGAAAGCGATGGCTTTGTATTGGTCTGAGCCTTCGGGGTATTCGCTTATATTGGCCTTGGCGGCTTCCATCACCTGCTTTACGCCGGCGATGCTTAGCTCTCTCAATTCCAAAAAGCTGCCCCATCTGCCCTGATCGGCAGGGATTTCAGTTGTAGCCAGCCAACTTCCATTGACATACCGAAAAAAATCATCCTGTGGGCGAATGGAAGTATCCATATAGCTCTTGTTGATGGCCTGGGTTTTTGCAGCATCTGTTTCTTGCGCTTGTGAAAAGGACGATGTTGTCCAAAAGACCAACATCGTCACCGCTGTTATTTGGCTAAGGTTTCTCATGTTTCCAATTTATTTAGAGCACTTTTATTTATTTTCTAATAACAAAGATACACGATATATCAATCCATAAAGTTGTGGCTTTTTCAAGTGTAAATGACCTGTGCAATACGCATTATTTGTCCATATTGATTCTTACATTCATTTTCCGTAAGCTGAATTCCATGCTTTTTGAGCTTTTATTTATAAGGGAAAAACTCTTTATGAATTAGTCTTTGCTTTTCCTATATTTAGTGCTGATTCCAACCTTTAAATTTGATTTTATGCCTCGTATATCAATGATATGTTTTTTGTTTATAGGTTTTCTTCTTGTTTCCTGTGGACAAACACCAAATATTACCGGGAATTTCAAGGCCTACCAAAAGTTGACCTTTTCATGGGAGGGGCCAGAACTTACTGAAGATAAATCGACATTTTTGAATTACCGGATGGAAATGAGTTTTACGGATCCTGATGGTCAGCAGATCCTTGTTCCAGGTTATTTTGCAGCAGATGGAAATGCTGGTGAAACTGGTGCAGAAACAGGAAAGATCTGGAGAGCGCATTTGTTGCCTCTGAAAGCAGGTGAATGGGAGTATGAAGTCAGATTTTTGGAAGGTGAAAATATAGCCATTGCTACAGACAATTCCACTGCTAGCAGTTTGGCCTTTGACAAGCAAAAAGGAAGTTTTACGGTATTGCCAGAAGATAGGTCCGAGTCTGGATTTTTGGGCAAAGGGAAACTACAGTATATAGGGGAGCACTTCCTTCAATTTAGCAATGGGGATTATTTTTTTAAAATGGGAGCCAATGCTCCTGAAGTACTGCTTCAATACAAAGGTTTTGACGGAACCGACACGGATAGAGATTATAAGGACCATGTCTCTGATTGGAAAGAGGGAGACCTTTTATGGCAAGGAGATAAGGGCAAAGGAATAGTAGGAGTGATCAATTACCTGAAAGAACAAGGAATCAATTCCCATTATTTTTTATTAATGAATGCTTATGGCGATGGCAAGGCGGCTTTTCCATGGAAAGGCAAAGACGATTATTATCTATACGATGTTTCTAAGCTAGATCAGTGGCAATATCTTTTTGATTACATGATGCAAGAAGGGTTGATGACTCAGTTTGTATTGTCAGAACAAGAGAATC
The DNA here is from genome assembly GCF_001050135.1 of Cyclobacterium amurskyense. Taxonomy (GTDB): domain Bacteria; phylum Bacteroidota; class Bacteroidia; order Cytophagales; family Cyclobacteriaceae; genus Cyclobacterium; species Cyclobacterium amurskyense. The sequence goes on along the minus strand of NZ_CP012040.1, from coordinate 947,910 downwards.
AATCTTACTTTGAACACAATGAAGGAGGCGATTTTGCAAACAGTAGAAAGGTCTTTTATAGGGAGTTGGCAGCGAGATTTGGTTATCTCAATGCAGTTACCTGGAATATAGGAGAGGAGAACGGCTGGGAAAAAGACCCCACATATGGAAAGTCGATTAGCTCTGACCAGAGAAAACAATTTGCAGCATACCTAAGTGACTTGCTTCCTTATAATGAATTAATCGTTGTCCATAATGGGCCGTCTACCACGGATGCCATTTTTGAAGATTTGCTGGGGGACTCATCTTATACGGGGATTAGCTTTCAAGGAAATTACCAAAATGTTGAGCATGGTTATGGACGTATTTTGCATTGGCGGAATGAGTCCGAAGCAGCCGGACATCCATGGGTGGTCACCTATGATGAGCCATATACAAGTCCGGAGTTTCCTGAAGTAGCTACCTGGAGGAAGAATTCTCTTTGGGCATCCCTAATGGCCGGAGCTGCTGGAATGGAAGTATATATTGGAAAAGGAGAGGATTTAAGGATTCAGGATTACAGGAAATATACTGACTATTGGGAGATAATGAAGCATGCCAAAAGCTTTTTTACTGAAAGTGGTATTCCCTATCAGCAACTAGAGCCACAAACATCGCAGGATGCCAATAGTTGGGTGCTTTCTGCCAATGAAGAGGTATATGTTGTTTATCTCCGGGAAGTAGGAGAGGGGGAACTCAATTTGCCTGCCGGGGTGTTTGAAATTCAATGGTTCGATCCCAGAACGGGAAATTGGTCCCAGAATGAAGCGCTAAAAGAGGTTTCAGGTGAAGGTATGACGGCTCTGGGAAAAGCTCCAAGCGATCCCGATTTAGATTGGGTAGTTTTGCTAAAAAAGAAGAAATAAATAGCTTTCGATCCAAATTAACCTTAGTTTTTACCTAACTCGAGTTTTGCAATTGCGTGAACAATGGCTGTGCCTTTCCTTTGGATTATAAGGTCCTGCCAAAGGAATTGTGCTGTGAGGGGGATATGGATTGTTATTAAGGAATTACCAGCTTATTGGATGTTTTGAAGCCTCCGTTTCATTCGGAAGAATGGCCAGCAAAATTGGCCTGAATGAAAACTTAAAGCCCATCAAAAAGCCAGTATTTAGAAAGTAGAACATTCGTATGAACATCAGAAATATAAACAAAACCAGCTCTACCAAGCTAGGTACCTTTGGAGGGGTTTTTACTCCCTCTTTACTTACTATCCTTGGTGTAATCATGTACCTGAGGTTTGGTTGGGTAGTGGGAAATGTGGGGTTGATTGGGACCCTATTGATCGTAACGCTTTCCACAACCATTACTTTCCTGACCTCCTTGTCCATTTCTGCCATTGCCACAAATGCACCGGTCAAAGGTGGAGGCGCCTACTTTTTGATCAGTAGGTCATTGGGGGCAGAAATTGGTGGGGCGGTAGGGATACCCCTGTACCTGGCCCAGGCATTTTCTGTTTCTTTGTACGTTATTGGTTTTTCGGAATCAGTAGTCGCTATCTTCCCTACTTTGGATATAAAATGGGTTGGCATAATTACAACCTTGTTTCTAGGCGGTTTGGCTTTGTTTTCCACTACCGCGACCATTAAATCCCAGTTTTTTATCATGGGTTTAATCGCCATTTCCTTATTGTCCCTGGCTTTGGGCAGTCCAATGGAAGATTCGCAGATTGAGCTTTGGGGAGTGCCTGCTGCTCAATCTGTTGATTTTTGGCAGGTTTTTGCCATCTTTTTCCCCGCGGTGACAGGTATTATGGCCGGCGTTAATATGTCGGGAGATTTAAAAGATCCAGCCAAATCCATACCCAAGGGTACCTTTATGGCCATAGGCGTAGGCTATTTGATTTATATGATTTTGCCAGTAATATTGGCGAGCAGAGCAGATGCTTCTACCCTGATCGAAAATCCCTTGATCATGCAGGATATCGCCATTTGGGGAGGAGCCATTGTGCTTGGCATATGGGGCGCAACCCTTTCTAGTGCAACAGGTAGTTTATTGGGGGCTCCCAGGGTATTACAAGCCCTGGCCAATGATAAAATATTGCCTAAATGGGCGGGGATATTCAGTAAAGTAGAGGGGAAAGAGAAAATTCCCCGTGCAGCTACGGTTTTCACCATTGGCTTGACCTTGGTAACAGTGTATTTCGGTAATTTAAACCTTATTGCTCCTGTTTTAACCATGTTTTTTCTAACCACCTATGCCGTTTTAAATATCACTGCGGCCACAGAGCGGTTTTTGGGTAGTGCTTCTTTCAGGCCTAAATTTAAGGTGCATTGGATTTTTTCATTATTGGGAGCGCTTGGTTGTGCGGGTGTGATGTTATTGATCAATGCATTGGCCACATTTATGGCCTTTCTTGTGATTGCTATCATTTTTGTTTGGCTGGAAAGGCGAAAAATAGAAGCGACCTGGGGAGGCTTAGGGAGGGGAGTATTTTCTTCCATTATCAGGTACGCTTTATTCAGGCTAGAAAAAGAAGGCAATGCCAAAAGCTGGCGGCCCAATATCCTTGTTTTGTCAGGGTCACCAGGGAAAAGGTGGCGTTTGATAGAACTTGCGGATGACATTACGAATGGGAATGCCTTGTTTACTGTGACCACCATTGTGTCTGAATCCAATGTTCCTCAGGAGAAAGTAAAAGATTTTGAGAATAGAATTATGGATTACCTGGTCAACAAAAATGTTCAGGCATTGGTTAGGGTGGTCAGGGCGCCAGATCCATTTTCAGGTGCCATGCATATGGTCAATTCCTATGGTTTGGGGCAGTTGGTGCCCAATACGATATTGCTGGGAGATACCAGAGAGAACAGGAATTTACTTCCTTATTCAGAAATGATACGGCACTTTTTTAAATCCAAGAAAAACGTAATCATTGTTCAGGATGAGGACAATATAGGTTTCAAGAAGAAAGAAGTTATTGATATATGGTGGGGAGGATTAAAGAAAAATGGTAGTTTGATGATCATTTTGGCCTACTTGTTAAAAAACAGTAGGGAATGGCAACAGGCTTCTGTAAATGTGAAAATGGTAGTTCCCAATAAGGAAGCTTATGGGGGTGCAAAGGAAAATTTAGATAGGATTTTTGAAGGAATGCGAACCGGTTTTGATTACCAGATATTAATTGCTGATGGTAGAAATTTTTGGGACATCATGGCTGAAGAATCAAAAAACAGCGACATGATCATGATGGGCTTGGCAGTGCCTGAAGAAGAAGGGGCTTTCGAAGATTATTATGTAAGGTTAAAAGAACGTACCAAATCCCTGCCTACTAAGGTCTTTGTATTGGCCGCGCAGGAGGTGGAGTTTGATAAAGTATTGATTTAGTGGTTTTAGAATATTCACGAAATAAATCTCCCTTTGTCTCTCTTGACAAGTGGGCCGGAGGATTTATACGGGAATATCGAGCCATTTCGAATTGAAATCGAGGACATTTGCAGGCCTATTGAAACCAATTGAAATAGATAAGTACAAATGAAAACAGGAAAAGAAAGCCAATTCCGGCAATGGAAAGCCATTGCATGGCCTTGCCAGGTTGTTGTTTCTTTGTTAAATGTTGGCTGAAAATCAACTTGTAGTTAAGCATCGCTATAATGGGCGCTATCAGGAAAGAGATAGTGGTGGCCAGACCAATAAGTTGGTTAAATGAAGCCATAAAAAGACCGATGACCAGCATGCCTCCAAGGGTGATTAGCACCAGCCAGAGCAGGTAATCTGATTGCTTTTCCTCCTGATTGCGCATCACGGCAATTACCCTTGCCGTGGAGCGGGCATAACCATCCATGACCCCAATGCAAGTGCCTAGCATAATGGAAAAACCTGCAGCGGCAATGATTATAAATGTCCAAGAGCCCAGCTGTGCGGTATAGAGATTGACCACCCCAGTGGCAAAAGCTACATTATTGTCGGGAAGTAGGTTCCCTGTGTTGAAAAGCAAAAAAGCACCAAGCACTACAAAACAAATGGACAAGGTAGCAGAGATCCAATAGCCAATATTGAATTCAAAAACCGATTCTTTGACGGTGGGGGCATAGCCACTTTGTTTGCTTCTGGCAATGGTCCAGAGACTGTTCCAGGTGGAGGAGTCAATGGCTGCCGGCATCCAGCCCATCAGTGCAATTACAAATGGCAATGAATGGGGTGTAAGATGAGCAAAAATAGAGAAGTTTTGAATCGGTACCTTTGGGCCATCGAAAATTGCAATAAAGAATGCCAAGAGCGTGCTGACAAACATAAAGCTACCAATAATCTTAATTCCAGAATCTAGCAGTGAATACCTTCCCAGTGCCAGAAAGGAAAAAGAGAAAAGTAACAAGACTACTGATGGAACAAAGAAATAGATAGCGGCCAATTCAATATTGAATAAGTTTTGTAAAAAACCTGCTGCTACTAAACTCACAGCTGCATTTACAAAAAACATGGAGACGAGGTTTATCCCCAAATACAGACGGGAAAACCAAGGGCTGATTTTTTGGTAGCCATCGATTAGTGACTGTCCGGTGGCTGCTGCATACCTGGAGCCAAATTCGAAGAAAGGCCACTTGAATAGATTTGCTGCGATAATAAATCCCACCAAGCCAAAGCCATATTCTGCACCTGCTTTCGTGCTTTGCACTAGGTGCGAAACACCAATGGCTGTGCTCGCAAAGAGAATACCCGGTCCTAAAGTCTTTAAAAATTGTTTTATTTTCAATTGATATCGTTGGATTATTCCCAGTCAACGCCCAATTTATCGCCAAGGGCGCGTAAATCATCTACAACTGCTGTAAGTAAAGGAATGCCTTTGGCTCTTCTTTCTGCTTCCAGTTCACGTTCAGGATCTCCTGGAATTAATACTTTCTCATGCCCATCTATTGGTGTAGCTTCTCTAAATCTGCCGATCCAATTGTCCATATGATCTTTGAATTCGTCTGCAGGTCGGAAAGCATCCACGCGCATGGCGCCAAAGAAATGACCCAAGCCTTCCCCTACAGGATTAGGGTGCGGTTCCAAAAATGCGACGAAGGGAGGTACCCATGGGCCATAATTGGCTCCGGAA